>JACQUQ010000027.1 GCA_016210175.1 Chloroflexota bacterium | reverse complement strand
GGCATAACCACTCCCCCGTGCTGGTCGATCCCTTCGATGAGAGCCTGGAGAACGCAAATACCGTCATCTTCGCCAAGTCCGGCGCCGGCAAGTCCTTCTTCACCAAGCTGATGGCGCTGCGCAACCTCCTGGTGGGGGTCGACTTCCTGGTGATCGACCCGGAGGACGAGTACCGCACGCTTTGTGCGGCGGTGGGCGGACAGTACGTTCGCCTCGCCAGTTCGTCGGCACAGCACATCAATCCGTTCGATCTGCCCCCGGCGGACACCAGCGAGGAGGGGAGGGACCCGCTGTCCGAGCAGGTAGCTGCGCTGCAGGGACTGCTCGAACTGATGCTCGCCGAGCCGGGCCGGCGCCTGAGCGCCCATGAAGGCGCGGTGCTGGACCAGGCGCTCTACCAGACCTACGCCAGGGCGGGCATCACCGGCGACCCGGCAAGCCATAGTCAGCCCACCCCGGTACTGGCGGATCTGTATACGGTACTGCGCGAGTGTCCGGGCGATGTGGCGGCCGATCTCGCCACGCGCCTGCGCCGGTACGTGGAAGGCTCGCTGGCCGGGCTCTTCTCGGCACCGACCAATGTGGCTCTGGACCGGCGCATGGTCGTGTTCAATCTCCAGGCGCTGGAGCGGGAACTGCGCCCGCTTGGCATTCACCTGATTACGAGCTTCGTCTGGAACCAGGTGCGGCGGTCGCGCCGGCCGCGGCTCCTCATTATCGACGAAGCCTGGACGCTGGTGCAGTACCCTGAGGGCGGTGAGTTCCTCGCGGGCATGGCCCGCCGCGCCCGGAAGTACTTTCTCGGGCTGGTAACGATTACCCAGGACGTCGCGGATTTCCTGGGATCCGAGCATGGCCGCACGGTCCTGACTAACGCTTCTCTCAAGTTCCTCATGAAGCAGGACAGCTCGACCATCGACCCGGTGGTCGCCGCCTTCCAGCTGTCGCCCGAGGAGCGCCAGTTCCTGCTGGCTGCCGGCAAAGGAGAGGGCCTCTTCTTTGCCCGGAGCAGCCACGTCGCGCTGCGGGTTGAGGCGAGTGCGGCGGAGCACCGGCTCGCGACGACGGCCCCGCGTGAGCTCGCCGAACAGACTGCGGCTTCGGCAGAGGCCGCCGCAGTTGGCCCTGGCATACGGCCCGCGCAGTGGCTTGACCGGAACGCGTCCCGTCCGATGCCCCGTCGCCGTCTGAGCCCGCCCAACGGTGAGGGAGGGCTCTGATGACGGCCATGATACCGATCCGCTACGACGTCCAGGCGCTGCGCCGCACCCGGCCGCTCGCTGCGGTCATCACCGACTACGGCATCGAGTTGCGGCCGAGCGGTCGGGCCCTGGTTGGCCGCTGCCCGTTCCACGACGACCAGGGACGTCCCAACCTGCACGTCTATGCCGAGAATCAGAGCTGGTATTGCTTCCGCTGCGCGGTCGGCGGTGACGTGATCGATTTCGTCCGGCGGCGGGAGAACCTGAGTTTCGGCGAGGCATGCCGGCGGCTGGAGGAGCGCAGCCCGGCCACGGTCAGTCCCCCGCCCGCACCGCATCCGGCATCCCCGCGCGAGCGTCGGTGGGACCGGCTGACGCTGGAGGAGCAGGTGGTCATGAACACTGCCTGCGCCCTGTACCAGCATTCCCTCTGGCGGGAGCCCCGCGCCCTCGCCTATGTCCGCGGACGCGGCATCCCGGATTGGGTCATCCGCCAGTGTGCGCTCGGCTTCGCCGACGGACACTCCCTGGAGGCATACCTACGCCGCCGCTCCGGTCTGCGGGTCGCGCAGGACCTCGGGCTGCTGCGCAAAGCCAGCGGCAGTGGACACGCCTCCGCCCTCCCGGAATTCCTCGCCGGGCGCATTGTCGTCCCCGAACTGCGTGGGGGCCAGTGCATCTGGTTCATCGGACGTAGTATCGACGACGATGCCGAGCGGCCGAAGTACCTGGCGCTCGGCGGCGAGCGGCCCGTGCTCGGCATGGAGCGCGCCGCCGGCCAGCGTGAGGCCTTCCTGTGCGAAGGCGTGTTCGACTATCTCACCGGCGTTGCCTGGAAGCTGCCGGCCTTCAGTCCCTGCGGCACCCACCTGCCCGCAGAGCGTCTCGGGTTTCTCGCCCGTGCCCGCGTGGTGTACGGGGTCCTGGACGGGGACGACCCCGGGAGGGCCGCGGCCCGGCGCTTCGCGGAACAACTCGGAGACCGCTTTCAGCCACTGCAACTACCGGACGGCTGTGATCTCAACGATGTGAGCCGGCAGCCCGAGGGACAGCGGAACTTCTTCCGCCTGCTCGCGGCAACCCGGCGCCAGACACGAATGGAGGACACCCATGAGCACGCACGCTAACTTTACCTTCTCGACCATGGATGAGCAGCAGCAGCGCGCCGCGCTGCGCGCCAGGATTCTCCGGTATGGCCGTCAGATCGGCTGGCCCTGTCGCACGGCCATCACGTTTACCGAGCAGTGCGCCCGGCGGCCCTGGAAGCGCTGCACCTCGGGCCAGCTCTGGACGGTCGTGGATGAGCTCGATGTCATTCTGTGGGCGCGCCTCGGTGGCCGTCCCGGCCCGAGCGGGTTCGGCGACGGGGACGAGCGGCAGTCCGCCAGGGAGCTTCGGTATGCGCATCGCGATTGAAAGGCGCACGCGGCCGTTGCCGCAGACGGATCTGGTGGAGATCGTCACGCCGCGGACGAACGTGGCGACGATGACCCCGGCGGAAAACCTGTTCGCAGCCATCTCCCTGGCTGAGCCGTTCAGCCTGGAGATCGCCGGAACGAGCCAGGCACGCTGGTTCCTGGTTCGGACCGGAAGTCCCCTGGTGCAGCGGCACCTGTTGGACCAGCTCGGGGCGGCATACCCGCAGGCTGAGCTCCGCCCGCTGGACCTGGAAGAGTACCCCGGCCTGGACCCGGCTCGGACCAGGCCGGACGAGCAGGTGGCTGCGTGCGTGCTACGGCTCCAGAAGCCGGAGTACCTGCCGCTGCGCACCTTCCGCGACGGTGACGTTGATGCCGGTCGCAGTCCCCAGGCTGACCCGGTCGTCGGCATCCTGGCCGCGCTGGGTGACGTGCCGGACGGATGGCGGGCGCTGGCGCAGCTGGTACTCCGGCCCGCGCCGGATGACTGGTGCCAGGGATACCTGCGCCTTGCGGTGGAACATCCACTCGCGGCAGAACGCCGGGAGAGTACTGCCGACACATCGTTGACCAGCGTCTTCCTGCTCGCCGGGCTGCTCTTCACGTTCCTCCTCGCCATGCAGGCGTATGACTGGTACCGCGCCGGCGACCGGCTCCCGCTGGGCGTCCTCGGTCTCAGCGTCCTCGTGGGGCTGCCGCTCGCCTTCTGGCTCGTGCGGCGCCTGAATGCGAAGCCCATCTACGACGTACGGCTGGTGCAGGAAAAGGTGAGCCGCCCGGCGTACGTCAGCCAGGTGCGCCTCGCGGTCTTCGCCCCTGCCGATGCGCCCCCAGCGGAGGTCCGCGCCCGGGTGGAGCGCCTTGCTGCAGCGTACCGGCAGTTCAACCTGGCGTCCGGGAACGGGCTGGTGCCGCGCCGGCTGGACGTCGGAGGCCGCGACCTGCGAGAGCTCGCGCCTCTGCCGTCATGGCGTGCGGCGGCCGTGCTCACCACGCGGGAGCTGGCGGGTCTCTGGCACCTCCCGCAGGCCCAGACCGACGTGCCGATGATCGAGCGCACGACCGCACGCCAGCGGCTGCCGCTCCCGGTCACCGTGGCCCGGGGCTGCCCGATCGGTGTCTCGACGCACCAGGGACGGCGGGTGCCGGTCGCCCTGCCCGACGAACTGCTGCGCCGCCATCTGCTCCTGGTGGCCAAGACCCGGCGCGGCAAATCTTCTCTGATGGTACGGCTGGCGCGCTACCTCATGGAGCATAGAGCGCCCGGGCAGGGAGCGTCCGCCGTCGTGCTCATCGATCCGCATCATGACCTGGCCCGCACGGCCCTGGGCGCGGTGCCTCCTGACCGGCGCGGTGACGTCATCTATCTCGACGTCGCCGAGCGCCAGCGCCCGTTCGGCCTGAATCTGCTGGACACCGGCCTGTTCCGTGACCGGGACAAGGCAGTGTCCAATGCCCTGTCCATCTTCCGGCATGAGTTCGAGGGCTTCTGGGGCCCCCGTATGGAAAGTGCCTTTCGGTATGCCTTGCTCACGCTCTACGAAGTGAACCAGGCAATCTGCACGGCGGATCCCGCCGGGCGGAGCCGGCAGCACACGATTCTGGAAGTGCCGGCCCTGCTGGTGGACACGGCGTTCCGGCGTAGCCTCGTAGCACAGGTCAGCGATCCGGTGATTACCTCCTGGTGGTCGGGCTATTACGACCTGCTTGACCGGCGGCTTCAGATCGAAGTCGCCAATCCGGTGCAGACGAAGATCCAGCGGTTCGCGGGCAGCCGGGCCGCGCGGGCCATCGTCGGCCAGCCGTGCTCGACGATCGACCCCTACGCCTGGCTGCGTACCGGCGCCATCGTCATCATGAACACCGCCAAGGGCGAGGTCGGTGAGGACACGGCGGGGCTCATCGGCGCAACGCTGCTCAACCTCGTGAGCCTGGCGACTGCTGAGCAGGCATCACTTGACGCAGCAGAGCGGCGGTCGGTGACCTTGCTGGTGGACGAATTTCACACGATGCCGGGCGCCGACTATGAGGGGATCCTCGGCGAGCTTGCCAAGTACGGGGCCAACCTCATTCTCGCCACCCAGAGCCTGTCACGCCTGGAAACGCTCGACCGGGAACACCACCGCGGACTCCGGGGAGCGGTCTTCGCCAACCTGGATGGGCTGTTCGCCTTTCACACCAGCGCCGAGGACGCTCGGTATCTTGTCCGCGAGCTGGGGGAGGGCGTAGACGAGCAGGACCTGATCGCGCTGGGGGAGCACCAGTGCTATGTACGGCTCTCCGCGGGTGGGGAGCGACTGCCTACCTTCTCAGTCCGGCTCGACCCTCCCCTGGACACGGACCCCGCGGTCGCCAGTCAGCTCGCCGCGGCCTCCGCCGCAATGTATGGCCGTCACTGGACTGCGGTCGAGGAGGACCTCCGCTCGGCTCTAGCGCAGATCGAGCAGGCGAAGCGCACGCTGCAGGACCAGAGCCAGCCCGGGCAGGGCGGCGCTGGCATCGCTCGCGGCACGGAGGCGACCACCGAGAACCCGGACCCGGAAGACCCCGCAGCCGGAAAGCGGAATCGCAGCGATAACCGGGCGGGTAAGCGACCCGGACCGGACGTTCACCAGGGGACGCTCTTTCAGCCTGAAGGGATGAGCGAGGAAACGGCCGATGCAGGGCCTCCGTCAGACGAGACGGGGCCTCCGTCAGAGGAGGAACGTAAGCGGGGCGACCGTGGTACGAACGAGCACGGAGAGCTGGCATGACAAGGAGGCTCTCCTGGGATGATGCGGAACGGGCGCTGCGCTGGCTCGAGTCGCGGCCCGGCAGCCGCCGCACCCTGCTCCTCCTGGCCCGTCTCCCCTTGCTCCCGGAGCGCACCATCGAACGACTTGCTGGGCTGCGGGGCGGCAGGAGCGTCTACCGCATGCTGCAGCAGTTGCGAGGAGCAGGGCTGGTTGCCGGGGTCCGGCCTCCGTTCCGGCCCGGCCACGCGCCCCAGCTCCTCTACCTCACCGATCTCGGCCTGGCCGTCGTCGCGCTCGACCAGCAGGTTGAGCCGGAGCCCCTCGCCCGCCGCAACGGCCTGCGCCGCCGGGACCTCCTTGCGCTCCTACCCGGCCTCCCCCGGCTCGTCGCCATCTACGAGTTGCTGGCGGCCGTGGCGTCCTCCCGACCGGGTCATCCAAACCTCCTGGCATGGGAGCGACCGTGGCGGAGGCGCTACCAGCGCCCGACGGCCAAGGCAGCGGTCACCGTGCAGGTGCCCGCATATGCCGCCCTGGAATGGGACGGGACAAGTGCGGCGTACCTGTTGCTGCCCGACCTGGGCGACCTTCCGCTTCGCATCTACCGCCCGACCCTGGACCATCTGCTGGTTCTGCGCGCGACCGTGGGACACGGCTTCCCCTGGATCGTGATCGCCACAACCGGCAGCAGGCGCGCCCAGGGCTGGCAGGCGCTGCTTGAGGAGGTGCGCAGCGTTCGGCGTGAAGCGCCGCTGGGCGCCTGGGTCACCACCTGGAGCGACATGAGCAGCGGCCTGTACGGCCTGGTCGACGTTCCCGGCCATTCTCTGCAGCCAGCGCACGATCTCGTGCGGCAGGTCCGGGTACCCCGTCTCCGGCTCCGACGGGGTGCGGTCGCCCTGCCCCGCCTGGTAGCACCCGGACTTCAGGTTTCCCCGGGAGTGAGCGCCATGCAGGACGATGGCAGCATCCTCTTGCAGCTTACACCGGCAGATCGCCGACTCCTGGATACTGTGGGGCGGCACCCCTTTCTTCCCGCGGACTCGCTCGCCACGGTGCTGGGATGGGACCGCACCACGACCGGCCGGCGCTGGGAGCGCCTTGTTCACTGGGGACTCCTGCGCACCGTGGAGGCCCACGAGAAGGAAAGCACCCGGTTATCGGATGACAACAGCGCGCATGATCTCGTGGAACTGACGGCTGCCGGGCTGACGGTCGCGGCCGGCCAGCTGGGGCTGTCGGTGGCCGTCGCCGTGCGCTGGATCGGTCTGGTCGGTGGTGGCCCGCAGGCCCCGGTTGGCGCGCGCCGGAAACTCTTGAAGAACCTGGCCCATACGCTGGGCGCCGACGCCATGTTCGTCCGTCTCAGTGCGACAGCGCAACGTCTGGCGAAGGCCGGCGGCGATGACCTCCTCGTGGAATGGCAGAGCGAACGCATGTGCACTCGGCGCCATGTGCGGCCGGACGGGTACGGCGTGTACCGCCATGCGAGCCAGCTGTACGGCTTCTTCCTCGAATATGACCGCGGCACCATGGGGGTCATCGATTACCTCGAGAAGTTTGCTGCCTATCACAAATACCTCGTCAGCGGGCGATACCAGGAGGACTATGAGGGCTTCCCGACCATTCTCATCGTGACGCGGGACCATGCGGCCGAAGAGCGCATCGCCCGCGCTGCCCTCATGGCAGCCACGGGTCGCGGCGGACCGCTGCCCCTGTTGCTGACCTGTGAATGGCGGATCACCGACGGGCGCAACCCGCATGGGCTGTTGGGCCCGATCTGGCGAGAGCCGGACGCAGCGTTCTCGGTTCGTCGGCACTGGCCGATTGTTCCAGCACGTGGGGCACTTGCCCGCCCGGCGGCCGCATCCACACTTCAGGTGAACGGAGGAACCTATGCAGGAACTAAGCGCTGACCAGGTCCGGCGCCTTGCCGAGGACGTGCGGTCGAAGATCCTCGCCAAACAATCGCTGCTGGCACAGGCCGAAGGCGAGATTACCATTCGTATTTTCCGCCGCAACACCGGGTTCGACATCAAGCTCACCGTGACCACGGAGTAAGTAAATGAAGATGTGCTCGGGCCGGCGGAGAGGCCCTAGCGCCCTTGGGAAAGAGGGCGTGGAGGACCACCGCCATGATTATCGAACAACACACCACGCGCCATACTGAACCCGAGACATCGCTTGCGAGGCGCGTCCTCTGGATTGAAGGCCCCCGCAGCGTGGCATGGGACAGATTGTGGCGTCGCATCCTCACCGATATCAGCCTCCCGGCTGGTGACCAATCTGGGTGCGATGCAGCCGGCGACTGCGACGACGGCACAGCACCGGAATCCTTCCGGCAACCGTGAGGGCTGCCGACGCGCTTGAGCATCCTGGTGAGATCCTGGGGGTTGAGGTGATGTACGGTCCTCGCCGGGACCTGGCCGGTCAGCAATGCAAGGCCGTTCTGGTATACTACCGGCGCTACCACCGTTTTCCACGCGGGCGGCATCGCCGCCCGCAAAGGATGGTGCCCGCGCTACCGAGGTGTGCACAAAGCACACAAGGTTGGCGGACCTCCGGCCTTAGTCAGGTGAATCGGGGCTGACGAGGTCGCCGTCATAGTCCAGTCTGAGAGGGCAACAACAATGCGCGTCATCCTCTATGCTCGCGTTTCCACAGATGCTCAAGAACGAGACGGAACTTCGCTGGAGACGCAGGAGCGCGCCTGCCGGGACTTCGCCAAGGCGAACGGTTGGACGGTCGTTGACACGATTCGGGACTCCGCGAGCGGCTTCAGCCTCGATCGACCAGGCATCGACCGCATCCGCCGCCAGCTGAGGGACCGCCACGTGGACGTGGTCATAGCGTACGCAGTCGACCGCCTCTCGCGAAACCAGAATCACATCGGAGTCCTGTTCGATGAAGCACAGACCGCTGGTGTCCGGCTGGAGTTCGTGACGGAGAAATTTGAAGATACGGCCATCGGACGCTTCATCCTTGCCGCACGAGCGTTCATCGCCGAAGTTGAACGAGAGAAGATTGCCGAACGCACGATGCGAGGGAAGGCGGAACGGGCTCGCTCCGGTCGCATTCCACAAGGGACAGGCAAGGGCTGCTACGGATACCGGTATGACCGCCAGACCGGGCGTCGAGAAATCGATCCCGAGCAAATCGCGGTCGTGCAGCGAATCTTCGATGAATTCTGTCGAAATGGAAGTTGTCACGGCATCGCCCGCGATCTAGCTAGGGATGGGATCCCCGCCCAAGGAGGTGGTCTCTGGCACCCGTTGACGGTGCGCCGGATCCTGGAAAATGAAACCTATACGGGACGCACCATCTACCGACGGCTCCAGGTGACGACGACCCGCGATGCCCGGTCAGGGAAAAAGCGGCGGGTGGTGACGGAAAGAGATGCGAACGAGTGGATCGAAGTCGCCGACGCGACTCCGGCCATTATCAGTCAGGAGCAGTTTGCGAAGGTGCAGGAAATTCTCCAGGACCCCGATCGACGGCTGCGAGGTCGGCCGAGCCATCAATATCGCCTCCGGGGGTACCTTCGCTGTCTAAACTGCGGCACGCCGATGGTCGGGCACGCGCAGCAGCGCGGCCGTTATCTGTACTACCGATGTCGGCGCGTCTCTGGTGGCTACGTGGAAGGGAAGTGCGACGCTCGCTCTGTGCAGGTGGAAGTGCTGGAGCGAGTAGTCCGCGAGGAGGTTGCGCGAGCGCTCAGCGACCCGGAGCGACTGCTTGATGAAGCGCGCCGGGCGGCCGAGAGCACGACGGAGACCCAACGGATTGAAGAGGTGCAAAAAGAACTACAGCGGATTGAGGCAGAACAGACGAGGCTGGCGCGGCTCTATACTTCTGGCATGCTCCCGGAGGATATTCTCACCGCTGAGGGAAAGCGCCTGAGCGGTCTCCGCCAGCGGTTCGAAGCGGAGCTCCACGTTCTGACAGCGCAAAATATCGTTGGGCTGAATCTGCGGGAGATTGAGCGACGGCTACCCGTCGCCGCTGAACGCGTACATTCGTGGGTGCTGCAAGCAAGCGCTGACGACCTCGCGCTGATGCTTGAGGCGCTCAAGCTACAAATACAGGCGAACCACGTCGAGGTCCGGATCGAAGGGGTACTACCCCTGGTCTCCAACGAGATTGTTGACCAAAATGGTCAAAATTATGTCACCACTGCACGAACATGGGCATCATTGCACGGCGGTGCGTAGTCGAATCGTTCGGGGATGACGCCCGCCAACTGTGCCTGGCCCGTCTCCACACTGATGCGGATTTGGAGAGCGTCAGCGATGAGCGCAAGGCCATCGGCGTCTACCGTCTCCACCCACGCCCGCACGCGTTCACAGGCTTGTGCCATGTGCTCCCAGTTTGGAGCCGGGTGGGTGGACTGCATCCGGTTCAGCCGGTCCTCTACGTCCTTTCGCTTGGCCCGGAGCGTGCGCGACTCCTTTTCAAGATAGTCATCGTCGATCTCTCCCAACTGGTACAATCGTGCCAGACGCCGCCTTTGGGCATCGAGGTTTTCCATTTGCGCCTGCAACTCGACCATAACCGTGGCATCACCGGCCTGCCCGCGAGCGACCTGGTATTCTTCAGCGATAAGGCGGGGGTCGGCGAGCACCCGTGCAACTTCTTGCCGTACCAGCCGCTCCAGGTCATCCGCCCGCACGTAAGTGGCGTCGCAACGGTCATCGCGGGGACCCGCGAAGGCACGGCGGCAGCGATAGTACCGGAACTTCTTGAGGAGCGTCTGCCCGACAATGCTGCTGCCGCAACGCAGGCATCGCAGGTGGCCGGACAGGGCATACTCATTGATGCGCCGCCCCAAGCGTATGCGTTCCGGGTCGTCAAGGATGGCTTGGACTGCCGCGAAGGTTGCCTCATCAATGATGGCTGGCGTCGCGTCTGCCACGTCAATCCACTCGGAAGCATCCCTGGTCTCGATCTTGCGCCGTTTCTTCCCAGTGCGAGGGTCGCGCATATGGTTTGCCACCGTGCGCCGGTAGGTGGTGCGGCCTGTGTAGGTCGCATTGCGGAGCATGTGGAAGATAGTTGCGCTGTGCCACTGCCCACCTCCAAAGGCAGGGACTCCCTCAGCATTGAGTTGGTTCGCGAGCGCGACGATGGCGGTCCCTTGTGCGAAGCTGGTGAAGATGTGCCGGACGACTTTGGCCTGTTCGGGGACGATTTCTCGTGTCCCTGTCTCGCGGTTATACCGATACCCGTAGATGCCCTTGCCAGTTCCTTGGGGAATGCGCCCGGACCGCGCTCGCGCCGCCTTACCGCGCATGGTCCGTTCTGCTATCTTCTCCCTCTCTACCTCGGCAATGAACGCCCGCGCCGCGAGGATGAAGCGACCTACCGCAGTATCTTCGAACTTCTCTGTTACGAACTCCAGCCGGGCGTCCGCGGTGTGGGCCTCATCGAACAGGACCCCGATGTGGTTCTGGTTGCGGGAAAGACGGTCCACGGCATACGCGATGACTATGTTCACCTGTCCTTCCCGCAGCAAGCGGCGCATCCGTTCCATGCCTGGTCGCTCCAGCGTGTAGCCGCTGGCGGTGTCGCGAATGCACTCCACCACTTGCCAGCCGTTCGCACGAGCGTACTCGATGCAGGCTTGCTCCTGGGTGTCCAACGACGTGCCGTCCTTTTCCTGTGCGTCGGTGGACACGCGGCAATAGGTGACGGCGCGGACGCTTGCGGGAAATGCGGCGTAGCCTTGGTAAGTCATTGACGTCTCCCTTTGCTTATTGTGCGGTTGGCTGCCAGCCCAGCCCGCGGAGCGCCCAATACAACATGCGGGGGAGGCGCACGGGCTGACTACCAGTTTCCCACCGTGAGATGGTGTAGCCCGTGGTGCCAAGCAGTTGGGCAAGCTCATTCTGACTGAGGCCGAGTTGGTCGCGCGCGGCCCGAATGGTCGGCGGGGTCATCTCTGGGAGCGGCTCGCGGAGGATGGCAAGGTGATGCATGGGGTCTCCCTTCTCTCCCCTGGTGTGGGGAAGGCGGGGCGGGCGGTTGGCCCGCCCCGTTCAGGTTAGGCCGCGGGGGTGTGGTCCGCGGGATAGTCCAGGATACGGTAGAAGTCATTGATGCTGGCGACGCCCTGGGGCTTGGTACCGTGGAAGGCTTCCAAGCCGACGCGGGCTTGCAGGTTCTCCAACCACGCGCAGGCGTGCTCCAAGGCAGTCCGAAGAGCGCCCGCGTCCGGCAGGGGCCGGGCGGCGACGTAGGTGTATATCCACACGGCCAAGAGATGCTTACACCAGCCCTGATACTGCGTGCGGCCCAGGCGGTACACCAAGTCGGCACAATCGCACGTCCGGCCTGCCAGATGCACGCGGTAGCTGGCGAAGGTGCCCGGCTTGGCCCGGCCCAGTGCGCCTTCGGCCTTGACGTGGCGGCTGCCGTCTTCCGGCTCCAGGGGGCCGACGGCTCCGGCCTGGAAGAGGAAGTACGCCCGCTCGAACCGCTCGGAGATGGCGTCTCGCTCCACGGCGGGGTGCTGCCGCAGGAAGGCGGTCAAGGCTTCCTGCGTATCAGCGTAGGCTTCTTTGGTTGCGCTCATGGTGGTCTCCCTTCCTTGACGGGAGGGGAGCCGGTGCCCTACGATAAGAGGGTAACCGGCTCCCCGGTTGCTTCAGCGCCCTACGCTGCCGAGCCTGCCAGCATGCCAGCGTGGGGCGTTGCCGCGTCTACGGCCAGTGCTTCGGTGAGGTACGCCGCCAGGCGGTCCAGGTGGACGAAGGTGAGGCGGCGTCCGGCTTCCACGTCCCTGATTGCCACGGTGTAGATTTCATCATCGTCCGTGGCAAGGCACTCGCTCCCAACCACGGGGAACCCCGCACACTGCGCCATGCGGCGGGCCTGCTGCGCTTGCTCGAAGGTCATGGGTGACTCCTTTCCGCTGAGGGGGACCGTCCCCCGTCCGTCCTTACACCTCTAGTATAGACTATACGCCTAGCCGTGTCAACAACTTTCCGGCATGAATTCTTTCTATGACCAGAATTTATGATATTTGTATTGATAATATGAAGTATGAATACGTATGGAGCATGAACGGGCAGCAGGTTCTCAGGTAGGGGTGTATTGGGGCAGGCGGAAGGAAGTTCCGCGCACGCATCGTCGAAATAAAAGACGGAGGGAGGGGGCCTTCCTGTCTCTGGTGCTGCCATCCCCGACCGGCGGGGGATAGCCTTGCGCGCACATCCGCGAAATGAAACAGGGAGGCATCGGAGCGTTCCGCAGATGACGCGGACTAGAGCCTGTTAGGCACGATAGATGACATTGGCGTCGAGGGAGGGGGTGGGTGCTAAGCTGAAGGCATGAGCACCCGAAAACCCTATCCCAGCGACATCAGTGATGATGAGTGGAGCTTGGTGGCTCCGTACCTGACCTTGGCCGCCGAAGATGCGCCGCAGCGGCGGCACGACCTGCGGGAAGTCCTGAACGGCCTGCGCTGGCTGGTGCGCACCGGCGCCCAGTGGCGCATGATGCCGAACGACCTGCCGCCTTGGACCATCGTCTACCAGCAAACCCAGCGCTGGTTCGCCGCGGGCTGCTTCGAGGCCTTGGTCCACGACCTGCGAGCACTGCTGCGCTTGGTCGAGGGACGAGACCCCGAGCCCAGGGGCATTGTCCTGGACAGCCGTACCCTGCAATCGACGCCGGAAAGCGGCGGACGTGCCGGGTACGACGGCGCCAAACGGCGTAAGGGGTCCAAAGTGCATGTGGCCGTCGACACCTTGGGCCACCTGCTGGCGCTGCTGGTGACCCCTGCCAATGAGCAGGACCGAGACCAGGTGGCCGCCCTGGCGGCCGAAGTCCAGGACCTCACCGGCGAGCACGTCGAGGTCGCCTTGGTGGACCAAGGGTACACCGGCGAGCGGCCGCAGGAGGCTGCCCAAGAGCAGGGCATCCGGCTGAAAGTCGTCAAACTGCCGGATGCCAAGCGCGGGTTGGTGCTGCTGCCTCGGCGCTGGGTCGTGGAGCGGAGCCTGGCCTGGCTGGGGCGGTTCCGACGGCTGGCCCGGGACTATGAACGGCTGCCACAAACGGTGGCGGGCCTGCACTTCCTGGCATTCGCCATGCTCATGCTCCATCGGGTCCTTGACCTCTTCAGGAACTTATGAGCTCAATGGGTACTCATCGTGTATAACAGGCTCTAGAGAAACCAATGCCGCGGGCGCTAAGATATGCTCAGGTTGAAGTCAACGAAGTCGGAGTGTGCCGTGGGTGCCCGCCGGGGTCGCACAGCGCCGCAAGGGAGGATCGGGCCAGCGACATAGCCCACCACTGGGACGGTGCGGCCAGTCGTAGGCCGCGCAAGTGCAGGATGGGTATGCAGTGGGCCTCGCGGTGGTGGTACCCTGTTGAGGCATAAGGCCGCGGTGCTGGCGCTCGGAGTGGGAACTGCACCGTTCTTCGCCCCACACGGCGTAGGCACGGCATCGCTTCCCATCCTTCCGCTTGGCCTGGCACCGGCGCAGAGCGCGGGCGGCACGGCTGTACATCGCTCATCTCCTGGTACGGCGCTCCAGCTTGTCCAGCCACGCTGACGCTGAGAGGCCGGCTATCTCACGTTCATAGGCGTCATCGTACTGCTCGCGCAATCGCCAGTACGTGGCCCAGTGCATGGAGCGCGGCTTGGGCGGGAAGAGGTCCATCATGTTGCCGGAGCCGCCGAGTCTGATGCGGATGGCCTGGGCTTTGGAGAGGGCACGCTCCGTCTCGTTCTCCCGCTGGCTGGCGTAGGCGAGATGGAGGCAATGGCGACAGGCGAAGTACCTGCTGCCCAGGTAGAGCTTGGCGACGCGGCGGCCACAGCCCACGGCAGGGCAGCGGAACCAGGGACGCTCCCCCCCGTAATGGCAGCGGGTGTAGGTGATGGGCACACGGTAGCGCACATCCTCTGCCGCCCCGGTGCTCCGTGAGGTCATGGTGTAGTACAACTCCAGGTCGGTCACGGTGTCGCCCCTGCCATGTACGGTCCAGCCAATGGACGCCACCACTTCACCATTGCGTGACCATGTGAGGGTGCCCAGGTACCGCGGGCGCAGGCGTCCTTCTCGGTGAAGCTGGCGTAGGTCTATGGAGCGGTGCCCCTCAACCGTGCCCTTGGTGTTCCAGCGGTACCAGTTGCCGGAACCGGAGCCTCCCATTTCTCTATCCCTCCCTTCGGATATCGCGATGCAGCGTGAGCGATTAGCCTAATGATTTCGGGAAAAACAGAGCACTGCCGCCTGTCTCTGGCGGGAGCAAAGGTAGAGGGGTCTCCCCGGTGGGGAGGTCAGGATGGCCCCTCCCACTTGTCTGCGGCAGAAGGTTCCTGCGACACGGCGCGACTCCTAAAAAGGGGAGTCCAGGCGGGACAGGCCCAGGCGTTCCAGAATGGGTGCGATGGCCCGCACCTGGACGATGGCGTTGCCCCAGTCGAAGCGGCTGAAGTCGGCGGGCGTTAGGGCGAAGTGGTGGGGCTGGCCGGAGCGGTCCCAGGTCCACACTTCCAGGGCCTTGCCTTCGTACAAGAGTTGGTCCCACACTTCCCGGAAAAGGGCCGTGGGATGGTGGCCGCCGATGCGACGGCGTAGTTCGCTGTACTGCCACGGTGCGCCGCGGTGGTCCTGGTGTCGGCGCTCATCGTCCCACTTGGGGAGCAGGGCAAGCAGGCGTGCCCGCACGACCTCGGCGGGTGGGAGACGGCGGGCGTGGGGCAGGTTTCCTACGGTGATGATTTCAGTCATCGCGGCTCCCCAGACAAGGGCAGTTGGCGGGCAGTTGCCAGGCGTTGCAGCGAGTTGCCCGCACGCGATAAGTGTACACGCCAACGGCTGGCTCCCGGCGGCTTGCCGCAGCCTCGTTCGCCCGCAGATTCGATCCGACAGCCCTGAAGACTCGATCCCCCCTTGGGGGGTGTCAATTCTTCAGGAAGTCCACCCGCGGGACCGGTTTGGCAGCCTGATCTTTCCGTGTACGGGTTTGGGGGGTGGGGGTAAGCTCCAACCCGTACATGCCACCAGCATCAGGTAGACGTCAAAATCCAGCGCCACCAAGGTTCAGAGCGCGTCCGCCGCTCATGGTCCCCTCTCATCGCCTGGGGCCGGTGCAAAGCACCAGGCGCACACGATCTTTTCCAGGCGGCGTCCGGTCCGGCCCCACCCCCCACGGCGGCCACACGATGGGCACCGCTCCGGCAGTCCTGGGGGAAGGAAGGGCCGGGGCATCTCGTCCTCATCCAGTCCTATCGGGTGGCGGTATTGCGGCGTAGCGACGCCAGCCGCACCGGGTCGGCTTGGGGCAGCAGCCGTCGGCGCAAGGCGAAGTCCGTCGCTTCCCCGATCTCGGACGGGGTTGGGACTTTTGGGCTACCGTGCGCTGCCTCCTCGCGGGAAAGCAACTCCAACAGTTCGGCCTTGTTTGCTATGAGGACGGCTCGCAGGTCCGGTGTTACCGCATCACCGGGACGGAAGCGCAGCTTGTCACCGGCGGCTGTGACCTCGATGCCCCGTTCGTGCAGCTCTCGCAGGAGTTCGTTCGGCGTCATCGTTATACTTCCTCCCACCCGCCTGCGTCCGGCTGGCCTGGTCCAGAAACCCCGAAAACCCTGCAAACCCCTGCTTCCGTTCCTGAACCGCCGCGGGGTTTTGGTTCGTCCCCGCGGGGTTTTGGAGGGTCGCTGGCCGAAAACCCCGCGTCCTCTGAGGCGTCGCTAGGCACGCCGCGTGGGGTTTGCGGAGTTCGCAGGGTTTTAGAAGCACCCCCAGCGGACTGGTATTGTTCCAGGACGTAGGCAGCCCCACCACTGCGGGCTGGGCCTACCGCCCGAACCCTGAATGTCCCGAAAACCCGGTCACGCCGGTCGGCGAGAGCGTGGCCGAGGCGCTGCTGACCGCCCAAGGCAGAACGCCCGGCCCACACGTCCAAAAGCAGGCCGCGGTCCTTTGCTACGGCCAACAGGTCGCCCGCTGTGACAGGACGCGAACCGTGGGCCTCCCACCATGCGGCGCAGAAGGTTGCCCACTCCTGGGATGAGGCGTCGGCACGGTTACGGAGGCCAGCGCGGTTCTCCAGGAAGCCGGGTATGCCCACGGCCTGAAGGATGCCGCCCATGACCGCGCGCCATGACTCAAATCGCCCCAGGGTGGGTACGCCGGACGGCTCAGGGCAACCAGCGTCCAACCAGTGCCGGACGATGGCGAGACAGGCGCTCACGAGATCCTTGCGGTGGGACTCGGCCCAACCCAGCAGGTCGGGGTGATGCCAGCCGGTACGCTCTTCGGGGGCTTCAACTCCGGCGTCCAAGCGAATGGACACGGCACGCCGGGTCAGTTCATCCGAGAGTTGCGGGTTGTTGCCGGTCGCGACCCAGGTGGCGGTATTGGGCGCTGACACGATCTCGGACTGTCCCAGGCGGCGACCACGCCACAGGGTCGTGGTGAGCACGACAGCCAGCGGCGCAGCGCGGAGCACCGTCACGTTGTCCAGGATGATGAGGGGGTACCCGGCCAGCAGGGTGCTGGTAATGCGCTTCTCGGTTTCGTCATCATCACGGGGAAGGGCCATGGCGTGGGCTGGCGCGCCCCGGGAGACCACTGCCACCAGGTCGGCGAGTAGGCCCTTGCCGGTGCCACGGGCCGGGGCTTCAATCAAGTACAGTGGGGTTGGCCCCGCAATCATGGGACGCACGAAGGGTTGCAGCAGCAGTGCCACCGCGTGGGCACGGCTTGCGTCCGAGTCGAAGGGGAAGTCTCGCAGCAGTTCATCCAGGAGCAGGCATCGTGCGTCGGCCAAGGACATATCATGCCGCACGTCTTGGAGGTCCCGCAGGTCCAGGTACAGCCCGCTATCGGGATCGTACCCTGCTTGTGCCAGCACCCGGCCCCCTGGCAAAACCACGGGAACCCCGCAAACCCCGCGCAGTTCAGGCAGCGGGAGGTCCGGCTGGGTCGTGATATCCAGCACGACCGGCTGCCCCACACGGGAGGGGGTGCCCGCTTCCCCCTTCACGAAGTCGGCGACACGCTCCAGGATGCCGCCGAGCGCCGCGGCGTGCAGCGGTTCGGCCTGGCCGTCACGCAACCGCACCAGTGCGGAACCCCGGCGAAAGATGAAGGGCTCGGGCGTGTTGGCGGCCACCAGCGCAGCCACGGCATCAGCGGTGATGTCGCGCAGGAAACGTCCATCGGTACGGATTACCGGACGTAGCGGCCCATCGCTGGCCGGCTCCCACGGGGGAGCGGCGGCCAGCGCAGCCCCCAGCGCCGCGGCGTCGGAGTGCTCCTGAAGGTAGTCGTAAGCGTCGGCCTTCTCCGGGGCATCCTCCCAGGTGAACCGCCTTACGGAACGGGCCACACCCCGCAGTCTCTCGGCAATGCGGGCCATATGCTCGCGGCCCGGTAGGTCGTTATCCGGCCACAAAACCACATCCCGCCCGGTGAGCGCCTGCAATGCTTCAGGACCAGGTGTGACTTTGGCCCCCGTGACGGTGCCGACGGCGGGGATACCGACTTGCATCAAGGCGTCGGCGGACTTCTCTCCCTCCACGACCACAACGGAGGTTTCCGGGGACCAGTCTTTCATACGCTGGACGCCATATAAGGGGAGGGACGTTACTGCGAGTCCGTGAAGGCCAGTCTGACCATTCCTGCGCCAGATGAACCCCTTTGAGCCATCGGCGTAATCCAGTCGGACATGCTCGGCAACAACGTGCCCATCGGCGTCGCGAATAGGGTATACCGTCTCCCGTAGCGGAGTATGGTTCGCCTTGCCGTGGTTGTCCAATGACAGGCCCAAGCGTTGAGCGAGATCGGTCATGCCACCGCCGACGGCGCACACGTCGCACCGCCAGACCTGTTTTTGCGGGTTCCACCGTGCCGACGGATGTTCATCCCGATGGGTTGGGTTCGGGCAGCGGAAGCGTATCTCCTTACCTGCCCGCCGTCCCGCACGCGCTACCACCGCGGCTTCGACAACCTGAGCCAGGTCCGATGTGCTCATGGCTGCATCACCTCCCCATCGGTGCTGTGGTCGTCTGACGCACGGTGCATATTGCCAGGAAGGGGCGGGTCGGTAAGCGCCTCTGCGAGAATCCGGCCCCAAAGAGCATCCCACGCGGGTGTTCTGGGACCCGCCTGCCATTCGGCCTGTAAGGTCATTGCGGCGGCTCGCTGCCTACGCTTCGGGGTTGGTGTCTTTGACATAGAAAAAGGCCCCCGCACTCCCTATCCCAGGAGCGCCGGGGCCTCTCCGCCGGCCCAAGCTCAGCTATACGAAACTCAGCACTGGCAGCTACACGTTGACCTGGAGTTTGACGTCGAAGCCTCTGCCCCGCCGGAAGACTCGGATTGAAATCTCGCCGTCGGACCGAATAATCGTATCCTGGTTGGCAAGAATCTTCTCCCGCACGTCGTCGGCGAGGCGCTGAACGTCGGCGGGTGTGGTCTGCTCTACAGGCATAGGGTCACCCCCAAACTAGGGTTGGCTACAAGACGCTTCTTCCCGTTCCGTGGTGTGATGTGGAAAAGCCCGCGCTGTTGGAGGTAGTCCACCAAGGCCGTGGGGTTGATGCCGATGAACTCGGCGCTTTCGTACAGGAGTCGCCATCCCCAGTTCGGCAATTCCCCGCCTTCGGCGATAAGATGCTGGAATTCCTGGAATGCCTGAGAACGTGCCAGGTCCTCATCGGCGATTGCTGCCGCAAGGGAAGCGTGCTCGGCGGTGAACTCCCGCGCGGCTTCGGCCCCGCCCCCATTCGTAGAGCGGTTTTTGCGGCATACGATGAGCCTGGGGGTGTCTTCCTCAAATCCGGGCAAGAACAACGGACGATTCGCTGCTTGATCGCTATCTGCGCTGACGTCGTCCGTCACATGGATAGATTCATGCCACTTGGTGCGGTAGGCAACGCCAGCCGCGTCTTTGACACCCGGCATTTCGCTGATACGGCTGTTGATAGTCACTTCGATGCGTCCGCGACGCGCTTCGGTCTGGCCGAAGGTATCCAGTGGGAGCGCCGCGCAATACAGACGGGCTTCCTGAACATCCCTGATGATGTCGTCAATCACGTCCTTCAAGAGCGGACGTTCAACGATCTGGTATTGGTCCATGTACCGCTGCAACAGGGATTCCCTATGCCGAACGCCCAGTTGCCAGCATTCAGCACGTCTGCGATCCAGAAATGCCGTCCGATTCATCAGGAGTTTCCTTCCAGAGGGGAAGACGTCAGAAAGCTGATAACCGCTTCTCGCTCAGTCGGGTTCATGCGGGCGAGCTTCTGGAGCACGGAGAACATGCCATCTACGTCTCGGTCTTCCAGGCCGAAGGCTTGGGCCAGCATGATGCGGAGCCGCGGGTCGATCTCATCAACCAGCGCCTCAGCAAACGTGGGGTCGGTCCGTGGCGCGCCCGCAAAGCGGTGGTGCGCTTGGTTCCCGCCCGCGGCGCGGTCAATGAGCCGTTCGAGAATTTCCCGCGGGAGACAGTCTGCCAGTTCAAGCATGTTTTCGAGGTTCCCATCCAGGGCGGTAGCGAGTTTGACGACGGTTTCGGGGGTGGGAAGAGCGTGGTCGTTTTCCAGGCGGCTGAGGTGAGAGAGCGAGAGGCCAGTGGCCCGCGCTACGTCCTGAAGCTCCATGCGCTTGGCCCGCCGGAGCCGCCGGAGGTATTCGCCGAAGGTCAGTCCCGTATTCATGTGCCCACTATAGCAAAACCTACTCCTTGAGTCAAGAGGTGCCCCAGCGACTATATCTTGCGCTTACCAACAAATATCGGGGTGCTGGCCGTCCCGTCGTGCCGCACCGTAAGCAATGGGTTACGGCATGGGCCAGGTGGGGATGGCCGCGTCTATCTCCTCCATCAGGCGGATGGTCTCCTGGAGCGCAACCACGATGCGCTCATAGTGGTTCAGGTCGGCAAGGGAGAGGGTGCGGCCCCGGCGGTCCGCCAGCCACTTCTCGCACACCTGGTAGCCGCCGACGTGGAACTCCCACACGTCGGGGGGGACGCCCTCGAAGTATTGGCCCCGCTTGCCGGTCGTGGGGTCGTCCTTGCTGAGGTAGACCCGCCCCTGGGCGAGAAGCTGGCCCGTGCCCGGCTCCGGCTCACCCGGCGCAAGGTAGCGGGGATGGCCCGGTTCCACCAGATTAGGGCCGGGCACCGGGTAACAGGTGATGGGCCGCGTCAGCGCGGGGGACTCCAGGAGGTGCAGGGCGACCAGTGCTGCGCCCTTCTTGGCCAGGGTGCGGAAGAGGTCCCTGTCCCCGGTAATGGGCACCCGCGGAAAGTCGAGCTTCAGGAACTCGACGTAGCGGCTACGGTAAGTGGGCGCGTGCAAGACGGCGTAGATATAGTGAAAGATGTCCTCTGGCCCGAAGGTCTGGGCCAGGTCGCCCCGGCCATCGGGGACGAAGGTCAGGCCCAGCCTGTCGGACAGTTCGGCCACGAAGTCGGGGTTCAGGTTGGGGCGGCGTCCGTCCTTCCCCTCCGGCCACGGAGAGAGGCCAGTCATGCTGGCCTGGGTGTTTGTAGCGCCCGATCTTGGCGGGTACAAGCATATAGGAAAAACGGAATCGATCGTCTTCAGGGAAACCACAACATGCTCCACGACCCCGGAAGCAACGAGACAATGGCCCCATCCCCCTGATGTCTCGACGCGTCGGGGACAGACGAGCGCGACGTTCTTCCCCGCTAGCATGTGGCTCATGACTTCGGGACGGGGCCTACAGATGAACCCGCGGCTGCGGCCCGTATAGTAGGTGTACCGCTGGTCGAAGGGGCGGTACAGCACGGAGGCCACCAGTTCAGGCAGGACACCGTGGGCGTTGATGTCCTGCTGAGCCAGCGATACCTTCCAATCGCGCACATCTCTCCCAAGGTCGTACTTCGTCCGTGCTTCTTCCGGGAGCAAGGCAGCGAAGTCGCGCACCGTGGTCAAGACCTCTGGGGCCGACCAGCGGATGGTGAGATGGTCCCGCGCCGTCACAATGCCCACGGAGTTCACCGGCAGCACGGCGGGCAGGCTCCAGCCATGTTCGTATTCCGCCCGCAGATCGGCGTCCTGTGGGGCGAAGAGGTAGAAGGGTGCCTGGGGAGAAAGGTCTGTCCAGGGGGTAGTCTGGAGCGCCTCAGCGGTGAGCCAGTCGTACTTGCCCTGACGGGTACCCCACAGGTGGGCGTGGTGGACTCTGGCGGGACCGGACTGGCCCGGCTCCTTCACGAAGATACCGACGGCGACGCCCTGCTCGATGTCAAACACGTTTTGATCGGGCCTGCCATCGGGGGCCACTTCCTTCTTCCGGGCGTTGCCGTGGAGGTCCAGCAGGTAGATGTCCGTAAAGGTGTGCATCAACTGCTGGCGCATTCCCCGGAAGGTGGGATTGTCCAGGTAGCCGTGGTTGGTGATAAAGGCCAGCACGCCCGCGCCGGACTGCTGGATGCGCCACTGCCCGAAGCGCAGGAACTTCACATAGTCATCCTGGAGCCACTTCGGGTTCTTCTCGCCCAGGGGCTTGCCGTCCACCTGGTAGTAGTCCTGGAGCAACCCGCCGATCCAGGTGGGCACGCGGCGCGTTCTCCCCGTGGCCGGGTCGGTCTGTTCCCGCCAACTGGCGTTGGCCGAGTGGCCGGAGTAGGGCGGGTTG
Organism: Chloroflexota bacterium; assembly: GCA_016210175.1. GTDB lineage: Bacteria > Chloroflexota > Dehalococcoidia > SHYD01 > JACQUQ01 > JACQUQ01. Next base: position 5,732 of record JACQUQ010000027.1, on the reverse strand, counting down.
CCCAGCACCACCATGATGGGCATCTCCCGCTTGATGGCAGCGGCAGCGTTGGCTTCCTCGGAGATGAAGCCGCCCAGCAGGAGTTGCGACTTTTTGAGACCTTCTTCCAGGGAGTTCGTCAGATAGACGCCCAGGCGTTCATCGCCCTGGAAGGCGTAGGACCAATCGGGGCGGGCCGCCGCGGGGAGGTCCTGGCCCGCGAGTTGCATCCCCAACTTCAGGTGGGCCACGGCGTAGGGGGCCATCAGCAACTCGAAGCCGAAGAGCCGGGGCAAGAGTTGGTCCCGCACGTAGCCCGACCACTTGCCCGCGTTGCCCTGGCGCTGGTACTCCTCCCGGATGTGGTTCACCACGGCGTACAGGAAGGTGCCGGTGCCGCACGCCGGGTCCAGGATGAGCACCCGCGGGGCCTGGGTCGTCTGCAGTCTCCCCTGATCATCGGTGCGGTTGTAGCTGACGGTCGCGGTGTCTGCCAGGCCGTCCACGCAGGCGAAGCGGGTCCGTAGCAGATGATCTACCGAGCGGACGATGTAGGAGACCACCGGCTCCGGCGTGTAGTAGACGCCCCGCAACTCCCGCAGCCTGGGGTCGTAAGATTTCAGGAACGTCTCGTAGAAGTGGACCACCGGATCGTCCTGCCGGGTGCGCTGGCCGAAGTCGGCGAGCACCGCGTCCACGTCGGTATAGGCCAGTAGTTGGGTGAGGTCGTCGGCAAACCCCGCGAAGGGCTCGTCGTCCAGGTCCGGTCCGGCGATGGTGGCGAAGAGCCGGCGCAGGAAGGGGTTGGTGCGGGGAATCTCCCTGGCGGCGTCCTGGCGGCGGAAGGTGCCGAGCGCGCCCCGGTGGTTGACGCGGGCGGCGAACAGGCCGTAGGCCAAGGTCTGGGCGAACATATCGGCAAACTGGGGGATGTCCAGATCGGGGATGAGCACGTCCTGGAAGGCGGCGCGTAGGTCTATCAGCAGGGAAGATGCCTGGCCGGACTCGGCGGCGGTCACAATGGTGTCTCGAATCAGGTGAGTCAGGCGGGCCATGCGGACGGCCAGATCGCTGGGTTTGGTGATGGTCACCGGGGCCTGGCTGAGGAAGGCCAGCAAGAGGTCGCGCACCTTGGCTTCTTCGCCCCGGTCCCAGGTGACGCGCCCGTGCGCGTCCAGGCGTCCCAAGCGGGCGGTGGCGCGGAGTTCGCCATTGACGTGCCAGCGAAACTCCAGGTAGTCGGTGAGGATGAGGTTTTGCAGGGCAGCGCGGTAGCGTTTGAATTGGCGACCGTTGTCGGTGGTGGGGTTGGTTCGCGCGCTGTCACGTTCGATGGGGTCAAGAGGCAGGCCCACGTCCTTGGCCTCGACGTAGCCGATGGTCAAGGGATTCTGGCCGGAGTCTCTGGCAACCGAGTAGTCGGGCGCGCCACACGCCACGCGCTTCGGTTCGTTGGTCGCGGTGATGCCCGCCGTCAAGCTTTCGAGCAGGGCTTTCAGGGCGGGCCGGTGGGTGTGCTCGGTGGCATTGCCTGCGCGCACGTTCTGTTCGATAGCTGTGCGGTACGTGGAGAAGGGGGCGGTGTTTATCATCACCAGTGCTCCTACCCGTCCAGAAGCACCCAACCACGGGGTATCAGGCGTTGCGGCGATTGCAAAGCGCATTGAGAGGAAGCAAAGAGGGCGGACACGGTGGTCCGCCCTGTGAAATACATGCAGCGTCTACCCTAGTCCTTGATTCCGGTGGCGACTTTCCGGGCAAGGCGGCGGCGGGGTTCCACGCGGAAAGTGATGGTGAAGGGGAAGCCTTCGGCATTACTCACCACTGGACGAACATGGGCATGACCACGTGGGTGTAGTCGTCGGAGCCAATGGGGCGCAGCACGCCGGGGCTGGACGGGCTGGTGGTCTCCAGTGCGACCTTGCCGCCGCTCAGGGCCCCCAGCGCGTCCTGGAGATAGCGTCCGTTAAAGGCGATCTTGGCAGGCTCGCCCTCCACGACGCCGTCGATCTCCCCCGTGTTGTCGCCGATCTCCTCAGAGCGCGCCTCTATCGTGATCTTTCCCGGTGTCAGGTCCTCACCCGGCGTGATCTGGAGTCGTACAATACCGCTGCCGTCACGGGCGAAGACCGCTGCCGTCCGGGTAGCTCGCAGGAACTCGGCGACGTCCAGGACCACGCGGGAGGCGTAGGTCTTGGGAACCAGCTGGCTGTAGTTGGGGAAGGTGCCCTGGATGAGCTGGGAGACCAGTTCCACGTTCTTCAGGTGGAACTGGACATGGCTCCGGTTGGGGCTGACGGTCACGAGCACCGGCTCTTCCTGCTCGCCCAGGAGCCGGTTCAGCTCCGAGAGCGCCCGGGCCGGAATGATCACCTCCGTGTGCGCGGGGGCAGGCTCGATGAGGCTCACCCGCTGGATGGCAAGCCGAAAGCCATCGGCTGCGGCCAGGGTCAGGGTCTCTCCGTTGAAGTCGGCGTGGACGCCAGTGAGGACGGGCCGCGTCTCGTCGGTGGCGGCCGCAAAGACCACCCGGCTGATGGCCGTGTGCAGGGCCTGGGGGTCAACCTGGGCCGTGGCGCCCTCGCCCACCGACGGGATAGGGGGGAACTCCTCCGCATCCACCCCGGCGATGCGGGCTGAGAAGCGGGCGCAGGTGATCTGGACATTGCGCCCCGGCGGGACCACCTGGAGGTCCATCCGGTCGTTGGGGAGCGAGTTCACGAACTCGGTGACCAGCCGCGCCGGCACCGTCATGGCCCCGTCCTGCTCCACCTTTGCCCCAATCCAGCAGGTGATGGCGATCTCCAGGTTCGTCGCCACCAGCTTCAACCGGGCCTGGTCGGTGGCCAGCAGGACGTTGTTGGTAATGGGCAGGGTGGTGCGGGAGGCAACCGCTCGACCCACCACTGCCAAGCCGCGCGCGAGGTTCTCTTGGAGACAGGATAGCTTCACGGTGCCCCCCTTCCCTTGTGCCACGGATTCGGATCAACCACATGCTGGCGTCGCGCGCCACAGGCGCCCCATGTGGCTGAAGTATAGCCGACCGGTCTGTGCTTGACAAGATCACCTACGGGATAGATGTTCCATTTCTTGGCGGAACCACCACTATATCTTGTACCACAGCGGATCAGGCTCCCTCCCAGACCACGCGCCCGCCCAGGAGCGTCAGCCGTACCTGCGCCGCCTCCAGCGCGGGGGAGGCGGTGATGTCCCGGTCCAGCACCACCAGATCGGCCAGATACCCCGGAACAACCCGCCCCAGCCGGTCCTCGCGGAAGTCCGCGTAGGCTGCCCCGAGGGTGGCGGCCCGCACGGCGTGCTCCAGGGTCAAGCGCTCCTGCGGCCCCACCACCGGGCCGGCCGCGGTCTGTCGCGTGACCGCCGCCGCCAGCGTCCGCAGCGGGTCGGGAGGCACCACAGGAGCATCGCTGCTCAGGGCCAGGGGCACCCCCGCCTCCACCAGGCCCCGCAGCCGGTACAACCAGGGGAGATCCTCCGGAGGCACCTGGGCCAGATAGCGCTCGCCGTGGTGATAGATGAAGGCAGGCTGGGTGACCACCACCAGGCCATGCTCGCGCACCCGCTCCACCAGCCAGGGCGGGCACACCGAGGCGTGCTCAATACGGTGCCGGGGGTCGGGCCGTGGCTCTGCCGCCTGGGCCGCGGCGATGGCCTCGACCGCAGCCGCCACGTGCCGCGCCTCGATGGCGTGGATGGCCACTTGAAACCCCGTCTGGTGGGCCAGCAGCACCAGCTCACGCAGCACCTCCGGGTGCGGGTGCAACGCTCCCGTGGATTCGTCCAGAACCAGCTTCACGGCGCCCACCCGCAGCCGGTCGTCGCCCCAGCCGCTGATCATCCCCCGCTCCAGGAAGTCACCGATCTGGTCCGCACCTACCATGAGGGTCAGCCGTGGCTCCAGCAGACCCCGCCCGCTGAGGTCCTGGAAGGTCGCCCAGTCCGCCAGGCCGTTGTGCGCGGTGGCGTCGTGGACGGTGGTGATGCCATGGCCGAGGTAGACCTGGTTCGCCAGGCGTACCCCGCGCTCCAACTCCGCGGGGGAGAGGGGCGGCGGCACGTTGCGGGCGTTGAGGTAGGCGCCCATCTCGAACAGCACGCCATTGGGTTCGCCGGTCTCCAGATCGCGCTCGATGACGCCTCCCGTCGGCTCGGGCGTCTCCAGGTGGATGCCCGCCAGCCGCAGCGCCGGGCTGTTGAGCACACAGGCGTGGCCGGTACGGTGCAGGAGCCGCACTGGATGGTGGGGCGCCGCGGCGTCCAGGTCCCAGCGGGTCGGGTGGCGGCCCTCGGCCAGGAAGAATTCATGGTAGCCCCAGGCCCGGATCCACCCGCCAAGCGGCGTGCGCGCCGCAGCCGCCCGGATGCGCGCCTGGAGGTCGGCCAGGCTGCGCACGCCTGGCGGGCCGCAGTCCACCCCCAGCAGGCTGCCGGCGTGCCCCAGGACGTGCAGGTGGGGATCGTGAAAGCCCGGCAGCACGGTGCCGCCGCCGCAGTTGATGCGCCGGGTCCCGCGGCCAGCCAGGTCCCGCAGCGCGGCGGTAGCGCCCACGGCGAGGATACGGCCCGCGCGCACTGCTACGGCCTCGGCCCAGGGCTGGGCCGGGTCCAGGGTCAGGATCCGTCCGTGCTCAAGCAGCAGGTCAGCAGCATTCATCGGCAACTCCACACCACGCGGGCGACCCGACCCGGCCCCCGCCCTCTCCCGTTATTACCTCTGAGGAGCGCAGCGGCCGCGGTCAGCGTGGCATATCCCTCAGGTACAGCGCGCTAGTGGCCTGTCAGCCGTGAACTGATGGGTGAGACCGCCGCCGTGAACGGCGGGCCCGCCCTTCAGGGCGGCGGGGTGGCACCCCTCACCGGAGGATGGACAGGACGCGAGCTACGCAGGCGTCGGGCATGCCCGTTCCGTGCGACAGGCTCAAGGAACGGACGTGCCCCTGCGGTGGTAAGCACGCACATGAGCACGCGCGCAGGGAAATCGCACCGTGCCGCCCTTTTCCATGTCCGATCGCCTTGCTGTGCCGTCGTTCTTGCGCAATTCCAACGTGCCATTTATAATGATTATCGTGTACAGTGGAGCATGCCACTACGCCGGAAGGTGCCTCCCCGGAGGAGGAAGGATATGGCCCAAGCATGACCTCAGGCATTGACCGCGTCCAAGCGCAGATCACGGAGCGCGCCGCGTGCATCCCCCGGCTCCAGGACGAGATCGCCAAGGTCATTGTGGGCCAATCGCTGTTGGTCGAGCGACTGCTTATCGGGCTGCTGTGCAACGGCCACATCCTGATCGAAGGCGTGCCGGGCCTCGCCAAGACCCTGACGGTGCGGACCCTGGCCGACGCCATCGAGGCCCGCTTCCAGCGCATCCAGTTCACGCCCGACCTGCTGCCCGGCGATCTGCTGGGGACGATGGTCTTCAACCCCCAGATCGCCAGCTTCAGCGCCCGCAAAGGCCCTATCTTCGCCAACATCATCCTGGCGGACGAGATCAACCGGGCGCCTGCCAAAGTGCAGAGCGCCCTGCTGGAGGCCATGCAGGAACGCCAGGTCACTATCGGCGATACCACCTTCCCGCTGGACGACCCCTTCATGGTCCTGGCCACCCAGAACCCCATCGAGCAAGAAGGGACCTACCGCTTGCCCGAAGCCCAGGTGGACCGCTTCATGCTCAAGGTCGTGGTGGGCTATCCCACCCGCCAGGAGGAGCGGGCCATCCTGGACCGGATGATCAG
>JACQUQ010000026.1 GCA_016210175.1 Chloroflexota bacterium | reverse complement strand
GCTACGACCACATCACGTCCGCCATCGGCGCCGCCATGATCGGCATGTTCGGGACAGCAATGCTGTGCTACGTCACCCCGAAGGAGCACCTGGGCCTGCCCAACAAGCAGGATGTCAAAGACGGCGTGATCGCCTACAAGATCGCGGCCCACGCAGCCGACCTGGCCAAGGGCCACCCGGGGGCACAGGCCTGGGACGACGCGCTGTCCAAGGCCCGTTTTGAGTTCCGCTGGCAGGACCAGTTCCACCTCTCGCTGGACCCGGAGACGGCTGCCGCGTACCACGACGCCACGCTGCCGGCCGAGCCGGCCAAGTTGGCCCACTTCTGCTCGATGTGCGGCCCGCACTTCTGTAGCATGCGCATCACCCAGGACGTGCGGGAGTACGCGCAGCAGCAAGGGCTGGAGGCAGAGCGGGCCATCGAGGCCGGGCTGGAGGAAAAAGCGCGCCAGTTCCGGGCCGGGGGCAACACGATTTACCAGAAGGTGTAGGACGCTACCGAGACGAGCAAGAGCACAGCCGCACCAGGGACGCTGAGAGCGGCTGTGCTCTGTGGTCTTTTAGATGAGGCCGTAGCGGGAGGCGTAGAGCACCGCCTGGAGCCGGTTCTTGGCGCCCAGCTTGGCCTGAAGGCTGGTCAGGTGGTTCCGGGCCGTGATGGGGCTGATGCTCAGGCTTTCGGCGATCTGCTGGGTGCTCAGGCCCACGACCAGCAAGCGCAACACTTCCAGCTCACGCGGGGTCAATAGTGGCCGGGAAGCAGGGGAAAGGTCCGGTTCTTCCTCGGCCCGGCACTCCTCGCTGGCGACGAACTCCTTCAAGGTCGCCATGGTGCGGCGGGCCTGCTCCTCCAGGCGGCGGTGCCGGGTCACATCCCGGAACAGGTGGACAATAGACGTCCGGTGCTGCTCCTTGTCCTGCACGACCAGGACCGTGACATTCAGCCACTTGGGGGAGCCATCGCCAGACCGGACCAAGATGTCATAGTCGGGCGTCGCGCGTCCTTTGCGGGCGTTCCGCACGATGGGGCAGTTACGGCGGCAGAAGCGGACGTTGCGCGTATCACGGCCGCCGATGACTTCCTCGCAAGGCAGGTTCAGCGCGGCCTCGGCCGGATGTCCCAGCATGTGCTCGGCCGTCGGACCCCAATGGACAATGCGCTGGTCGTCGCCCACGGCGAACACACCGTCGGCGGTCTTGATGGTGGCTAGCAGGTGCTCCAGCGTATCGCTTCCAGACGTGGGTGTCACTCTGGTTCCCCCTTGATACCTTTCCGGGGAGATGGGGATGGTCCCTACGGTGCGACACCCCTTCCCCGGAGGTGGTAGGACTCGTCTCCCCAGCCCGTGGCGTTCCCCACGCCCTTCCCTTTCGCCATCGTCCTGAGTGTCACAGGGGAAGGGCGCGCACCAGGCGGAATGCGAGACCAGGTCACTTGGTTGTTACGGAGAGCCGGGTATCCGACGCCGACGATGGGTGCTGCGGATCATCCGGCTCCCGGCGCGCCTGCCGGGCCTCCCATTGCGCACGCGGGGAGACGACCCGCCCCCAGACGGCGGTGACGAACAGCGCCACGGCCCCCCCTTGGGCCAGCCCGGAGAACACCAGGAGCGGCCCCCAGATCCCGCCTGGGTACCATAGCGCCCCCGGCTCAGCGATGACCCGCGCCAGCAGCCCCAGGTGCAGCAGCCAGTAGCTCCAGAGCGCCCGGCCTTCACCGCCCCGCGTGCCGCCAGGCCGCGGGAACATCCACAGCGCCACACCCATCACCAGCATGGTCAGAAAGCCAACAAACAGCAGGTGGCCGTGCTCCAGGGCCAGCACATAGGGGATCGACCGCCCGGTGGCTCCCTTGTAGACGAGGAAGCTGGCCCCGACGAGGGTGCCCACGAGGAGATAGGCCAGGGCTGTCCGCACGAACAGGCGGGCAATAGGGATCATGGCGCTGTCGCCTCCTTCCGGCTCACCCTCACCAGGCGCCCCGCACCAGCAGGACCGCCAGCACGACCACCGCCAGCGCGACCAGCAGGTTGAGCCGTCCCAGCCACGCGACACGCCGCGGTGCGGCCTTGGGCGGCGCAGAGGGCGGTCCCGGGGCCGTGCCCCCATCAGCGCCGGGCCGCCCGCCCGCGCCGCCGGCCGTGGGAGCCGCGCCGGTGCGCACACTCACGACGTCGTGGGCCAGGGTCAGGGCCACCATGAGCAGCACCAGCGCTAGCTTCGCCGTCAACGCCTGGCCGAAGCCCGAGGCCAGCCACTCCCCGCGGAGCAACGCGAGCGGGTCATAGCCATAGCGGGCGGCATTCAGCAAGCCGGTGACGATGAGGACCCCCAGGGCGATCCAGCCCACCACCCGGAAGCGCCGCCCCAGCGCCCGCAGGGCACGGGCCCGCAGCGCCGGCTCCCATCCCCTGGTGGCCGGGACTGCCACCAGGGAAAGGAAGAGCATCCCGCCTACCCAGACCATCGCCGCCAGGACGTGGATGATGACGATGCCGTTGGACCAGAACATCAGCACCTCAATGGGCGTGGCGCGCCCGCGCCGTAGCGTCCAGGGTGCGCCACAAACTGATCGCGAAGAAGACCAGGCCGATCAGCCCCAGGACACCGGACAGGGCCGCCACGGCCCGGAAGACCTCCGGCCAAGCGGGACTCAGCAGGAGGGAGACCACCCGCAATACGGCGCCGACGTTGAAGACCACGAAGACCCAATCCACGAGCTTCGGGGCCGCCAGGGCGACGCCCCCGAAGGTCGGCACGATCCGAACAGCCATCCCGAAGATCATCAGGCTCACGAAGCCCAGCGCCAGGGCATGGCGCACTGCGCTGGCCTCAAAGTATGCCGGAGCGCCGCCGCCCAGGAGGGCGCGCAGGGCAAAGACCGCATCCAGGGCCACGGCCACCAGGAGCCAGCCCCAGGCCACGCGCACAAAGCGGCCAAAACCGGGGTACGCACCGGGCATGAGCCCGGTGCGCCCTCCGCTCCGGAAGAGTCCCAGCCCGGCGACGAACGCCCCGGCCCCGGCCGCCTCCAGCAGCGTCCCGACCGGCACCAGCGCCAGGGCCGGAGACGCCGGGTCTGCGGCGCCCCACCAGCCCGCTCCCACCCGCAGCAGCAGGCCGCCGTTGAGCAGCCACCACGCCCCCCGGATGACCCCTATCCGCGGTGCGCCCAGGTGCAGGAACATGGGCTGTGTGCGCAGGGCTACCCCCAGGGTAAACAGGACCAGGTAGCCCACCAGGAGGCCGTGGACCAGGGGCTCGTCCAGGGCCTGGGGTACAACCTCCTGGCCCGTGGCGAGGAGTTGGAGGGAGATGAGGCCATTGGCAAGCGCGCCCACCAGCAACCAGGCGACCGCAGCACCGATGAAGGCGTCAAAGAGCTCCCACGGTGCGGGGCTGCGGCGCGCCGTCCGGAAGAGCACCAGAGCAAAGAGCCCGGCGCTTACCAGGATCGCCAGGGCCGAGACCGGCAGCAGCAGGTCGCCCGCGCCGGTATAGGCGAGGACGTGGCCCAGCACCCGCGCCACCAGGCCGACGACCAGCGCGCCATAGGACGCCAGGGCGAGGCCGTGCCCGGCGAGGCTCGTCCGCTTGAAGCGGGGATAGACGTGATACGCCACCCCCATAACGAACAGGCCGGCCCAACCCAGGAGCTGCGCCTGACCGTGGATCTGGGTATGGGCGGCCCACCATGCCGCGCCGGGCAGCGCCAGCAGCGGCGCCAGCAACAGCAGGACACCAGCGGTGAAGCCCAGGCTCAGGGCCACCACCAGCGACGAGCGCAGAAACAGGGGATAGAGGTCCTTCGCCTCTGGCGTTTGGACCTGGGGCAGGGTCCCCAGCACCCCCCCCATGCGCTGGGGGGCGACCGTGCCGTTCCGTGCTGCCGGGGCCTGGGCTTGGGGCAGGGTCCCCAGCATCCCGCGCCCCTGGGGGAGCGCCGCCTCGTTCAGCTCCCGGACCAGCACGGCGGGGTTGACCCGGTGGACCGCGGCAAAAAAGCCGACAGGCTCCAGGGGGCCGTCGGGGCCGCCGCAGCCGGCGATGCCGTGGCGCTCGAAGACGGCAACCGTCTGCGGATAGCGCATCACGACCTCCCGCACGCTGGTGTTCAGGGTAACCGGCTGGTGCGCCATGGTCATAGTCGCTCCGGCAGCGTGCTGGGCGGCGCCGGCGCGGAACAGCACCCGCCAACTGCCATCCGGGTCCTGGGTCGCCTCATGGCTAAAGCCATGCTCCGCCAGGACCAGGTAGAGCAACCGTGGCTCAAACGGGGCGATCAGTTCGAGCGCTTCCTCCGGGGCCAGGTTCCGCACCGTTTCCATGATCTTGGTGAAGGGCTCCCGGCCCTGGCGGAGATCCTCCCGCACATCTAGGCGTGCCATACTCCCTCCTCCGCACGAGACTCCCCTTCACCATAATAGCCAGCGCCACACCGCAAACATGACTTTAGTCACAGTCGCGGGCCGCACCTGGCCCCGACGCGGGCCTGGTGCTCGGGGTGCCGATGTCGCGCAGGAAAGGACCGCGTGTCGGCGATACGGCGGCAGCGCAACCCAGCAAACGAGACCCAACAGAGCGCTACCGTCGCCCGCTCGTGACGCCGGCCTGGTCTATGCTGCGCTGCGTTTGGGCCAGCGTGTCCAGGCGGGTGTGTCGCAGCAGCGCGTTCAGCTGCACCTGGGCGCGCACCCAAACGCGGTCCACGGCACAGCGGGATGAAGAGGCGCAGCGGCTCGGCTCGTAAGTGCAGCGGTTCAGGGCCAGCGGCCCTTCGATGGCCTCGATGATCTCCAGCAGGGAGATGGTCTCCGGCGACCGGGTCAGGGAGACACCGCCCTGGTTGCCGCGGTCGGTCCGGAGCAGCCCGGCGGCGACCAGTTCGGGGATGATCTTCGCCAGGAACGGCCGCGGGATCTCCTGGCGTTCGGCGATATCCCGGATGATCACCGTGGCACCGGGGGGGCGCATCGCCAGTTCCAGCATGGCCCGCACCGCGTAATCGGCCTTACGACTGAGTTGCATAGCCCCTCCATGAGTTACTGTGGAATTACTGTGGCCACCGACTGCCCCTCCCAGGACCCTGTCCCGCGGCTCTGGCTGGGGACGAAAGCGGCCGGTATCGTCCTTTTCACACTTCACCTACATCGGTGGCGCAGGTCCCTCCTGCTCCAGAGCGCATCGCACGCCCCAGAAGCGGTACCGCTCGGTAGGGCGGGTGCAATCCCCTACCAGCCGCGATGCTCCGGTGACAGAGCGCCCAGGGGAAGGTCGGCTCACTCACCCGCAGAGCGGAGCCGCTGGGGCAGGTAGGAGCAGGCCGGATCGGGGGCCAGGTAGTCGCCCGTCAGGGCGTAGGCCCGGCTCCGGTTGCCGCCGCACACCTCCCGGAACTCGCACCACCCACACTTGCCCTTCAGCTTGCTGGTATCCCGCAGTTCCCGGAAGAGGGGAGCGGTACGGTAGATCTCGGCCACCGAGGTCTGGCGGACATTCCCCGCCGCCAGCGGCAGGAACCCGCTGGGGCACACCTCTCCGATGTGCGAGATGAAGCAGAAGCCGTTGCCGTCGTTGACCCCCTTGGTCGGCCGCTGGAGCGCGTCGGCATACTGGTAGCCTGCGCCGGCCAGGGTGAGCGGCGCCACCGCCGGCGCATCGAGGCCGGCACCGGGCGCGGCCCGCGCCGCCCGCTCCTGCTGGATAACCACCCGGCGGTAGTGCTGGGCTGCGGTAGCCTTGATGTCGAAGGCCGCTCGCTGGGAGAGGTCATACAGCCAGTGCAGCACCTGCTCGTGCTGCTCGGCCGAAAGCATATCCCCTGCCTGGCCCCGGCCCGTGGGCACCAGGAAAAAGACGCTCCACTGCACCGGCTGGAAGGAGGCCACCACCTGGGCCAGTTCATCGAGGCAGTCCCGGTTATAGCGGCTGACGGTCGAGTTGATCTGGAGGGACAGGCCCACGTCGTTGATGTCGTGCAGCACCTCCAGGGTCCGCTGGAAGCTGCCCTTCGTGGCCCGGAACGCATCGTGTACCATCGCGGTGGGGCCGTCCAGGGAGATAGCGATGCGCTTCACCCCGGCTTGCTTCACGCGCGCCAGCCGGGCACGGGTCACCAGCTTGGTGGCTGAAGGGGCCAGGGAGGTCCGTAGGCCGATGGTAACTGCGTGCTCCAGCAGATCGAAGAGGTCCTTGCGCATCATGGGGTCGCCGCCGGTGACGACGAAGATGGGATCGCCGAACTCCTTGATCTGGCGCAGCAGGGCATAGCCCTCCTCGGTGGTCAGCTCCAGGGGATGGCGTCGGGGCTGGGCCTCGGCCCGGCAGTGCAAGCACTTGAGCGCGCAGGCGCGGGTCACCTCCCAGATCACGGTGAAGGGGGCCTGGTCAAAGTCCAGGGGCGCCATGCGGGTATCGTGGGCCTGGCGCTCGGCCAGGGCCCGCTCGGACCATCCAGAACGGGCGGGAGGTACGGTCTCCATCGCGGTCCTCCTCGTGTGCTCAGGGCCGGAGCGGGACCAGCAGGCTCCGGCAGCCCGCTGCCCGGCGCGCGACTGCTCGGGTCGGTTGGCACAGAGAGCGTTGCCTGTGCCGCCGAAACCTGCCCTGATCCCTTCGGCTACGCTCAGGGCAAGCCTTTCGACACGCTCAAGGAACGGGTTGCCAGCACGCCCTAGTGGCCTGTCACGGGTGAATTGCCGGGTTGTAGGGGCGGGTTGCAAACCCGCCCCTACCGAGCGGTATCCCGCAAATCACGGGTGACAGAGCACTAGCGTCTGCACTAGCGTCTAATGAAGGAGTGATGGGTTCTGTCATGCTGAGCCGCAGCGGAGCCCTTCGGCCTGGCTCAGGGTAAACTCCGGCGAAGCATCCGTAGCTCCGGAGTATGGATCCTTCGCTACGCTCAGGATGACAACCCTTGACAAAACCCTACTCCTCCGCGCCGGGAGCGTCCGCATCCTTGAGTGTGATGGTATAGCTGATGTGCCAGGCGCGGTTGCGGTTCAGGACGGCGAGCACCTGTTCCAACTGCGCTTTATCGTAGTGGACATTCTCGAAGCAGGCCGGGTGCATGCAGATCCGGCCATCCCCTATCCAGCCGCCGACCAGCGCGCCCCGCAGGTCGGCGCCGGTCAGGTCCGCGCGGTGGAGCGTGGCATCCGTCAGGTTCGCGCGCTGCAAGTTGGCCCCACGCAGATTGGCCCCGCTGAGGTTGGCCTTCGTCAGATTGGCATCCGCCAGCGTAGCTTCCTGGAGGTCGGCGTCGCCCAGGTACGCGCGCTCCAGCGCCGCCTTCGACAGGTCGGCCCGGCTCAGGTCCACCGACTCCTTGGGGTTGGCTCGGCGGTACTCGTTGAAGGCGGAAACGTCGTTCAGCAGCAGCTGAACCCATCCCTGGCGTTGCATTGCTCCTCCTGTCGGTGTAGATTGGCCGTTAGAACCAGCGCCGCAGCCAGTCCTTCTCAAACAGGACTTTGCCGGCGTGCCAGTGCCGTCCGGGGGCGTACAGCCGCACCTGTGGCTGGGGCTCGGCGTAGAAATTGCCCCGCCCGAAGCCCGCCCGGCCGTCGCCCACCTCAACGAAACACTCCCCATGACCATCGAAGCTGGTGGGCTGGCCGCGGCCTCCCTGGACGGTGTGGGCAATCATCTGCGCCACGACCTCGGCCTCCCGGTGGGCGAACACCCCCGCCTTGGGCAACGGCATGCCCACCGGGAGCGGGATCCCGGTCACATCCCCGAGGGCGTAGACCCGGCTGAACTGGGTTTCCAGGGTATGCCGGTCTACCGGCACCCAGCCGGTGGACCCGGTAAGCCCTGCCGCGCGCACGACCGGGGGCGCCAGGTGCGGCGGAACGAAGACCAGCAGGTCGTAGGAAGCTGCCACACCGTTGGCGAAGTACAACTGCCGGTTGACGGCATCAACCCGCTCGATCTGGTGCTGCGGGTAATAGGCAATGCCGCGCTCCTCGACCAGGCGGCGGACCCCGGCGGAGACCTCCGGGCCTGCCACCGGCATCGGCCCCGGCTCCGGCGTGTACAGGGCAAACTCCAGCCGGTCCCGGACTTTGCGCTTGCGGGCATCGTACTCCAGCAGCATCGCCTCCTCGTAGGGTGCCGCCGGGCACTTGAACGGCAGGCGCGTGACGAGGACGACCACCCGTCCCGCGGCAAGCTGCTGGCGGGCATCTCGGAGTGCGGTAGCCCCCTCCAGCGTGTAGAGGTTGTAGCCCGCCTCCGCCAGGCCGGGGATCTCCTGGGGCGCCAGCTCAGCCCCCAGGGCGATGACCAGAAAATCCCCGGTCCAGGCGCGCCCGTCCGCCCAGACCGTCCGCTGGGCGGGATCGATGCGCTCTACCTCGGCGTGGACCACGTCGATGCCCTTGCGCTCCAACGCGCTGAGGTTCCGGGTGAGGTCGCCGGGCTTGCGCGTCCCTACGGCCAGCCAGAGCAGGGAGGGCGCAAAGAGGTGGTACTGCTCCCGGTCGATGAGGACGTCGCGGTCCGTCCGGTCCAGCCGCTAGCGCAGCTCGGTGGCGCAGACGAGCCCGCCCACGCCGCCCCCGAGGATGAGGACTGTTGCATCTGCCATCTCGCCTCCTCCCGGTCAGCCTCCCTCACACCGCCGGCGCGTCAGGCGCGCTGGGTGCTACGCGCGGTGACGCGTGCGGGTTCGGTCGGGGGGTTCAGGAGTGCGCTCTCCGGCCAAGCGGGGGCGCCCCTGACTGAGCAAATGCTCAAGCCGCGTCTGGTACTCTTCCAGGTCAATTTCCCCCCGGACATAGCGATCTTTGAGTACATCTCCCAGGGCTTCTCGGTAGCGTTGGGCCGTAATCTCCCCCTGGGCGTAGCGTGCGCGCAGGAGGACTTCCGGCGCAGGTGGCCGGCGCGCCGCCCGGAAGCCGCCCTGCCAGACCACCAATCCAATGACCGCCAGCACGAGTACGAGCATGAACACCAGCGCGAGGCCCAGCAACCCGCTGGCTGCCATACCGCCCCCCTGCCACCCCATCATCGGGCCCATCGGCCCCATGGGACCCATTGCCCACCCCCGTTTCCACGGCCGGGCTGGCTAGAAGACCAGGACTTTGTCGGCCCACTCTGTCCAGTCCGCCAGGTCGGCCAGGGAATTCCGCTGCACTCCCTGCGCCAGGTCGCCTTCACCCAACCCGTGGGCATCCAGGCAAGTGCCTCAGGTTCCTGCCACGGCGCCTCGTTCCACGATGGTGTGGAGCATCTGCTCGATGTTGTAATAGCCCGGGGGAGTCTTTTGCCCACGCTTGCCACAGGTGACCGCATCACCCATGAGAAACACCCGGACTTCGGGCTCCTCCTTGCGGGAGAGGGCAGTCGCGAGCCGCAGGGCGTTGTACGAGCGCTCGACGCCGTAGCAGGCATCATTCAGAATGAGAAGGAATCTCTGCATTGTACTACTCATTTTCTCGCAAAGCTCGTTACCCACGGGCCGTTGAGACAGCCATTCCTCCCTCGTCGGCGGCGGGCGCAATCTCCTCGTCGGTGAGGTAGCAGGCGGGGTCCTCGCCCCACAGGTCCCCGGTGGCGGCCCAGGCCCGCGCCCGGAAGTTGCCATTGCAGATATCCACAAAGCGGCAGCCCTGACAGCGCCCCGGCAGCAGCGCCCGCCGCTCCTTGAAGGCCGCCATGAGCGGGTTGCCCAGGTCGCTCCACGCCTGGCTGAAGGGCTGCTCCCGAATGTTCCCCAGGGTCACGTTCCAGGTGAACTGGTCCGGGTGGATGTTGCCCAGGTTGTCGACGTGGCCGATGGCTACCCCGGAGCTATTGCCGCCGCTACGCCGCAGCAGCGCCCGCACCGCCGCCGCCCGCTCCGGCCCCTGCTCCCGCAGCACCCGCAGGTAGAGCAGCGCCCCATCGGCATGGTTGTCCACCGTCAGCAGCTCGATGTCCTGCCCGTGGCGGGCGTAGTCCTGGGCCTGGGCAAAAATGGCCTCGACCGCGGTCCGCAACTCCTCAGGCGCCAGCTGGTCCCCCATGATGCGACGGCCCCGCCCGGCATAGACCAGGTGGTAGAAGCAGGCCCGCTGGATGTCCTCCTCCTCGATGAGCCGGAATATGGCGGGGAGGTCGGCCACGGTGCGCTGGGTCAGGGTCAGGCGCAGGCCCACCCGCTGGCCCACCGCCCGGCAGTTGCGGATGCCCGCCAGGGCCTCCTCGAAGGCCCCGCGCTTGCCCCGGAACTTGTCATGGTGGGGGCCGATGCCGTCCAGACTGATGCCCACATAGCCGCAGCCGACTTCCTTGATGCGCCGGGCTAGCTCAGGGGTGATGAGGGTGCCGTTGGTGGAGAGGGTCGTCCGCAGGCCCAGGGAGTGGGCGTGAGCGATCAGGTCGAAGAGGTCGGGGCGCAGCAGCGGCTCGCCGCCGGACAGCAGCAGGACGGGCACCCCGAAGGCCGCCAGGTCTTCCAGCATGGCCCGCGCCTCGGCGGTGGTCAGTTCGCCGGGATACGCTTTATCGAACGAATCGGAGTAGCAGTGCATACAGTGGAGATTGCAGCGGCGGGTGGTGGTCCACACCACCACCGGACGGCGCTCGGCGCGCGGCTGGTGCTGGAGCTGTGCGCCGTAGCGCAGGTGTCCGGTCTCCGTCTGGGTGCCGCAGAGCAACTGGCTGACGCCCAACATGGCCTTCTCCTCTTTCCTCCCGCAGGGGCGCTCCCTGCGCCTCCCCGACACGCCAGGGCCTCCCCGCATGAGGGAAGCAGCACTGGAGGGGAAGATTGCTGATCAGCTTCTCGGTGGGATCGGCCCGGTGTACGCACCGCGTGAGGCCGTCAGTGCAGCCCTACGGTGGGGCCGCCAGCTTCAGCAGGCTCGCCAGGTTGTGCCCACGATGACCCGCCCCGGCATCCCAACCGGGCGTACATGGACCACTTTCGTCCCTTTGGCCCCCGACCAGACCGTCTTCACCTCCAGGGGCACCGAGGACGCGTCAGTCATGGCGGACAGCGATTCACCCGACCATCCCCGCCGTAGCGGATGCCTCCGGCGGCCATGCCTGCTTTCCCCCATTATCCGCGCACGCCGGGCGATTGCCATGAATAAATCCTAAAAATTCCTGGGAGCGCGCCGCCCGCGGTGCGGCGGTGCGCCGTCGCACCTGCCGGGGGTACCGGTCAGCACCCCAACGGCTGCTGGGGTGCGCCAACCCACGCCAAACGCCGCAGGTGCGGGTGGCGGAAGTGGTCCAGCAGGAACGCCGCGACCTCAGCGCCCTGATCCAGGGAAAACTGGGGGACCGCCAGGGGCAGGGCCACGTCGGAGACCAGGGCCAGGATCTCCTGGGGGGCGCAGGGCAGCGCCCGGCTCACCGCCTCCCGCACCACCGCGATCTTCGGCACCGGAGCGTCCCGGTACCCCTCGGCGAGGAGCAGGTCAACGCTTCCTTCCAGCATGCTCGCCACCTGCTCCAGGGGGACCTCCCCGCTGCCGTAGTCGAAGAGCGTCAGCCCCCGGGCAGACCCCAGCACCACCGCATCGCTCCCGGCCTGCGCCAGCCGCCAGCTATCCTTGCCGGGCTGGTCCAGGTCCACCGGGTGGTGGGTGTGCTTGGCGACGCCAACCCGGTAGCCGCGGCGCTTGAACTCGCGCACGACGGCCTCCAGCAGGGTGGTCTTGCCGGCGCCGGAGGCCCCCACCACGGCAACGATGGGGATCATGGCGTCACCTCCGGCTGAAGCGGCGCACTGGCGGGCGTGGCGCTGCGCTGGCGGCGCAGTCCCCGGCCCGCCGGCACGAAGTCCGGTGCAGTGCCGACGGGCACGCCCGGCGCGGCACCCACAGCCGCGTAGAAGCCCACGCCGAGCAACGCCAGCAGCGCGAAATAGCTATAGTCGAGCTTGAGCCCCGCCAGGGCGATGAAGGTGAGGCCCAGGGCCAGGCGACGGTCCTCCGGGCCACCGCGCACGAGCGCGCTCACCGTATACAGGAAGCTCCAGAGCGCCAGGGCATACACCGGAGCGGGCAGAAACAGGGTGAAGCCGAAGGTCCAGACCGTCAGGGACGCGATGGTCCACGGACGGACCCAGAGGGCCGCCAGGAGGATGGCCGGAAGCAGGGAGACGGCCATTGCCCTGGAAAGCTGCCAGCGGGGCCGGAGGAGCGGCACCAGCGCCACCGCCGCCGCCACCGCCGCCGCCTCGGCCACAAAGTACGCCGGGGCTGTCCAGGCGACGGCCAGGCCCAGGCTGCTGGCGGCCTGGGCGCTGTAGTGATAGGCCAGCGCGCCGTAGCCCACCAGCGCCAGCCCCAGCCAGCGCCGGCTTGGCCTCCCGCCCGACAACACCGGCGCGGTGTACCACACCGTACCCATCGCGACGAAGGCAAGGAGGCTGGCAGCGATCATCATGCCAGGGCTGGACGGGCCGAGCGCCAGGCCCAGGGTAGACAGCCCGGCCGCCAGCAGCAGCGCGCCGCTCAGCCGCCGGCGGACGCCCGGCAGCCGGACCTGCCGCCAGCAGAGGCCGGCCAGGACGGCGACGCCGAGGAGCACCGCGAAGTTCTGGGCCGCCAGCCCCAGCGTTGCCAGCCCGCTAAAGACCCGGCCCAGGCGCTCATCGGGCGGCAGCGCCTGGCCCAGGCGCAGCGCCAGCCGGAGGAACGCGACTTCCACCAGCACGGCCACCAGCAGCGCGGGCCGCAGGAGGTCGCCCAGCACGGGAGATGCGGTTTCAGGGTGACGTGTCGATAACATCTGCGCAGCTCCCTCCCAGGAGCACGGGATCGGCGTCCGAGCAACTCGCGGGGGCCGCCATAGGGTCAGCCTCCAGCAGGGCCTGGGTCAAGCCCGCTGCTGCCGGATAGAAGCGCAAGCGGGCATACTGCGTTAGCCGCTCCGCAAAGGCGGGAAACCACTGGCCGAGGTGCTCCCGCAGGAACCGCCCCCGCCCGGCGCGGCACAGGCCGGCCTCGCGCCGCCAGCCGTGCTCTAGGGCGTAGACCTCCTTGGCGCAGAGGTAGGAGAGGAATTCGAGTTCCAGGCTGACGTGGTCCGGTAGCTCGCGTCGCTCTTCCGAGACCTGGACGCCAAAGACCGCATAGAACCCGGCGATCTCGGCGAGGTCGTGCGTTCGGAGCGGGGCGCGTTCCCCGGCGTAGCTCGATTCGTAGGGCGGACAGCGGACGGACCGGGCGAACAGATGCGTGTGCTCCCCGGCCAGGCCCGGCTCCTCGTGCTCCAGGGCCGCGCTGGCCGCCTGCACCTCGGCCAGCGCGGTCGTCAGCGCCTCGCGCCGCGGGAGCGCCGCGACGGCAGCCGCCATCTCGGTCTGCGCAGCGCCACCCGCGAGCGCCTGGAGGGTCGCTTCGTCAGGGTAAAAGAACAGGCGCGCGGCCCAGCGGTACAGGACCGCCCGCGCCAGCACCTCATCACGCTCGCTCATCATTGCCTCCTACGCCCCGGCGCTGGGCGTGCGACGGAGCGCCATCCACATGCCTCCCAGCACCGCCAGGAACGCAACCCCCAGCCCGCCCCACATCCACAGGGGGGTCTCGCTCGACCACAGCGCGCTCGCCGTCTGTCCCGCCGGCGCCTCCTCGATGGCCAGGGTCAGGAAGGAGGAAAGCTGCTTGCGCGCCCCCACTTCCTGGTTGGAGCCGTTCCAGACCGCGAAGGCCAGGGGAAGGTCCTTGCGGGCTGCCAGGTCCGGGGCCTCGGGATCGGCGGTCTTCAGCGAGCGGGAGAACACCACCCGCCAGGTGCCATTGGCCCACTCGCCTTTCCCGTTCACCTGCTGGAGGCTCTTGTGGGTCGCCGTCCCGAAGCCCTGCGAGGTCAGCTCCTCCACCGGCGACGTCTTGACCGGCTGTGACAGGGGATTGCCCGCGGCCAGGCCCGGCGAGTAGTTCTTGGCCTCCGCCGCGGCAAAGTCCTGGGGGAACCGGAAGGGCGGCTGCCCCGAAGCGAAGGGGTAGAAATCCTTGTAGAAGTTGGGGTAGGCGTCCACTACATCCTGGAAGCCCTTATCGATGTCCTCCTGCCAGTCGGCCTTCCAGTGCCAGAGGTTGGCGATCTGGCCCGCCGCGCCCATGCAGATATTAGGGATGCCCTCACTCACCGGCAGCATGATGGCCGCCGCGTCCCGGAACAGGTCGGGGTGGCCGGTCGTGGCGTCGCGGGTGGCGTCCTGCCACTCCAGGAGGACGGCCAGGTCCTTGCCATCGTGCAAAGCCCGCACCGTCACCTTGGAGACGGATGTCTGACGCAGGGCGGGCATCACCGCGCCCTGGGGGATCAGGGGCACCTCCGAGGCCGGGGCCTGGTCCCAGGCCCCGGCGCGCGGGTCGTCGGCGGGAAGCTGGACCACATGCCGCGCGGTCAGGAACGGTCCCTGCTGGGCCAGGGCACGGCCCTGGGCCGTCAGCAGCACCGCGGCCACGAAGGCCGCCAGGAGCACCCACAGCCGGGGTGGTACACGTGCGCTCATCCTTTCACCAGCCCTTCTCGCTTGTTGCCAGCCTTTACATGGTGTTGTGCAGGTAGACGGATCGGCCCGCATCGTAGTTAGGCCGGATGTAGACCGGCTCCTTCAGGGGCACCCGGGCGATCTCGTCGCCCTTGGCGTCGTAGCCCACTGCCTCGCCCTTGACGACCCGGAACTTCTCGATCCAGCGCTCGGTCGCGCCCATCAGCAGGAACACCCCCAGCATCTCCGGGTCGTCCTTGGCTTGCTTGTAGGCCTCGATGGCCTGCTCCACGTTCGGCCCGAACATCTGTCGCAGGTAGGCCGGCGGCACGTGGATGGGCGGGACGTAGTAGATGTTGTTCATCAGCCCGAACTGGGGGTACAGGGACAGGGCCACCTTGCGGCCGTGGACCAGGAAGTCTACCGGGCTCTCCAGGTCGGCCTCCTGGGGGGTGTGGATCCAGCCGTTGATCCGGATGCGGCCGATGCAGCTAATGGTGCAGAAGGGCTGGAGCCCCTGCTCCACCCGCGGGTAGCAGGCGATGCACTTCTCCGAGACCCGGGTGGCGACGTTGTACATCACCTTCTTGAAGGGGCAGGAGCGCACGCACTCCCGGTAGCCCCGGCAGCGCTCCTGGTCCACCAGCACGATGCCGTCTTCCTGGCGCTTGTAGATGGCCTTGCGGGGGCAGGCCGCCACGCAGGCGGGGTAGGCGCAGTGGTTGCAGATGCGCTGGAGGTAGAAGGACCAGACCGGATGGGGCAGGCTGAAGGCCACGCCCCCCTCGATGAGGCCCATGGACTCGTCCTCACCGATGTTGGGGTTGGCCCAGTCCAGGTCCTCGGGGAGGTAGCCCGTCACCTGACGGCCCTCGGCCGCGGCCTGGGCCGCCTCAATCAGGGTCATGCCGGTGTAGGTGCTGTCCTGCCAGGTCTGGGGGCCGAGCAGGGAGAGCACCTTCATATCCCAACCCTGGGGGAAGCCCCCGTAGGGCTTGGTCTCCACGTTGTTCCACCACATGTACTCCTGGCCCCGGCCCGAGGTCCAGGCGTTCTTGCAAGCGATGGTGCAGGTCTGGCAGGCGATGCACTTGTTGGTGTCGAACACCGCCGCGAACTGCTTCTTGGGTGGCGAGGCCGGGTAGGGGTACTCCATTTCCCGGTTGATCTGCCAGTTGAACACTTTGGGCATGGCTACGGTTTCCCCCTTCTGTGCGGTGCCCGTGGCGGGCCCTCACCCGCCGTCGCTGCGCTCCGGCGCCCTCTCCCAGGGGGAGAGG
>JACQUQ010000025.1 GCA_016210175.1 Chloroflexota bacterium | reverse complement strand
CTCTACGGGAAGTACGACCTCCGGGTCGCGGTAGTGAGCTACGGGGTATCCAACAGCTTCGTGCGCGAGCTAGTTTCTCGATCTGCCCAATGAACTCCGCCGAGGCGATTGGCGCACTTCTGCAGAATTCGAGGATCGTGCACAAGCCTTGGACCACATAACGATATACCAGCCCCAATCGTGAACTTCCGGGACTATACGACACCCCTCCCGCCACCTGCCCCTACTGCGGCTGGACCCGCTCTGCCGAGGAAAACACCGAGATCTACCGCGCCATCCGCTTTTCGTCGTCCAATTAGTGCCGGAGCAAGGCCTCCAGGGTATCGGCGCCCCATGCTATGCGCTCACGTGAGGCGCCGATACCAGCGAATGGCCTAGTTCCAGAGCAGGAGCATGCCTTCTAAGAGCATCTAACAAAACAGGCGCTGGAGGAAGTTCCAGCAGAGCAGGGCACAGCCCAGGTCAAGAAAGGCTTGGTGTAGGTCGGCTCGCCGTTCATAGCGGATCGTCAACCGCCGAAAGCGGTTCAACCAAGCGAGCGTGCGCTCGACCACCCAACGATGCCGGCCTAACCGCTCGCTGCTTTCGACTCCCTTGCGAGCGATCCGCGGCCGGATGCGCCGAGCACGCAAGGCACGACGGCAGCGGCGGGAATCATACGCCTTATCCGCATGCAGTTGGTCCGGTCGGCGACGACGCCCACCCCGCCACTGGCGAATCGGCGCAATGGCATCGACCGTGGTTTCCAGCATCGGGCCGTCGTTAACGTTGGCCGCCGACAGCGTTATGGCGAGCGGGATGCCGTGGCCGTCGACCACAAGATGGCGCTTCGTGCCCGGTTTGCCGCGGTCCGTTGGATTCGGACCGGTCTTTTCGCCCCCCTTTTTGCGGGGACGGTGGCGCTGTCCAGGCTGGCACGGGACCAGTCAATCTGCTCGGCAGCACCCAAGCGGTCCAGCAGCACCTGGTGCAAGCGCTGCCACACGCCGGCTTCTTGCCAGTCGCGCAGGCGACGCCAGCAGGTCATCCCGCTGCCGCAGCCCATTTCGGGGGGCAGCAGCTCCCAGGGGATGCCGCTTCTGAGCACGAACAGGATACCGGTCAGCACCTTCCGGTCAGAGAGCCGGGGCCGTCCCCCTTTGGGCTTGGGCGGCTCCGCCGGCAAGAGCGGTTCAATGACGCTCCACAGTTCATCGGGCAGGAGTGGCTTGCTCATCCTTCAAGCTTACCACTCCCCAAGGTTTTGTTAGACGCTCTAAGGATAAGATGCTTGCGCGCAATTCCCGCCCGTGCCGTCCCTCGCATTGAATCGGGCGAAAAGGAGCAGCGTCATCGACTACGCCGCCAGGCCAGTCTTGATCTCCCTTCCGACACGTAGGGGGCTACAGACATCCTGGGGAACGAAATGGGCAGGTGACCTGTTTGCCAGAGCCCTTCTAACCACCATCCCGAGCAACTGTTGCAACTCTGGCTTCTAGATCCCTCCGGATTTCCTCGAACAACGCCACCGTTTCGGGTTCCGGCGGATAATGGCTGGGGTCGGCTTTGGGATCCCTGGGATCATAGAACATTTCCTGCAATGCCTCACGGAGATGCCGCTCCTCTCGGATGAGTGAACTGAGATCCCCGAGCTGTTGATAGCAGCAGAAGAGATCGCGTACTACGTCTTCCAGGGTCGGTTCAGCTTTGAGCAGGCCCTTCAGGAGTGGTACTGCCTCCAGTGCCTGACCCTCGGAGGACAAGATTTTCGCCAGGCGCAGTGTGGCGCGCTTGTACTCCTCTCGATAGGCATCGCGGAGTGACAGCCCGGCTTCGCCACGTTCGTCAGCCCATTGATAAAGCCGGGTTGCTCGTCCGGTAAGCAGGTCCCCGCGATACAGGGCTAACGCCTGGCGCAGCGCACTTTGCGCTTGATCAGGCGGGAGCTTTGGCGCTGCCCGGCACAGCGCGACGAAGGCATGCACGTCCGACCAGATCAGGCTGGTGTCGATGTGACACATGCCATTTCGGTCGAGGCGAATGGCGCGCTCCGGCAGATCCGGGACGTGGAGCTTGAACACCTCACGCAACCGAGACATCGTCACTGATAGCCTGTTGGCGCCCCCCTCCTCACCACCCTCTGGCCAAAGTGCGGCGAAAACCCGTTCCCGGTCGACACTTCCTTCCGGCTGAATGGCAAGAAATGCGAGCAACTCAAACGACCGGTGCACCGAGCGGCCTGCCAGGTACGGTTTGATAACAACATCCCCGCGCCGTACCTCGAAGTCGCCAAAACAGTAGACCTGGAACAGTGAGTCTGCGGCTGGACTAGACTGCTCGCCAGCAGGGAGTTCGACCGCGGTGTGGCCGTCCTGAGGGACGTCTATCTTCGCGCGGTGTCCATTGGCCGCTCCGGCAACCACGGTTGCAGCAGACCCCGTGGGACGGTCCGAGCCTTCGGAATCGATGGGCTCGATGGTCATCCGGGCCTGATGTCCGTTGAGCTGCTGGGGCCCGGCTGACGGCTCTGGGGACGAAGTTGCCGGCACCTCGATTGGGCGGTCCTCGACGGCTACAACCGTTCCTGAGGCTTCGTCTGATGGAGCGTCCCCGGAAAATTCTGGCTGCGGCGAGTCGCGCCCCGTTTCATTCAGGGTGAAGAGAGAGGCATCGAAACCCCAATCTTGGGCCTCCGTGGCTTGGGCCTCAGCCGGTGGTTCCGATGCCGCGGCATCGCTCCCGGCTTGCGGCGAGGTTCCGGTCAGCGACGCAATACCGTAAGCCTCGCACATTAGCGCTGCGAGCTCTTCAAGGTGGTCGGGTGCCACCCGGAACCCTTGCGCCCGCACTGCCACGCGGCCTTCGATGCGCAGCAGGAGTTCACCGCTCCCGAGGTCGGCCGCGTCGGGACGCCCGATCAGATGAATGCTCTCTTCGGCATCGCAGGTTTGCAGCACCAGTCGGCTGGAGAAGTGAGACAACACCTCCTCGCCAAGGGTCGCCGGTTCCGTTGTCGCCGCAACCAGACGGATGCCATGGGCCGGTCCATGCTCCCCGATAAGATCCAGGATTGCGCTGTCACCGGGCAGCGTACTCAATTCTCCAAGGACCAACAGAATCTCGGGCGCTTCTCTTGAGCCCGGCTTCCAGGACTCAGCCTGCTCCGCCCGTCGCATCCGCTCCATGAGTTCGGCACGGAGCTCCTGAAGCACAAGCTCCACCTGAGCTTCGTCATCAGGATCCACAAAGCTGCCGCACTGGTGGGGGAACTTCGCAAGGGCGGACGGCAGCGTTCGCCGACTCGCGATCGTCCAGAGGGCGAGGTCCTCGGGTTGACGCCGAGCGGCGAGAGCGCTGATGACACTGGTCAAGATGACGTCAGTGCCGCCACCAGGTAGACCAGCGATGAGGACATGGCCAATCGCATGCCAGTTGGCATAGAAGGTTTCACGGTTGGGCAGGACGCCGAGCGGCAATAGACAGAGGGAATCTGTGCCACGGTCGCCGGACCTTGTAAGGAGTCCAGCAAGCTTCGGACCTGACACGTGCAGCGCAATATCCCGGTCCGATGTCAGTGAGGCCGAACCTGTCCCTCCAACACGAGCTCCGAAGTCCGGTGCAACACTGAGCACCTGCGGCTGCCCGAACAGTCCCACGGATAGGGTGAGCGTTGCTGCGTTGCGTCCGTGGCGCGCGGTCAGGACGGATACGTCAGGTACGCCTTGTTCGGCGAGGAAGCGCACGGCGTGTTCAGCGAGCAGAGTAGCCGGTTCAATCTCACCCCCGTGGAGATGGTGAGTAAATGTCCGAGCGAATTCTGCCTCGGCAAAATCCTCGCTCGGCTGTCGGGCCGGCTCCCTGGGAACCGGGGGTTCAGTGAGACTCCGACGTGCGCGGCGGCGTGCCAGCAGCACTGCACCACCTACCGCGGCCGCCGCAGCTAGGCCAGCCGCTCCGTAGGGGAGCGTCGAGTCTGTCCCGTCGGCCATTGTCGGCTCTGGATCTCCCATCACTTGCGGTGTAGCGACGGCGATGGGCGGTGTCGCCGGGGAGGGAAGACCCTCGGGTGCTATCCCGTCTCCTGTCTCGACGGCTGTCATACCGCCGTCTCCCGCTTCCGGAACGTGCTCTTGGGTGATGTTGGTGTTGGGAAGCGGCAACGTCAGCCGGAGACCTGGCCAGATAAGATCCGGTTCAGTGAGAACCCGGCCGTCCTTGAGCCTGGCCATCCCCTTATTCAGGTCAAAGATCTCCTCCCAGCGGGACTCCGCACCGAGCAGACGGGCGGCGATGCCGCGGAGAGTGTCGCCGCCTTCCACGACGTAGACTAGCTGTCCATCGATTTCCTCAACCGCATCACTCGGCAGCGGAATGACCAGGACCCAACCGGGATAGATGACTCCCGCCTGAGTAAAGCGACGGCCATCGGGCATCAGCTGGCCGGTATTCGCCTCGACGACACGCGGATACTCGTAGCCTGTGCCATAGAAGCGTTCAGCGATTGACCAGAGCGTATCACCCGGCTGGACGGTGTACTCTGCCGCTCGCTGTGCCTGATCCTGCTCGCTGGCAGGCGGCTCCTCCTGCACGATTATGCTGTCCCGGGGAGTGGCCGCTGCCGCGACGGCGACCGCAGGCATGAGCGGGGCCGCTGCCGCAGTCGGAGCAGGCCGCCCCACCAGCTGTACCATGAACAGTGCAACAAGCGCACCGTCGACCAGTTTCCGAATGACCGGCAGCGTAATGTGGTCAGAGACCGCTCGTAGCGGTGCCATCCACGCTGCACCGTGCGTCAGAGCATCCGCGCTAGCAACCACCACGCGTAGCGCCATCGACACCACGATCCAGAGCCAGACAGCCCAGGCCGCGGTGGTGAAGACATAGGCAAGCGCCTCGTAGGGTACGGACGATCCGCGCAGCGTTATTACGACCAGATCCCAGCTGGGGAGTTCCGACGGTAGATGCGGTGGCCCGGCAAGCGCATGGAGGACCACGGCGCCGACGGCCAGTCCAGCCACCAGCGCCACCAGTCCAGTAACGCTGTGCTGGTGCTGCCCTTCGTCATAGCGGCTCGTCATATCCATACCATTACTCCTCCGGCTCTCGTCACCGGCTTGCGAGTACCGCCTGCATCTCCTGCACACGGTAGCCAGCTTCGTAGGTGCGGCGAATGGGCGGTAAACCTTCGGCAGGACCGCCGTCCACCCGGAATTCGGCCGCGAACTCGATGGTCAGGCGTACCGGGAAGCCGTCAGCGTGTCCCAGGGAAGAGTATTCATACGTATGCTGAATATCTGATTCGGCCGGGTAGCGCTTGCCGAGTGACTGGCTGACCAGGCTCTTGCCGTCCCCAAAATTCCACTCATATTTGGTGGGCCAGACGCGGACCTCGACAGTGAATGACGTGCCTTCACGGCGGGGATCGTCGGCAGGAACGGCGTCTACCGGTACATCTGCACCTACTTCGGCATCAATATCTACTGTCCGTGAGATGCGAAGAGGGGCACCATCATAGCCCTCAACCCAGAACCATCCGGCCATCGCCACCAACCCCAGTTGCGGGTTCATTCGAATTTCAATCTCGGGTAGCGGCAGGTGACCAAGCGCATTGAGGGCCACCTCGCGCGGGTCCGTACTTTCACCATCGCCTGTGGGTATGGTCTCCGGCGCCAACCCAGGCGGTGCCGGCCCGAACCGTATATTGTTGCCGCTGGGTGAGCGCGGGATCCAGACAACGCCATTGAACTGCCCGTCCACCTGCACCAAGTACGGATCCTCGTCGGGGTGCCGCTGTAGCTCATTGACCCACCCCTCGCGGGTAGATGAACTGATCAGTGGTGGTCTCAGGCTGATTCGTTGGCCCTGGGCCGTCTCGTGATGGATACCACTGGCATCGGTCCAATATCTCCCCTGTTCCGGGGGTGCAGAACTAGCCGAACTTGCAGGTCTGGGAGCCTCATCGTGGCTGGCGGCTGCCTGCCTCACCTTGGGAGCCGGGTCCTGAGAGGACGTATTACCTGGCACTGACTGTCGGACGGAAATCTGCACATAGACGCCATCCGGCCGACTTTCGACATGAGTTTCAACAACCGGCCTATTTCTGTGCGGCTTATAGACTCCATTCGGCGGGTCGTCTGCGAAAGCTGACGACGGCAACATGGCAGCCAGGATAATTGTGATCGTTAGGACGACCAGAGAAATTGCTCTCATGATAGGTTGCCTACGGTCTCCGCTGAGATATACTCGTGACCTTCCACTTGCCGTCGAGCTTCTCTAGCTGACCAACTATGTCTTCAGTCTCGCCCTCGCCGGGTGACTGTAGCGGCTGCTTGGTTGTCGCATCCACGAGATAGCTCTTGTTCAAATATCGGTCCTGAACTCCAGCCTTATTCGGACCAATGTTCACAATCGTATAGTCATGCTGCACGTCGATTTTGGCGGCACGGTTCTGGGACCGTAATTCGTCAATTTCCTTCATCGCGTTCTGAAGTTCCTGACCCGCCATAACTTGTTCAAGTCGACTGGCTTCCAAAGTGAACAGAGCCTCACTGTAGACATTCCAGTACTCGAGATAGGCATGCTCAATGACCTGCCTCTCGTCTTGCGCGGCCGTAGGAGAAGGGGTTGATGACCCACCGCTCGGCAGAGACGTGGGCGGCGTCCCACTACCCGGCGCTTGCACATTGTTCTGTGAGGCTGCGTTCGGCGCAACGGTTTCGATACCAACACTCGGCCGTAGTTCGCTATCGAATATGAAAGCAAGGACTAGCGCAATTACAACGAAGGCAAGTAAACCGAGGCCAACAGCCCAGAACGGCGTGCGAGGCTCCGATTGAGTCTCCGCTTCGGAAGTCGTGTCATCGGCTCTGTCGTTTACCTTCATTACACTCCTCGCGCTAGGGGTTGGCCCGCTCAATGCCATAGCGAATATTGGCCGGAGCCGTCGCATCCAGACGCACCGTGGTAACGCCTGCTAGTCGGAGGAAGCTCGTTTGCATGTCGCGGCTTACCCGTACGATGACACGCTGGGGTTCCGCCGCGATAACGGCCGAGAGCCCCGATCCCTGACTTGCCACATATTCGGCAGCAACCTGCTGGGCCGCCGCGGTGTCCAGGACCAGCGTCGCTCCTGCACTTTCGCGGTAGATCCGCTCATCAATCTGCATGGCTCCGGCCCGTGCTGCGGCGTCGGCCACATTCTGGAGTTCTCGTCGCACGCTGAATGCGATACCGCCGTCGATGGTCAGACCGATGACGGAGAGAAACAGAGGCAACATGACCGCCGCCCAGACGATGACCTGCCCCGATTGGGCGCCACGCGCTGAGCTAGCACCGAGCGAGAACAACCGGCCCGGTCGCTTCAAGGATTGCCTCCAGCGGTCCAGCGACTGCGATAGAGGTCGGTCCGCTCAACATGGTCGCTGGCGACCGGAAAGCGCACCCAGCCAAGCAGCGGTAGGTCCTCCAGCCTCACCTCATACCGCGCCATCGCCCGCACTGCCGTTCCCCGTGCGAAGGAACCAGGATCGACGTTCAGCTGGAGCGAACCATTCGTCAGCCGGTACCCGGAGGCGACCTCGTCTCCCCGTCCGATGCCACGGACCGATGCTTCCTCAGGATCGTTGGCCAGGGCTGCGGCCCGGGCGGCCTCGCGGGCCACGGCGCTGACACCCATTTGTGCCTGCACAATGCGCCCGACGCCGATGACGCCGAACGCCAGCAGGAGAAGAACCGGCACCACCAGCGCTACTTCCACCAGCGCCTGGCCGCGTTGTCCCCCTGTTCGCCCTCGATGCTCCTGACTCCAGCGGTTAGCCGCCTGGACCGGCACGGAAACGCTCCTTGCTAGCAACCGACCTCGCCCACAGGGGAAGCGTAGCGTCCGCGACCCAGGGGATGATCGTGCGCAGACGCCCCCGGGCCTCGACCGCTATAGCATCGCCGCCGTCGATGCCGCCGACGGTGACCTCACCCGCGCTACGACCGAGACCGGCGCGGAGTAGGGCGTTCGCATGAGCGATGCCCTCCTCGAGAGTTCGGTCCTCGGCGGCAGCGACCCGTGCCCCGTCCTGCACTGCACCGGTGACGACATTCTGGGCGTGGTAAAACAGCGCGAACTGTACCAGTCCGATGGCGACGAGCAGCAAGAGCGGGAATGCGAGAGCCGCCTCGACCATCGCCTGTCCGCGCTCGCTGCCGGACAGCACGGCGGCCCGTCGCCCGCGGCCTGGTGTCGTCATGCCCCTATGCCTGAGATTCGCGCAAGGATGTTCGTAAACACCTGCGCGACACCACCGCCGAGCGCCTGGACGGCGGCCATGGCGACGACGGCGATCAGGGCCGCAACAATGCTATATTCGACCATGGACTGTCCTTCCTGGGCGCCGCCGATCCGGCGGACCGCCGTCGGCGCGACTCGGGAGAACAGGAGCCTGAGATAGCGCACCATGAGTTGTAGCCACATACCACTAACCTCCCTTTTCCTGGATGGTGTGGCACTGCATCGCAGCGCCGGACACCACCCGATACAGACCCTTAGCCGCCAAGGTGCATTAACTCGACCGCCGCCGGGACGAGCAGCACCACGAAGAGTACCGGCAAGATGAACAGCGCCACCGGCAGAATCATGCGGACCGATGCCTTTCCGCCCTCTTCCAGGATGCGCAGGCGCTTCTGTTCGCGCAGCGATTCGGCCTGCGTGGAGAGCGTCTGCACCAGGGGAATGCCCTGGTCATAGGCCGCCCGTAGCTGCCCAACGAAGCTCGTGAGTTCCGGCACCTCGTTCCGCTCCGCCACCGCTTCCAGCGCCTCGACCACGGAGCGCTGCCCAAGCGCCATCTCGCGCACCGCATGTCGGAGTTCCTGGGCAACCGCCCCCTGGCTTTGCCGTGCGACCAGCCCGAGTGCCTGCTCAAGCGCAAGCCCGGCCGAGGTGGCGATGGTCAGCATGTCGAGGATGATGGGCAATTCCATGACCGCCATGATGCGCCGGGTCGCGAGGCGCCGGTCCAGGTCCCAGTCCGGCGCCAGAAACCCCGCCCCGAACCCGGCAACCCACAGCCAGAACGGCCAGGGTCCGAACGGGTGAATCCCCAGACCGTCCATCAGGGGGAAGACGCCGAAGCCCACCAGCCCTGAAGCGACCTTCTCGCCGAAGAACTGCGAGGGCTCAACGCCGGGGCGGACGATCCGCAGCTTCCGTTCAAGCTCCTCGCCGCCCCCGAGGCCGAACCGTCCCAGCAGCGAACGCAGCAGCCGGCCGAGATCATCCAGCACCGGACGCAGCATCCCTTCCAGCAGGCGAGAGGCGAAGATCGGCCGCACGTCCTGCCGCCCGACCTCCGCACGGATGCGTTCGTCGACATCAAGCCGTCGAAGGCGCTCGGCCAGATCCGGCTTGGGCCGGCCGATGGGCTGCCAGGGGGCCGTCACCAGCAGGTAGGCGCCCAGACTGAACAGCACCGGCCACAGCAGCAGGCGCGGATCGAAGGCGCTGAAATCGATGCCCGTCCCGATCGGATTCATTGCTGAAGCACCCGCCGTTCGCCAGGAAGGCGTGTCATCCACAACATGCCGGCATAGCCGACCGCGACGCTGATCAGGCAGCCGGCCAGCATAACCTGTCCTGACCAGTCATTGAACAAGGTAAGATAGCCAGGGTTGACCTGGCGCACCGCCACCAGAACCACCAGCGGCACCGCGGCCACGATCCTGGCCGAGAGCACGTTCCGCGCCTGGTAGGCACGGAGCTCTTGCTGCACGCGCAGCTCGGCGCGTGTCGCCTGGGCCAGGCGGTCAAGGACCTGGCTGACGTTGCGTCCTCCGAGCCGGTCATTTAGCAGCAGCGTCGCGGCCACGACGTCGAAGACCGGGTCGGCCAGGCGTGAACGCATCGCGGCAACCGCACGTTCAAAGCCGAGCAGGCGGATTTCGCGGACCAGCTGGGTGAACTCTGGACGGAGGGTGTCCGGGCCGCTGCGGGCGAGGCCCACGAGCGCCTCCTGGACCGAGAGTCCGGTACGAATCGCGTCACGGAGCTGGCCAATGGCCTCGACCAGCGCGAGCTGGACCGCGGCCCGCCGGCGGTCGTGCCGCCGCATATAGTAGGTAAAGGGCGCCACCAGCCCCAGTCCCGCGGCGAGCAGGCTGACGATACCCCATCCGAGGAACAGCTGCACAAAGAGGCCGACCACCAGACTTGTGGCGATCGAGAAGATCAGGAAGTCCCGCGGCGTCACGTCGTACAGCCCGGCGCGGATGAGGAACTCTTCCACCCCGCGCAGCCGTCGCGGTTGTGTGGCCGGAAGGCGCGGGTCGGTGAGGCCCTCATAGATGAGATAGATTCCCGCGCCGAACGCAAGGGACAACAGCAGCGGGATCACCGTCGGCACCTCCTCACCAGGTTTCTTCCCTACTTACCCTACCTTCCCTCACTTACCGGCCACTTACCCGTCACTTACCGGCCGCTTACCGGCCACTTACCAGGAACAACCCAAGAAAATTTTCCTGCCAGATTTCTTCGCCTAACGGGCATCTTCCAACGCGGCCGGGGGGGCATAGACGACGCCCCGGGCTGCCATTTTCTGGAGGCATCGCGGCTGGATGCCCGTCCAGACCAGCCGGTCACGGGTCGGGTCGAGCTGCCAGAGTTCCTGTCCTGTGATCACGTTGCCTTCGAGCCCGGCCACCTCGAAAATGCTGACCAGACGCCGGCGACCGGTGCGGGGGTCAAATTGCAGTTGCAGCACCAGCTCGATGGTGCGTGCGACCATCTTTGCCAGCGCTTCACCCGACAAGCGCTCCTCGGCCATCATCGCCAGCGTGGCCAGCCGATCCAGCGCGTCGCGGGGGGAGTTGCCGTGGATGGTGGTCAGCGATCCTTCATGGCCCGTGTTCATCGCTAGGAGCATGTCCAGAGCCTCGGCCCCGCGGACCTCACCGACGACGATGCGCGTCGGGCGCATCCGCAGGGCATTCCTGACCAGGTCCCGGATCCGGATCTCGCCGACGCCCTCCATGTTGCCGGCGCGGGCCTGGAGTGCGACGCAGTCCGGAAGTTGCCGGTCAAGCTGGAGCTCCGCCACCTCCTCCACGGTCACGACCCGCTCATCAAGCGAGGCAATGGAGGCGCCCAGACAGTTGAGCATGGTGGTCTTGCCCGCGCCGGTGCTCCCGCTGACCAGGATGTTCACCCCGGCCTGGACCGCCGCGTCAAGGAACTGCGCGGCCGCGTCGGTCAGGGTGCCAAGCTCGACGAGCTGCTCGAGCGCGAACGCGCGCAGGGTGAATTTCCGGATGGTGACGCAGCACCAGCGGGTCGTTGCCGGCGGGATGGCGGCGTTGAGGCGCGAGCCATCGGGGAGCCGGGCGTCAACCATGGGTGAGGACTCGTCGAGGCGGCGTCCGAGGGGACCAATCAGGCGCTTGATGAGCTGGCGCAGTTCTTCATCGTCGTCGAAGTAGAGGTCGTGGACCAGCCGCTTTTCCCCGTTCTCAATGACGAAGATTCTGTTCGGCCCATTGCAGATAATCTCTTCGACTGCCGGCGCCTCCATAAACGGTTGGAGAATGCCCAGCCGCAGCAGACCATTAAAGAGCCGCTGTTCGACGGCCTCAGGTTCGACGAGCAGGGGGGCGTTGATCGTCGCGGCCCGGCGCTGATACGCCGCCACCTGCTCCCGGATGAGCGCGCGGATGCGTTCCTCGTCCTCGCGTCCAGGCGTGAGGAGCTGCCGCTCGCCCAGGAGGCGGCTGACTGCCACTCGGATTTCTTCCCGCAGCGTCCGTTCGGCGGCCCGGTCCACGGGGGCCGCCAGCCGTCCGTTAACCGACGGGGGTGACGTAGTCGCCATCCGGAACTCCCTTCGCTGTCTTCGGACTTGCCCCGTTCCGCCCCGGCCACGGCAGGTGCAGCGCCGATACCCATTGCCGCCAGCGCGGCTGTCCACCAGTTGTCGGTTCGGGCGGCAGCACAATGGTGCCGGCATGCACCCGCTCTGCCAGGTCCAGGACCGCGCGGGCGGCTCGACTGCGGTCGTCCCACACCAACGGTCGCTGCCTGGCAACCGCCCGCTGGATCGCCGAATGGTCGTAGGGGATGAGGGCCGCGCTGGAGATGCCGAGCGTCCATTCAATCTCCATACGTCCGTGATGGTAGCGGCGGTCGTGGCGGTTAACCACCAGGGCGACCCGGTCAGGGTCGATCTGCAGGTGCGTTTTCAGGGTGTCCAGGGCTGTACGTGCATGCCACAGCCCCACTAGATCAGCAGACGCCACGAGGAGCACCTGCTGCGTCAGTCCGATCACGGTACGGTGCACGCCAGCGTCCGAACCGACGACGAGGTCGGCTCCACAGTCAACGATGACATAGCGGTAGCGTCGTCGAAGTTCGCCAAGAAGCCGCTCCATGAAGCGCGCTGAGATGCCGCCCCGCATGTCGGGTTTGGGCACGCCGCAGAGCACCACACCGTGGGGACTGCGGGCGCCAAGAGGCTGCGTTTCCTGCAGAATGGCCCGTTCCCATTCTCCCGGAGACTCGGGTTCGGCGTGCGCCAGCATGTAAAGATTGCGCGTCGGGTCCGCGTCCAGGTATGCGGCGACGCTGGGTCCGGCGAGATCTGCATCCACGAGTACCGTCGGAGCGACTGCGCCAAGGGCTGCCGCGAGGCTCAGGGCAAGGGTTGTCCGGCCCGGACTCCCGTGTCCGCTTGCTACGGAAATGAGCGAAAGGGTGTCCGCTGCGAGGTCGATCCCCGGAGTCAACTCGGGTTGAGGGACTTCCACTTGCGGCGCGGCAGCTGAAAGCGTCGGTCGCTCCCCGCGGACGGCGGCGAGCAGCGCGTCGCGTACGGCCGCGGGGTCGGCATCGAGCGGCACCACGACGCCGGGGAAATCGCGCCACCGCTGCGTTTCGGCTGCCGGCGTCAGAAGCACCAGTGGGATGCGAGTCCGGGCCAATTCCTCAAGGACTGTGCCACTCAGGCGGTGCAGATCGGCCGCGACCAGTGCAGCGTCAACCTGTCCCCGGCGGAGGCAGGCAAGGAGTGGTTCCGCGGCAAGACAGCGCTCAATGATAGTAAAGTCTCCGGACTCACCGAGCGCCGGCAGGAACTCGCTCTCCCTCCCGGGGTCGCCAAGACCGACCGCCAGTCGAAGAGCAGGCCGCCGGGTGTCGCCGATCGGCCGAGTGGCCTGCTGATCTCCCTGGTTACCGGTTCCGTTGTCCGTGTGCATCATGCTGTTCACCTACCGCTACGGTTGCTCCGGCGGCAGCAGCGCCACATCGAGTTCGCCGGAATGACGGGCCTGCGCCAGCTGCAGCGCCTGTTCCGACGTGACGATCAGTGTCAACCACTTCGCCGGCCCCTGGGTCGCAGGACGATCCGCGACGTCCGTATTGACCACAGTCACGCGCTGGTCGTACCCGACGTCATAGACCGTTACTCGCGGCAGCACGACGGACGACCGCGCTTCGGGCTTGCCCTTGTTCGTGGTCACGAGGACCTGGACTGCGTCGCCCGGCCGCAGCCGTCCCCCAACCGCCGTCTCCGGGCTTATGGCGATCGTGAGCGCCAACTGGTTTGGCGCGAGGACAGGTCGATTGGAGAGCTGCGGCCGGACCAGCAGTTGATGTGCATGCACCGGTTCGGCGAGCTGCTTCCCGACGATTGTGGTCAGCTCATCCGCCGGAAGTGATGCGTGGTAGATCGTGTCGTCTACCCGAACTCTCGCCACAGCAAGGTCCGTCGCCGAGAGCGTCGCTCCGGCGGGGAGGTCGCGTGTGGCTA
Organism: Chloroflexota bacterium; assembly: GCA_016210175.1. Classification (GTDB taxonomy): domain Bacteria; phylum Chloroflexota; class Dehalococcoidia; order SHYD01; family JACQUQ01; genus JACQUQ01. Next base: position 50,436 of record JACQUQ010000025.1, on the reverse strand, counting down.
CCACAACAGCACGGGTATCGGAAGAGACCGTCCAGAAGGCGAGCGACCCTCCGGTGGCGACCAGAAGAAGGAAGACCCCGAAGATAGATCGCCAGTCCAGGTGTCGCGGCTGGCGCAGCGCACGGGCCGGCGAGAGCGTCGTGGCAGCCACGGTTACCTCCTTGCCATGTTCGAGTGGTGGACCGTCGCCAGGGCGCAGCACGGCGCGCGCCCGTGAAGCAGGCGCGCCTGCCGTCTGCATATGGATCGCGGTCGCTTGGGATTGGTCGTTGGCGAAGGGGTGAGAGACGCCCTCGGCTCAGCCGGGTCAGTCAGCATGAGCGCCGCCAGCCGAAGGACGCGAGTACACAGGAGGACCGCGTGAGGTAACCGAAGCGGAACACCACGGGCTTCCGAGGTGGGTATAGAGTGAGCAGCCTCAGCCGCTGAATCCGATTCCATCGACTGCCTCTGCCGAGGGTCCGTAGGCAGGTGTCTGAGCCACCAGCGCCACGGATGCAAGCGGTATCCAGCAGTCGTACCTGTTTGCCCGCGGTGAGGTAGCTACGCACTCCTGAACATAATTAACGCCGCGGGGTCGCTTTTGTTAGCCGGGAATCGGTGGTCATTCGTATCAAAATCGCGACAAAATCCAGACCATTCCTGGTGCGTTGGACCAGACTGGCAGCTTGTCTCGGTGGGCGGATGAGGGCAGCCAGAGACCTCCATACACCAGTTCGGAGGCACGAGGTCTCGAAGGACAGGGAGCGACTATTAGATAATCAGTTTGTTCCGTTCCACGCCGTCTCAAACTCGTCATGTGGCAGCAATCGGCGAAGCGCCGCCTCCTGGCGAAAGGCATGGGCAGCACCATACATGACGAAGAGGCTGGCGCCTGACTGCCAGAGGCGGATGATCTCCTGAACTACCTGTGTGTCCCGAAAGTCGAGCGATGCCAAGCTCACTGGGCTGCTGCCGGGATCGAGGTCGAGATCGAAGCACTGACAGGCTTCCGGGTCAAACGGGTGATCGTGTGCTGCGTCGTGCAGCGCCCGCATGTGATCGAGAGAGAAGTCGTAGCCGGACCACCCTGCGGCGCCCGCGAAGCGCGCGAGGTACCGGGAGAGATAGGCGTCAAACGTCTCGCCGCTGGTCACCCGCTGCCACTGGCGGACCTGGCGAGCGAAGTAATGGTATGCCGTCGCATCCCGACCAAATCGCTGGCTCAGGTGCCCGAGTTCCCGTTCCTCCGAAGGTTCCGGGCAATGCCATGACACACCAGCGCGATGGGCCAGATGCGCAACGTACCCTGACTCGCCGAAGTTCCGAATGGCGGCCTCGGCGTCCGCTACAGCAGCGCGCCGATCCTCCTCAACCAGGTGTAGCCGGCCTTCGATCAGTGCCAGGCGGGTGTGTCCCTCAGTGCGATCCAGGAACTGCCGCCATAGGAAATCGGTGCCGCGGAACTGCATGTGCTCCGGGATGAAAACATGATCGGCTCCCAGGTAATACAGGTGCTGGTGGCCGACGGAGAGAATGAACCAGTATGGGTAGGCAAAATGCCGTGCTGCCGCCTCAAGGAACCTATTGGATAGCTGCTCGAGAGAGAGAAGATAACTATTCATCCTATTTGTCTCATGTGCTATCTGGTGCACATAGCGCATTCTCGAAGTCAGTCATATGGAAGTAGCCAGGGTCGTCCTTCAGGCCAAATTCAATCAGGGCATCTTCCCACTCAACCGAAAACTTCTCCTAGTTCGGCGATACCAAGAACCGTTGATTCGGGGTTGGTACCAGACTCATCGAAGTAGCCTACATATGAGCCAGCCACTGGACGCCTTTCCTGATGGACACCAGGCGGGAAGGTAAGAGGGGACGCCTGGGTCACGTATTCGCTCGCTCTAGCAGCGGAGTCTAGCGCCGCGGTGCTACGGCGTCAAACGTCCTATTACCCTATATAGCCAGCCGAACCCCCGCCGTTTGGGTCTGGAATCGTGCCTAGCCTCCCGGCAGATCGTCCCCGACGCTCGATTTGATTTGGGACATGGATGGGCCGCGCATCCTGGTCATGCGGCTCCGTCGTCCACCGCCCCTGGCCTCCGGAAATTCCCCGATTCTTCGCCGTCCCACCGACCGCACGCCGGAGTGCCGAAGGGCGGGGCCTGGCTGTTCCCCGACCCGATGCACTCCCCAGACATTTCCGAAAAATTTGCTCTGGTAAGTGGCGGGTAAGCGGCCGGTAAGTGGCCGGAAAGCGAGCCGGTCTACGCTGAGAGTGTTGATGTGGTGCAGTCGGCTTACCCTATAAAGCCGATGGGGATTGCGTCCTGCCCCGGACCAGACGGGATGTGGCGTCAGCTTTCAGAAGCGGCCCGCGAGCGTGCTCTCCCGGCAAGCGTCCTAATAGGCCAACGGCGAGGTTCGGCCGCGGCGGTACTGGATCGGAAACGAGCGTGCTCTCCCGTACTGTCGATCAGAGCCATCCGGCAGCAGGCCGATCACGGCGAAGTGAGAACGACGGCAGCGAGGGAGAAGACTCGCCGCACGCTCTCGACCACTTCGCCTGGCCCGGCATGCTGGCACCATCTGCTGGCGGTGAGCCAGGGGTCGTTACCCGCTGCCCGGTTTCCAGTGAGACCCGGGCAGGTTCGGAAGGAGGCAGGATGATGGATTTCTGGAGCATGGGGCCAACGGCAGCAGCCCTGGCCCTGCGCGCCCGCGGATTCTCGCTGCGGGAGGCCCAGCGGCTGGTCGCACTGAAGGTGCGCCATGAGCGTGGTGAGTTCCGAGAGATCACCCCCCACGCTCGGTTGCTCTTTCTCCGCTGGCTTGTCGAGCACGGTTATTTCGACGGAGACCTTCCCGTTCTGACGGTCCGCGCCGAGAGGAGGGAGTATGCCGGACACCGTACTACCCAGCGTCCCGACTGAATCTCAGTCTGAGGTGACCGCTGAGGGTCTCCTGGTGCGGCCCCGAGTGCTGAGCGGATCGACCTACCGGACGGAAACGCCGCTGGGAACCGCTTTCGTCACGGTGAACTACCGTGAGGCGGCCGCCGGGTGTGAGCCGTTCGAGGTCTTCCTGAATATCGGCAAGGCAGGGTCAGATATCGCCGCCCTGGCTGAAGCCATCGGTCGGCTGTGTTCGCTCTGCCTGCGCCTTCCGGGTCCGACGCCGGCCCGCAATCGGGTCGCGGCGATTGTGGACCAACTCAGCGGAATTGGCGGTGAACGCTCGTCCGGCTTTGGGCCGAATCGCGTGCGCTCGCTGCCGGATGCGGTGGCTCGGGTGCTGCAGAACGCGGCTGAGTTGCCAGCCGACGCGTCGGTGGTGACCGACAGACCCTCACGTGATAGCGGAGACGCCTGATGTTCCCCTGGCCCGGCGCCGCTAATTCAAGCACGACCTGGCAGAGAGTGGCTGCGGGCCCCCATCGTACGGAATCCTGTGGACAATCTCCGCACTCCTGGTGTCCCCTCACGGACATCTGTGGATTGGCTGGCGGGTGGTGGAATGAAAAGGAGACTATACCAATGACGAAGCGAGTCGCGGTCTATGCCCGCGTTGCGTCTGAGGATCAACCGGCTGCTCAGGCAATGGTCGACCAGATAGGTTGCCTCCATGCTTACGCCCGCGAGCAGGGCTGGTCGGTAGCCCCTGAGCAGGTCTATCAGGATAACGGGTGCAGCGGCAATCAACTGGCGCGCCCCGCGCTGGACCGGCTCCGGGCTACCATCGCACAGGGCGAAATCGACATCCTGCTCGTCAGCAGCCCGGACCGGGTAGCCCGGCAGATCGCCGAGGTCGAGAGACTGCTCAGGGAGTGGGAACACGCCGGCTGCCAGGTGATCTTTGTCGACTTCCCTGACCACCAGAGGGATAACTGGATGCGCATGCTCCACCTGTAAACCTGCCGGCCGCGCATGTGACAGCCAGTGTACCCGTTGCGGCCGCCTCGCCGGCTCGCCCATCCGCTGATAGCAGTGAAAGGAGGGAACACCATGCCCCTTGACCGCCCGTAACATCCACACACTCCCAAACCCCATGCAATGAGAAATGCCGAGCTTAGTGCTCGGCATTTCTCATTTCTCAGAATGGAGACGAACCATGTCCAGACCAAAACGAAGCCAATGGCGACGGCGGGACGGCAGACTCTGTGCCGCGCTGTCTCTCCTCTGGCAGGCCCTTTGCCGGCGCTGGCAAGGGTTCTGCCGCCGGTGCCGCCAGGTCCAGATCGAGGTGCTGGTGGCTGACAAGACCAGGCGACGGAGCCTGGAGTGGGAGCTCCGCACCGGCCTCCGCCAGATGCAGCGGGTGCTGGGTGCGCCGCTGCCAGCCGAACTCGCAGTGGTTGTGCAGCAGGTGATCCAGACCGACCACCAATTGGCTGGGTGTTACCAGGTCGGGAAGCGGCCGGACGGCAGCCGCTTCGCCCTAGTCCGGCTGGCGCTGCAAGTGAATGATCGCCGGCTCGACGTCAACGAACTGCTGGCGGTCCTCGCTGATCAGTGCATCGGTCTCGCTACCCAGCAGGGTGGCGGCAGTGTACTGGTTCCTGTGGAACTCGGAGTCTCGCCGCCGGATGACGTCCAGCGCACGCGGCTCACGACGTTCAAACCGGACCCGCTGGCACCACACGCGAACGGTGCAGGTGCCGCCCAGAGCATCATATGAGGATCCACATCCCGAATCATGACCAATGCACACGAAGGAGGCTTGTCATGTCGCAGACTACGGTACTCAAGAGCTTCGCTGAACTGGCGGAAGCGCTCAATCTGGATGACCTTCCGGCCGGGCTGGACCCCGAACCGATGGGCAGTCCCGATGATGCAGTTCCTATGGAAGAGACCACCAGCTCGCTCGCGGAGCTGCTGGCAGAGCTTGAGGCTGCGAGCGCTACGCTATCCGCCGTCGCTCGCCGGGACCAGGAGGCGCGGATGCTCGCCCTCCGTGACCTGGAACGGTACGACCGAGCGGTGGCGCAGCAACAGGAGGCGGAGCAGGCCCGGGAGCGAGCGCAGCAGGTTCGATGCGAGGCCGAGGGGCTGATGGAGCGCGCGTTTGCCGAGGACGCCCGCGCCAGCGCGCGTCGGGTTGCGGCGCTGGCGGCGCAGGCCGAAGCGGCGGCAACCCGGCTGGCCCAGGAGCGCCGTCAGGAAGTGGAACGGCTTGCGTCTCAGCTCGATCTGGAGCAGATCCTGGAGGAGCGCCAGCGGCAGGAAGCGGAGGAGAAAGCAAAAGCCGCCGAAGCAGAAAAGGCCCGGCGACTCTTCGGAGCCCTCGCCCAGGTGAAAGAAGCACTTGAAGCGGGGCGATTGGCGGAAGCGCAGGGACTGTTGGGACCCGTAGCCAGCGAGTATCCCGACGATCCTGAGGTCGCTTCCCTGAGGAACATCATCGCGCAGCGCGAGCTGACTGTCAAAGTCAATGTCGCCGAGGAGGCGCTCTGGGCAGCACGGAGGGAGTACCGGCGTGAGCCGACTGCTGCCATAGCCTGCCTTGAGGCCGTTGAGGTCCGCAGTCTCCCTGAGCCGCTGGCGCGCCAGGTGTTCGGGGAGTGGGCCCGCGCCTGCGCCCGGCTCTGCCGGGAGCGCGGGATCAGCGAGCCGCTGCGCTACGCGCCGGACCCGGGCTGTGGCGCGGTTATCGGCCGCGAGCAGTCTGACGGCGCGTACGTCGTGGTCAGCGCGCTCGGGATGGGGCCTGGCTGGCGGGCCGGCACTCCGGTGAGTGAGCGGCAGGTCCGGCGGGCGCGTCCCCTCCGCTAACCGTTGGTCGCGTTGTGTGGTTATCGGCCCCCGGGGTTCGCTCCGGGGGCCGATGCCGCGTGCGAGGAGAATCAATGGTAGGCGCGCATGGGAGGGCGCTAGCACTGAAAGACCTGAACCGGTACGACCGAGCCACCGTGGCGCTCTGGCGACGGGGCCACGCGGAGCTTCCCCAGCGGGAGCCGAGCAGGCACCTGGCCGAGGCAGCCGTGCACGCGCTGCTCACCGGTCTGCGGCGTTGTGCAGATGCCGGCGCGCTGTTCGCCCGGTATGAGACCGATACCAACGCAGATTTCGTCCTCATCAGCAGCCTGCTGGCCGGACGGCTCAACCAGGACCGCCTGTGGCGGGTGCGCGATGCAGCGTTCTACCTCCGCTGGTTGGAACTGCTGGGCGATGCCGGATAACGCATGCTCGACCTTTCGCGACTGACGCCGGAGCAGCGCCAGGCCGTGCTGACCGGCGATGGGCCGCTCCTCATTGTCGCAGGACCGGGGTCCGGCAAGACTCTGGTTCTGGCGGCCCGCATCGCCTACCTGGTAACCGGACGTCAGGTAAGCCCGGCGAGTATCCTGGCGATTACCTTCACGACCAGGGCTGCACGCGAGCTGCGCACGCGCCTCGGCGCCATGCTGGGAGCATCAGGCCGGGATGTTGATGTGACGACCTTCCACGCCTTCGGGCTGCGCATCGTGCGGCACTGGAGCGAGGAGCTTGGCCTGGGTCCCGGCCCGGTCGCAGTGTACGGCGATGCCGAAGCGATGGAGGCGCTACGCCACGCCGCAGACGAGGCGGGGATTGACCTGGAAGAGGAGTCGCTCGTTGACCTGGCCAGGGGCCTGGAGCGCTTCCGGCTCACCGGCGACGCGCCGCCAGAGCTTGCTGAGCGACTGCGCGCTCTGGCCGAAGCCTACGAGTCGCTGCTGCATCGCCGCGGCGTCGTCGACTACGCTGCCATGCTGGCGCTGCCGCTGCGCCTCTTCAACGCGCGGCCCGAGGTTCTCCGGCTCTACCAGGACGCCTACCGTCACGTCCTGTCCGATGAATTCCAGGATGTCTGCGCCGTCCAGTACACCCTGCTGCGGCAGCTGACCGAGCGGCACCGCAATCTGGCCGTCGTCGGCGATCCCCGGCAGACCCTCTACGGCTGGCGGGGCGCCGACGTCCGCTTCCTCGTCGACTTCCAGCGTGACTTCCCGGAGGCCAGCGTGGTCTCCCTTGACCGGAATTTCCGCTCCACCGGGCATATCGTTGAGGTTGCCAACGCCCTCGGTGCGGCTTTGCCGTACGGCCTGCCGCTGTGGACGGATAATCCGCCGGGCGATCTCACGGTCCTGTACATGGCCCAGGACGAGCGAGCAGAGGCCAGTTTTGTGGCGGCGGAGATCGAGCGCCTGTGCACCGAGCGCCTCGTCCAGCACCCGGGCGAGGTCGCCATCCTGTACCGGACCAACCAGCAGGCGTATCCGCTCACCGCCACACTCCGAGAGCGCCGTGTACCGTACCGGGTGCGCGGCAGCGGCGACCTCTTCACTCGGCGGGAAGTGCGCGACACCCTCGCCTACCTGCGCCTGGCCTACCAGCCGGCGGATGCCGCGGCGCTGGCCCGCATCGTCAACGTGCCGCCGCGCCGGCTGGCCCGGCTGGCCGATGACCTCCGCAAGCGTCCGGCTCCTATCGGGGAACTGCCCGCCCGAGCGGAGCGATACGGAGCCTCAGCCGTTGCGGGCGCCGTCACCCTCAGGTCGCTGATCGAGGACCTGCACCGTGCGACGGCAGACCTCCGGCCCGCGCAGGCGCTGGACCTGGTGCTTGACCAGACGGGCTACCGTTCCTGGCTGGCGGGTCAGCCTGACGGCGCGGCTCGCCTGGCACACCTGGGCGTGCTGCGCGCCCTGGCGGCAGACGCCGCCACAAACCTCGGTGACTGGCTTGCCGACCTCCAGGTCGGTGAGGATGCCGGGTCTCCCGCTGAGGATCACGAAAGCGTGGTCCTTTCCACGATCCATGGCGCCAAGGGCGGGGAGTGGCGCGCCGTGTTCGTCGTCGGTGTGGAAGAAGGACTGCTCCCGCATTACCGCCCGCTCCTGGTCCAGACCTCGGAGGCCACCGGTCTTGAGGACGAGCTCCGGGTCGCCTACGTGGCGGTGACCAGGCCGCGGGAGCGTCTATACCTGACGCTGTGCCGCAGCCGGCGGCGTGGTGAGCGCACGGTGCCGCGCCATCCGTCGCGCTTTCTCCGGAGTCTTCCCGTCGGCGGAGCCGAACGGGCGGCCTGAACCTATCGGTTCAAAGGAGGCACATCATGACAACACGCATCGACACCAGGTCTCTGAAAGAGGCGTACCCCATTGAGGACATTGTGGGCCGCTACGGGATCGAACTGCGCCCCAGCGGGCGCAGTCTCATCGGGCGCTGCCCGTTCCACGTGGACCGCGGCAGGCCGAACCTTGCCGTCTACCCTGCCAGCCGCACCTGGTATTGCTTCCGCTGCGGGTGTGGCGGCGACGCCATCAGCTTCGTCCAGCGGATGGAGGGCCTTGGCTTTCGGGATGCTGTGGCGCGCATCCAGGGCACGGTGGAGCGGCCGGAAGTGCCGCGTGTACGACCGGCCCCGCGTCGCTGGATGACCGGGCGCCATAGCCCGGCATGGGGTCCGGACGAGCGCGCCTGCCTGGCTGCCGCCGTCGAGATTTACCACAACCGGCTGCTGAGCGATGACCGGGCCCTCGCCTACGTGGAGGCACGCGGCCTGGACCTCCCGACGCTGGAGCGGCATCGCGTGGGCTACGCCAGTGGAGACGAACTGGCGGGCTACCTACGGTGGCGCGGGTTGCCCCTCCAGGCGGCCGCACGCGTCGGGCTGGTCCGGCGGGATGGCCGGGAGTTCCTGGCAGGGCGGGTCGTGGTGCCCGAAATCCGGGCGGGCCAGCCCGTCTGGCTTATCGGTCGCAGCCTCGACAGCACGCCCTACCCCGATGTGCCGAAGTACCTGGGCCTGCCTGGTCGCAAGCCGCTCCTTGGCTGGGAGTCCACCACGTCGGCTGAGAGTGTATGGCTGACGGAGGGCGTCTTCGACTGGCTGACGCTGCGGCGCTGGGGACTGCCGGCTGTGGCGCTGGTAGGTACCCACGCTGGCGCAGCCGCCGTCCGCGCGCTGTCCCGATTCCCGCGCATCTACCTCGCCCTGGATAGCGACGCCGCTGGGCAAGCCGCGGCGGCGGACCTCGTAAGCGCCCTTGGCCCGCGGGCGATGGTGGTACAGCTCCCCGGCGTGAAGGACGTGGCTGACCTGGCCACGCTTCCCAATGGCGACGCTACCCTGCTCCATGCCGTCGGTCGGGCCCAACTCGCGGCGGCCTGAATTCTTCAGATCGTCGTCCTCCAGCAGAAAGGATACCCCGATGCAGATCGCTCTCCGCGCAGATACCTACCTGGTCACGCTGACCAACGACGAGCGCTCGATGCTAATCTGGGCGCTCGAGGCCGGCCGAGCCCTCTTGCTCGGCGATCCGGACCTCGCCGTGCTCGCCGCGGATGACCAGATGGACGTCGAGGTGCTCGACGATCTGGCCGACCGCCTCTTCGTCGCGGGCCTTCCCCCGCGCTAGCGCCCCGGGGCGCCAGGCGCGAGCCTGTTCTTTCCTTGCTCGAACTGGAGGTGTCCGATGCCCTATAGCCTGAACAGAGTCGATCTTATCGGCCGTCTCGGTCATGACGCCGAGATGCGCTTCACCGCCGATGGTCAGCCCATGACCCGGTTCAGCCTGGCGACCGACCGCCCCGCCGCTCCTGGCGCGCAAGCCGAGACGGACTGGCACCACATCATCTGCTGGCGGAAGCTGGCGGAGTTCGCCGGTCAGTACCTGGCGAAGGGCCGCCTGGTGTATGTCGCCGGCCGCCTGACCTATCGCACCCGCGAGGAGCGGGACGGCCAGAAGCGGCGAATCGCCGAGATCGTCGCCACGGAAATCCTGTTGCTCGACCGGCGGCCGGAGGCCGACGCCCGTGTGCAGGACACCGATACAGAAGCCAGGGACGATGATACGCCGTTCTAGCCTGGCGTTTCCGCTGCGCCTCTCGAAGGTAGGGGCACGGCTTCTGTGCCATATACCAGTGCCCCGCTTCTGGCGAGCCTCGGAGTCCCGCGCCAGGGAGATGGTCCTGGTGGCAAGCCCCACGCTGCCGCACCTCAGGCTGCTGATGGTGTACCGCAGCCTCGACAACCGGGCAGCAGAGCCCGATGGCCCGCCGCGCGCTGCCTGAGTGGCGCGGATACCCAGCCCATAGAGAGCGGAGCCTCAAACGAGGCTCCGCTCTCGCTTTCTGGAGGTGTGATATGTCCAGGCTCTATGAAACGCTGTCGCCGTCACAGCAACTGGATCTTGCCGTCCGGACGAAGAGCCCGGCCCGGCTCGCACAGACCTTCGTGGCCTATGTCGGCCAGTTTTACGACCGCACGGACTTCGATGTCCTGGCCCGGCAGGTGAGTGACCTGTACGCAGCGGACAGTAATGAACAGGCGTCGCGGTTTCGCTCTGCCCTTGACCGCCGCCTCTCCGACCGCTATCACGCTCCGGTGGCCTGGGACATTGCCCCTGCCCGCCGGAATCGGGCCGCGTGAGACGCACGACCGACCCGGACGATCGTCAGGTCAGCCTGCTCCCGCCCGATGCGGCAACGCTGCTCCATCTCGTGCGGGAAAACCTGCGGCTCCTCGGTGAGCTTTCCGGACGCTATGAGATCGCCCGACTGACAGTCCATGCCGAACGCCAGCAGGTACGGAACCCCGCTGACATCGCCGCCTATCTCGGGCCGGAACTGACCGATCTCGCTCAGGAGCAGCTGCGCGTGGTCTTGCTGGATGCCCGAAACCAGGTCATGGGTACCAGCCTGGTCTACCAGGGCGGCCTCAATGCTGCCGTGGTCCGACTGGCGGACTGCTTCCGGGAGGCCGTTCGCACCGGCGCTGCGGCGGTCGTGCTGGTACATAACCATCCTTCGAATGACCCGACTCCCTCGCCCGACGACATCAGAATGACCGCAGAGGCCGCCCGCGCAGGCGATCTGCTGGGTATCGATGTGCTCGACCACGTGGTCATCGGTGGTGACGGCTACGTCAGTCTCCGCGAGCGCGGCCTCTATACCCCGCCCGGCGCTGACCCTGCGCCAGCAGGTGACAAGCAATCCGCGCCCGGTCCGACCCTGCCCCGGGGGAGCCAGCAGGAGCATAAGGGAGGTCTTACCCATGCTTGATACGTCCCTCCTTCCCATGAACCATACCGCAACAGCCCGTGCCGAGCGCGCTGCCGAGCGCGTCGGCGCGGAACCGCAGCAGGTCGAGCGTCTCCCGTTCGACCTGTCCGTGCTGGAAGATGACGGCGTGTTCGTCAACGTCGATGCCAGCGGCTTCGGTCTCCTGGACCGGCGCCTCGACTGGCAGGCGCTGGGCATCAGCCTGCCTCGCGGGTCCGACCTGGCCTTCCGGCCGCCGCGGTGCGGCCTGCTGCCGGACCGCTACCGGCTTCCGCTGCTTCGGCCCGCTGCCCGCGCCCACGCCGCCCTGCACCGCTATTCCTATCGGTTCCGCCTGACAGAAACGCTGTTCGAAACACCGGCCTATCGCTGGATCCCCTGGCGCGCCTTTGACGCCTTTGAGAGCGAGTTCGACGCCGCACGGGCAGCGCTGGAGAGCGCCAAGGAGAGCGTGCTCGAACAGTACGATGCCGTGCGGGAAGAGGTCATCGCGACAATCCTCCAGCTCGCTGCTGACTCTGCCCGGCGGCTGGAGGCGACAGGCCACGTCATTCCCGAGGGCTTTCAGGACGCGGTGCTGCGGGGCGTCCTCGCTGCCCTGCCGGGTCCGGAGGATCTGCAGCGGAAGCTGACCCTGGGCTATCGCGTCGGGGTCATCCTGCTCGGCAGCGAGATGCTGGAGGAGCAGCGCCGGGCCCGCGAGGAGCGCCGCAAACTGGACGAGGCTGAGGCGCAGCTCCGCCTGGAACGGCGGCGTCAGGAAGCCCGCGAGCACCTGGTCCAGGAGGAGTTCTGGGCCGAGGAGGAGCGCATTCGCCGGCGGCTTCAGGCGGAAGAGCAGGAGCGGCAGCGGGAAGCGGAGGTCAAAGAGCGGTTACGCAGGCTCAAGGTCGAGGCCGCGAAGGAACGTCTCCAGGAGGCGATGAGCCCGCTGGAGGAAGGGGCCAAGCAGCTCCACGCTGCCATCTTCGAGGCGGCTACCGCCATGCGCACGTCGCTGCAGAAGCATGGATACCTACACGGTACGTCAGCAAAGCGGGCGCGGGAGCTGGCGCGCTGGTTCCGTTTGATGAACTGGCAGTCCGACCAGCAGTTGGAGACGCTCATCGCTGAGCTGCAGAGCCTCGCCACCCGGCCTGCGGGCAGGAAGCAGCGGAATCCTGGTCCCATCGACCAGGTGCTCGGCGACATCATCGAGCTCTGCTACGCCGACGCGCGGGACCTGACCGAGCCGCACCGCATGGGTGCGCTTGAGATCTAGCGCCCGAGCGGGCGTGTGGCCCGCCCCCGACCCCGTTCGGGCGGCGGGCCTTCTCGCACCAAAGGAGATTTTCCATGACACAATCACGCGACACCTTCGGACTGGACGCGCTGGTGCGTGAGCTGGACATCCTGATCCGCGCACGCTACCCCCTCATCAGCGTCGCCACCTTCGAGGAAGTACGGTTCCGCCGCCTGATGACCGCGGTGGCCCAGCTCGAACGGCATAAGCCGAAGGGGCTCTACCTGTGGAGCAGGACGCAGGGTCTCCGTCAGGTCGCCGGTCCCGGCCTGGGACCGCACGAAGGAGAACGGCTCGTCCCGGATACCGAGGACCCTCTATCGGTGCTCGACCGTATCGCCGAGGCCGACCGTGGCCTGTACATCCTCTGTGACTACGCGCCGTACCTGGCCCCCTTCGGCCAGGAGGAGCCGCAACTCGTCCGGCGGCTGCGAGAGCTGGCCTGGCAGATCAAGACGCGCGCGGTCACGGTCCTGCTCGTCGGACCGAGCTTCCCGGAGATTCCCGCGCTGGAAAAAGAGATCAAGAGCATCGACCTGCCGCTGCCGGACGAGCGCGAGGTGACGAAGCTGCTCGATGTTCAGTTGGATCGCCTGGCCGAGAACCCGGACGTGACGCTTCAGGTCGATGAACGCACCCGCGAGCAGCTCGCGCAGGCGCTCCTTGGCCTGACGGAGACGGAAATCGAGAATGCGCTCGCCAAAGCGGCGATCACCCACCGCGGTATCGTTCCGGAGGCAGTACCGCTCATCCTTGACGAGAAGCGTGCGGTGATCCGTCGCAGCGGCAGCCTTTCCTACAGCCATCCGGAGCCGGTGGACCATCTGGGCGGCTACGGGAGCCTGCGGACGCTGCTCCAGCAGGCAGCGGCCACGTTCAGCCCGGCTGCCCGCGCCTATGGCGTCGAGCCCTCCAAGGGGGTGCTCCTGGTCGGTCTGCCCGGCTGTGGCAAGGACCTCTGCAAGAAGATCGCCGCCGGGATTTTCGGCCGCCCGCTCCTGGATCTCGACATGGGCGCCGTCATGGGCGAAGGAGGCGGCATCATCGGCTCGGCGGCCATGTCCATCCGGCGGGCGCTCGCCATTGCCACCACGCTCAAAGCGGTGCTCGGGCTGTCCGAATTCGAGAAGGGCGTCGGCGGCCTGCGGTCTTCTGCTCAGTCCGATGCAGGGGAGACCGCGCGGACCATCGGCGCCCTGCTGAACTGGATGGCCGAGCAACAGGAGGTCTTCGTCTTCGCGACGGCCAATGATGTGCGGCAGCTGGCACCCGAGCAAACCCGGCAGGGACGCTTCGGCCAGATTGTCTTTGTGGACCTGCCCACCCCGGAGGATCGGGCCGACATCTTCCGGGTCCACATTGCCAAGCGCGGCCGCGACCCGCTGGCGTTCGAGCTGGAGCAGCTGGCCGAGGCGGCCAATGGCTTCTCCGGCGCGGAGATCGAGGCAGCGGTCAAAGCGGGGCTCCTGGACAGCTTCATGGACGGGGCACGAGACCTGACGACTGCGGATATCTTGCGGCGGGTCCGTTCGATTCGGCCGACGAGCGAGGTGAAACGCGAAGAGATCGACGAGCTGCGCCGGTGGGCGGAGGAGCACCTGGCCATTGACGCCGTGCGGGGCAAGCCGGCCGCCGACGGTGAGCGGCTGATGGAATTCTAGCGAGGAGAGCCATGAGCAAATACCTCATGTTCCAGGACTACGTGCTGAAAGACAGGCGGCTGCTCCTGGCCGCGCTGGCTGCCCTCGGTTATACCGAGGTCGAGGAAGGAGAAGCGCTCCCGCTCTTCGGCTACCAGGGTGACCGTCGGCCCGAAACCGCGGAGATCGTGGTGCGCCGCCGCTTCCTGGGCGCCGCCTCCAACGATATCGGATTCAGCCGGACGCCAGAAGGGTATGTGCCGGTCATCTCAGAGTATGACCAGCGGGCACTGCACAGCGGGCAGCTGCTGGTGAAGCTCAGGACCGCCTACAGCGAGCAGGTGGTCCAGGAAGTGGCGCGGCGGGTGCGCGGCACCGCTCGACGGACGGTTGAGGGCAGCGTAATCAAGATTCAGGTCCGCTTCTAGGAGGGCGCTATGCCGGAAATCGAGTTCAGGATCGACCCTGCGACGGGCAAGCTGGAACTGCAAGTGAAGGGCATCATCGGCCCGGCCTGCGATGATATCACGAAGATCGCCAGGGAACTGCTCGGCGACCCCGGGCAGGAGCAGAACACCTCGGAGTATTACGTGCGGCCGCAGGTCCGGACGCAGACCCGGCCCAGGGGCGGCTAGTGACGGAGTTCACCTGGGTCCTTGATCCCACCAGCGGCAAGGTAGTCCTTGAAGGGCTCACGGTAGAGGAGGCGTTGGCGCTCGCTGGCGACCTCCTCCCGGCTGGGCGGGAGATCAATTGCGGGCGGCCGCTGGTCGCGACGCCCCTACCAGCAGCGACGGACACGCCCGGACCGACGCTGCGTGTGGCCCGCATCTACCACGCCTCGGTCGTCGACGGGCCGGGGTGCCGGAGCGTGCTGCAACTCCAGGGTTGCCCGATCCGCTGCCCTGGCTGCTACGTGCCGGAGACGCACGACCCGGACGGGGGTGTGGCGCTCAGTGTAGACGACGTCGTGACCGCCCTCCTGCACCCGTCGGGCACCCCAAGGGATGGGGTGACGGTGCTTGGGGGCGAGCCGCTGTTCCAGCCGCAGGGCTTGGCGGCGCTCCTCCGCGAGCTCAAGGCGGCGGGCATCCACACCGTCGTCTACAGCGGCTACACCCTTGAGGCCCTCGCCCGCCGGCGCGAACCGGAGGTGCATGAGGTCCTTCGCCTCACCGACCTGCTTGTCGATGGGCCATTCGTTCGGTCACGGGCAACAGGCGCGGGCGAGTGGCGTGGGTCGCGCAACCAGCGGCTCATCCCAAACCCGGCGATGGCGCTCGCCGCTGACGAAGGATACGCCCGGAGCGGGCAGCCGTGATCGCGGCCCGCTGCTGGTTCCCTCCCTGTGCTGACCCGCCTGACTTCCGCCTGGTGCCATCGGATCCGGCGCTGCTGCACCCGGAGACATGCCGCACCCACCTGGGGGAGCTGATCGCGAGCACCCTTGAGCGGTACGGTCTGGAGGCGCTCACGGTGGAGCGCATTCCACCCGGCTCCCTGATCGACGGCTTTCGTGAGGAAGCGCCAACGCGCGTCCGTGCGACCCGTCGGCAGCGGCGCGGGCGCTTCACGGGAATGCAGGAAGTGCAGCGCCCGGATTGCGGCCACGGCGCTCTCGTGGCGATGTACCGGTATCCGGTGGGCAGCCGGAAAGCGATCGCTCGGGCCCAGGCCATCGCGATGGCCCACCCATGTCCCACATGCAGGGAGCCGTAGCCCCGCACGCCCTCGTCGCACGCACCTGGGGCTCGGTATTGGTTCCGGCCGACCTGCCGGATCTGCACGCCGGGACCGGGTGCGAACCCGCTTCGCCGATGTGCGGCGCTCGCTCTCTGAGTACAGAAAGGGTGGCTACTGAAGCGAGGCGTCCGCGCGTCCCGAGATAGTGTCCCTGCCTCGACAGCTTCCCCTTGACCTCACCCCTCCGGAGGTGTCCCCGTCGAGCGACTGGTGCCAGCGCTGGCAGGACGGCCAGCCACGGTGGAGGCACCGCTCGGAAGGCGGGTTCGATGCGAGCCAGTACGAGGTGGCTCCGGTCGACGACCGGACCGCCAAAGCGTACGTGGAACGCCACCACTATGCTGGCAGCTATGTCGCCAGCCGCCTGCGGTACGGCCTCTGGGACCGGTGGGGCGCGCTGCTCGGGGTCGCCGTCCTGAGCGTCCCCGTCCAGCGGGCGGTGCTGACCGGTCCCTTCCCTGACCTGGAGCCTTTCTCCGAGTCACTTGAACTGGGGCGGTTCGTGCTGGCGGACCGTGCGCCTGCCAATGCCGAGAGCTGGTTCCTCGGTCAGGTGTTCCGTCTGGCCGCCGGCGAAGGTATCCGAGGGGTGGTAAGCTTCTCCGATCCAGTCGCCCGCCATGACGCGACCGGCCGGCTAGTCTTCCCCGGCCACATCGGGGTGATCTATCAGGCGACCAACGCGGTCTACGCCGGGCGCGGGACGCCCCGCACCGTGCTCGTCCTCCCCGACGGGCGGGTGCTCAATGAGCGGGCGCTTGCAAAGCTCCGTGCCCTCGACTCGGGACACGCCTACGTGGAGCAGCTCCTGCGCGAGTTCGGCGCACCGCCCCGGCGTGGTGCGGACCCCTCGGAGTGGCTTCCGCGTGCCCTCATTGCCGCCGGGGTTCGGCGTCTGCGCCATCCCGGGAACCATCGTTACCTCTTCAAGCTCGGCCGACGGTCGGCGAAGAGGGCGGTCCGCGTGGGACTTCCAAGCCTGCCGTACCCGAAGCGGGTCAACCGCCTGGACGAGCTTGTCGCGTAACCCAGGGAGATCAGTATGCCGGAATCTACGATGCCTCGTCGCCGGCGGCGGGAGAGGACTGAGGTGCCGCCAGCACCCTCTCAGGCCACCCGCGGCCGCGGCAGCACCAGCATGGACTCGGGTAGACGGCGGTATGTCTTTGTTGGCGACCGCCGCTCACGCCGGGCCATCGCTCTCGGCGTACAGTGGGAGGACGGCCGGCTGGCTGCCCGAACCCTGTACGACGCCCTCCGTGTCCTGGGGCTCGACCCCATGCAACAGATTTACCTCAATGTCCACCGCGACGGAGAGCCGCTCACCGTGGACGAGGTTGCGCTGGAGCGGATTCGAGCCCTCGTGGCTGCGGGGGAGATCATCGTAGGCCTCGGACAGGCGGTGCACAGGACCCTGGTCCGGGAGGGCATCGGCCACCTGCAGATGATCCACCCTGCTGCCCGCGGCGCCATCCGGGCACGGCGCGCCTATCAGAACCACGTCGCGGCAGCGCTCGGACGCCGAGCGATGATCTTCTCTCCCGGCGAAAAGGCGACGGCGTAGCCAGACGGAGATCGTATTGGCCGCAAGACAGCCGGGGAATCCCCACTGCTGACGCTCTTCTGTCGCGCCCTCCGGGATGCCCCCATGCTCCCGTGCAACCACAAGGAGGTTCTCGATGGACCTGACCATTGACCAATCGACCCTGGGCCGGGCACTGCGCCTGGTCGCCCGGATAACACCGGCCAAGGCAGCCCTGCCAATTCTCCAGATGGTGCTGCTCGAGGCGGAGCCCAGCCGTCTGCGTCTCACGGCTGCGGACGGCGAACTCGGAGTCACGATCACCCTGGCCGCGGACGTGGCGGCCGCCGGTCGAGCCGCTATTCCGGCGCGCCTGCTCAGCGAATACGTGAGCCAGCTCCCCGCAGAGCCGTTGCGCCTCACGCTTGATTCCGGCACGCAGCGTGTACGCGCTGTGTGTGACCGATTCCAGGCGGCGTTGGCCACCGCGGACCCGGAGGACTTTCCGGTCTTTCCCGCGGCCGATGATGCGCAGGCCCTTGAGCTTGACGGGCAGCGGCTCCAGGATGCGATCACCCGCGTCGCCTTCGCGGCCTCCCGCGATCAGAGCCGTCCTGTGCTTTCCTGCGTGCTGTTCGACCTCGGACCCGAGGGGCTCAGCCTTGCCGCCGCAGATAGCTTCCGCCTGGCCCGCTCGCGGGTGCCGGAAGCGGTCGGCGCCACCCGGCAGCTTCTTGTCCCCGCTCGTGCCGCGGTCGAGTTTGGCCGGCTGCTGGATGGCGGCGAGGCCGCCCGGCTGGTTCCGACCCCGGATGGGCGGGGCCTTTACCTCAGGGTGAAAGAGACAACGCTCTTCACCCAGCTGATGGACGGTCGCTTTCCCGACATCGAACGCGTGATCCCGCAGGAGTGGACAACCCGCGTCACCATTGAGACCACCGCGTTTCGCCAGGCGGTACGGGTCGCCAGTCTCTTCGGTGCGGGCGAAGCGCGGCCCGTGCGGCTTGATGCCGAGGCTGGCCGGCTGCATCTTCACGCCCGCGGCGATGACGTCGGCGATGCCCACTCTGAGATCGCTGTTCGGGTCGAGGGGGAACCGGGGGCAGTCGTCCTGAACACCAGGCTGCTCGCCGACCTCCTCGACGCAGCCAGCGGCCCGCACCTGGATATGGCCTGGACCAGTCCCCAGGCGCCGGTGGTCGTTCGGCAGACCGGGCAGCCGGAGGCTGGCGACCTGTGGGTCATCATGCCCCTCTATGACGCTGCGCTCATGCAGCGCCAGACTCAGGTGTAGCTTAACCCATAATGTGGCCGCAGCGGCCACGTTATGCTTCCAGCAGACGATTGGCTGGCGATGGTCCTGCGTCACGTCTGCCAGCCCAACTCACGCAACGCCTTGCGCCACGCCTCTCTGGCTGGCCGATGTCGGAGCGCATGGGGTCGGCCGATGAGCGCTTCAATGCGGTAGGAACTGGGAAACACCCCCTGCTCGTGAACCCGCAGCGTTGCCTCGCGCACCTCCTGGCAGAGCCGTCGCCTGGTCTCGGCGGCCTGGGCCAGTTGATAGTTGCGATACCGCTCGGAGATGGCGCGGCACAGTTCGGGCAGATGGTGACGCAAGGTAGCGTAGGTCAGCCCCAGCCGCTGACCGACCTCGCGGAGCGATGGCGGCGGCATCTCGTCGCCGGCGAGGATCTGCTCCAGGGCGCGGCGGGCCACTTTGGGGTCGACCACCGTGTGGACCCGCGGCGGGCGATGGGCCAACTCGTGCCGCAGTACCGCTTGCCCGCTCACTTGGCTGGCCTCACCCGTCAGAAAGCCAAGCGGTGTCGTCCCCAGACGAGCGCAGACCTGCAGTAGGAGCCAGAGGGATGGTCGCGCCTCTTTCCACCTCCAGTTCGACACCGTCAGCACCGCCATGCCCAGCTTGCGGGCCCAGGCGCTGATATTCCCGCCGGTCAACCGCTCCGCCGAGGCCGTAATGGCGTCCACGATCTGTTCTCGTCGTGGCACAAAGCCCAAGCCGGGTGCGGCTGCAATGAGCTCTCCCACGGCGTGCGCCACCCAGATCCGCGCCATTGCCTCCTGTTCCGTCAGGCTATCACCCTCGTCGGCCGCGGGCGCCACTGAGCTGCCAAGAAAGCGGCCACAGCGGGCACAGTAGCCACAGCGTGACCGGGCGGAGAGCCAGTGTGAACGCTGCCGGCAGTCCGGGTAGGGACAGATCCCTTGCAGGAGCCGGCGATGGCGCGGGCAGATAGTCACGGGCGCCAAGGACCAGAGCAGCGGCTCGTAGACCGTTTGCTTGGCCTGCCGCCACTCTTCGTAGCAATGGGGACACCAGGCGCGACTGCGCCGCTGCAGCTGCTGGACTGGCAAAACCTCGGTCCAGGTCAGGAGCGTCAGAAAGCGCAGCCCCTGCCGCCCCGTCAAAGCTTCGAGCCCTTGCACCATGTTGTGCGCGAGCGTCCGGGTACCGTTAAGCGCGCGGGTCTCGTTGCGCCAGAAGGCCGACAGCAGGCCCAGATTGCGGCTCTGCGCCAGGTGGGCGCGCCCCAGAAAGCCGGCAAGCTCGTGAACGACCAGGTCTCGGGTGAGGACGCCATGGGCCTCGGCAAGTCTGGTGATATAGCTCGTCAAGCACTCCGTTTCCGGAGTCCCGATCCCGACCGGCGCCAACGGGAACAGGCGGCCGCGCGGCGGGACCGCCGGCGGCGCCACGTCCCATTCCTCGTAGACCACGAGGTCACGCAGGTCCATGCTCAGGCCTCCCCTGACCCACCGGGTCGCGCGTCGGCCGCCGCTGTGCAGCACGACCACCGGGACGTCGGGGACGCCGCGCGGCCGGCTCCATGCTGGCCGCCGCGTTCGCCTTCGCCGCGCCAAACGGGGCCGGTCCGTCCTCCAGCCCCAGGAGGGTACGCAGGTGGTCGCGCTCCCGAGCGTCGTCCCGCAGCGCTTCCTCGCCCTCCTTGATCTCGCGGACCAGGCTGATCAGCTTGCGCGCGGGTGCGGCCTGTCGCTCCAGGCGCCGCCGCGTGAGCGTGGGTTCGCCCAGGTCCAGGGCCGCCGCCAGCGCACGGTTTAGCCAGCTTTTGAGCACCCCAATACAGCCGGCGGAACCCTCGTAGAGGTATTGCCACTGTCCAATGAGGTCGGGCTCGCCGGCCAGGGGCAGGTGGCGTTGGAAGGTGAGCACGACGCTCTGGAAGGCCAGGAGATCGTCGGCAGACTCGGCCTGATAGCGCCCGAAGTGGATCTCGATGCTGCGCCGGCTCAGTTGCGCGCTGAGGTTGGCCAAGCCGAGTAACTCGTAGGTGCCCACCAGCACGTGCACCGTGCCCGTCATGGCCGCCAAGGACTTGAGCGTATCCATCTGATCGAGCAGGCGCCGTCCGCTCGCCATCTTCTTGAGGTGCTGGGCCTCATCCACAATGAAGGCCGCCGGCCGCCGGTAGCGCAGGCACTGTTCCAGCGCCAGGCGCAGTTCCGGCGTGGCGGCGCCGCGCTTAATCGCGATGCGCCCGCGGCCATCGCGGCGGAGGCCCCAGGTCGCGTAGTCGACCTTGTGCGCGACGAGCGGCTCGTCCAGCGCCATCAGGGCGCGCGTGTAGTAATCCTTCCAGTTGAACTGGCCCGACTCGGGGGCCGCTGCCTCTACCGCCACCACCGGGATACGGCTGGGGTCCTGGGCCAGATCGGGCAGCGCCTCCTCCATCAACTGCTGCTCGATGCGGAGGCGGAGCGTGGTCTTGCCGACCCCGGTCGGACCGACGACGAGCACCAGGGGCGCGCCCATGGGCTGGCGGATGGCGTTCAGCAGGGCGTGGTGTACCGCTTTCAGCCGCGGATGGGCGACCACCTTGCCCACGAAGTGGGCCAAGCGCGCTGCGCTGGGCTGGGCGAGAAGCTCACGCGGGAAGCCTGGTACGGTCGGCATCTCAATAGTCCTCGTAGATGACCAGCGCGACGCCGTTCCGCCCGGACGTTTCGGCGGGTTGCCGCGCTGCTGCCCCTGCTGCGCTTGCACGCTCGGGCGCCGTGGGTGGGGATGGCTGGTCATCCGCAACGTTGCGGATGACCTCCTTGGCCTCGGCATCACGCAGACGCTGCTCCAGCAGGGCCTCCTCGGCCTCCAGCGAGGCCAGAAAGTCGGCCAGCTTGCGCGCGGTGACCGTGAACTGTTGGCCGTGCCGCTGGTGGCGGCGGCGCAACTCCGCGGTCGCCAACTGGATCTCCCGCTCCGATCGCCCGGCGAAGCAGGCGCGGTGCTCCGAGATGCCGCGGACCCAGCGGCCTTTCACGAAGATGTAGGCCTGCCCCGCATCGAGGGGATCGAAGCGCACCGGCACGCGGGCGCCGTGCACTTCCGGGTCGAGGAATGCCTCCGACCAGTAGTAGAGATAGTTGACCTTCACCCCGAGACGGGGGTGCAGGCGGGCGGTGCCCCTCTGGGTGGTTGGGAGAGTGAGCATACGGAAATCCTCGTCGTAGGGGATGCGTCGCTGGGGTCGCCAGCCACTCTGGGCGAGCCCGGCCGCGCAGGCCTCGCGGGGCGTGGTCCCCAGGGCCGGGTGTTCGATGGTGTCGTAGACCTCGTAGGCCCATTCGCAGAGCCGCGTGGAGAGCCGACCGAGCGTCCAGCAAGCGTGCTGCTTGGGGTCGACGCTCTTGGTCACCTGGCGGGCCTTCTGGCGGATCTGGGTGTTGCCGACGAGGTTGTGGATGAAGCGGGTATTGGTCGTGCCAAACAGCCGTTCGCAGACCGAGCCGAAGCGGGGCTGGGCGCTGGGTCGGGTCTTCTTGGTGCACTCGTACCGGGCCAGCAAGGTCTCGAAGTAGACGCTCTCGAACTCGGCGCCACCATCCACCACCGCGGTCTGTGGCAGCCGCTGATGCCGGCGTACGCACTCCCGTAGGATCATCATGCAACTCCGGTAGCTGGGCGGGTCGAAAGTGAGGGAGACGGCCAGCAGCCGCCGGGAAGAGGCGTCGGTCAGAAACGTCGCCCAGGGCCGGCCGAGAGGGCGTCCGGTGCGCGAGCAGACCAGCTCGATGTCAAGCTGGGTGTGGTCGATGTGACCGATCTCGAAGGGCCGGTCACCATGGCGCGGCGTCGTGAGCGCCAGTTCCCAGAAGAAGGCAGCTGCCTGGTAGGCAGCCCGCTTTCCCTGGCGTTGCTCCATCTGCTCCTGGCGCGGGCGCCGGTTCACGGCGCGGATAAACGTCTTGTAGCTCGGGACGGTGCTCCCCTGCTCCTCACACGTGCGCATCAAGGCCGCGTACACCGCGAACTTGCCTTTCTGCTTGAGCGTCTCGTAGTCCTTGGCGATGAACTCGTCGAGCAGTCGCAGGGTTGCCTCCGGGAGCTTGCGCGTGCGGTTGCCGCGCCGGCGCTGCTGCGGCAGGAGCCCGACATAGCCGCAGTTATGGGTGCGCTCGGCCTGGCGCCACCGCCCGAGCCAGCGCCGGAGGGTGCGCGCCGGCGTCGCCGCCGCGGCCGCGGCGTCCCCGCTCAGCATGGAGGCAATGAGCGCGTGGCGACGGTTGGCCTCACGGAGGTCGTCGGGGCCAGCCTGGGCAAGCCGCTCCCGCGCCGCGGCGCTGATGCTTGCCGGCGTTGGGCCGGCCACTCCGACCAGCTTGCCCTGGCCGACCAGAGTTGCGAGCGTGGCGTTGGGCAACTCGACCAGGGTCGCGTCTTCGGCAAGGAGCGCGGTCAGATTCCGCCCGAGGTTAATGACCGTCCAGCGTTGGCCATCCCAGAGGACGGGTGCGCCGGGGGCGAGGGTCAGGCTCCCACCGCTGCCACCCGGCGGTAGGGAAGCTGCCGGGGCGATCACTGCATGGGAGCGGGCCGTCTCCGCATCGCGGAACACCAGCACGCGCTCCGGCTCGGCGAGTGCCGCGGCCCGCAGGTCAACGTGGAGCCGATCCGTGGCGATCAGCGTGTAGATATCGTCGCTGCTGGCCCCCTCCACCTGCCCGAGGAGCTCGTCAAGCCGTATTCCGGGCCGTTTCGTCACGAGCGCGATGAGCGCTACGGCAGCGTGCTCGCCCACAGGCGGGCAATCGCCGCGGAGGAAATCCTCAAGGAACAGGAGGTTGCGCTGGAAGACCCAATCGATCTCGGCCGAAGAGCGCACGCGGTAAACAAAGGCGAACTGCTCGGCGTACCGCTCGCCCGGCGGGCACCGCCAGCGGCCTTCCTCGTCGCGCCGGTAGCGGTTCGGCATCTTCTCGGACAGCTTGAGCAGTTCGGCCTCGGTCTTCCATTCTTCCCACCCGACCGCGTCGGTGTGGATCACGAAGTAGTCGGGGGTGTGGAGGACACCCACGGCCCGACCATTGCTGGCCTGGTAGCGGAGCTTGATCGGGGGTGGCTGGTCGTAGAACTCCAGCGTCCCAGGGTCGTGTTCCTTCTCGTAGATGCCGGCCAGTTCGTTGCGGTGGCTCTCCGCCTGAATGGTGACGCCCATCTTCCGGCTGGGATAGCGAACGGTAACATTGCCCGCGGCGCCGCGTACCCTGCGGGACGGAGGCGCCGAGCGGACCGACGCGACGACCGCCTTGGCCTGCTCCGAGAGACCGAGGCGCAGGCAGAGCGCGGCCAGTTCGTCGTTGCTGAGCATCGCGGTCTCCTCCAGTAAGGCGAGTAGCCGAATGCTCTGATGCTAACACAGGTAGGTAGAGGAGGGTAATTTGTGGCCAGCTTATGATGCCCATCGCGACTCGCGGCCAGGTTATGGTTCCAGCGAGACCGCGTGAGTTCGTCCAGGCCCCGGGGAACGGAGCCTGCCCAAAGACCCAGTGCGGCCAAGTTATGCTTCCAGCACGGCCACATTATGGGTTAAGTCACAGCTGAGGCGGCCGCAGCCTAAAGCACGACGTGCGGGGCGGCGATTATCCAGCAGATGGGGTAACGTCCGCCCCGCACTCGAGAAGGAGACCATTCGTGGACACACCCGAGGAGCAGGGCAAGCGCCTGCTGACGAGTGACGAGGCGCCGCAGCCGGTTGACGGCTGCGGCTGCGCGCAGTCGCCCATTTCCGTGCACCGCGGCGTGACCCGTAACGAAGGGATTCCCGCGGAGGAGCAGGGGGTTCCGCCCATGGCCGAGGCGCCGACGGCGACTCCGGCCGTCCCGACAACGACCGAATCCCGGCGCGGGATCAAGCTCGTTATCACCCTCCAGCCGGAGGCTGGGATAGGCTACCGGGCAGTGCTGGCGGTGGGTATGGAGGGATGCGATCCGCTGCTGCGGTCCGTCGAGGTCACTGACCTGTCGGCTGCTCTCGACCAAGTGCCCGGTCTGTTCGCTGACGCTGCAGCGCGCTGGCAGGTGCAGCCGCGCTATCCCTCCACGCTGCCCGCCACCGCCTCACCGGAGCAGCGTCGGGGTAAGGGCAAGTCCGCTAGCCCCGTTCCCGTGCCGGACCCGAACCCGACGCCCGACACGCCCACCACTCCGCCTGCTCCCAAGCCGGGCGGGCGGGCAGCGTCGTCCGACCAGCTTTCCCTTTTTGGATAGAAACCTCGGCCAGAGGAGGTCCTGCGATGGTGCGCATCTTTGTCTATGACGGGCGGGAGTTTCCCGACCCTGACGCCAAGCTCTCCACCGAAGAGATCCGCAAGCAATTGACCGAGTTCTTCCCGGAGCTGGCCAACGCCGAGACCCGCGAGGAGCAGCGGGGCGACGACACCCTCCACATCTTCAGGCGGCGCATCGGCACCAAGGGCAGGCGCGGCCGGCCTGACGTGGTGAGCATCATCCGCCGGGTCCCGGAGAAACGGCTTCGCATCCTGGAACTGGCGGCCGAACTCCTGGACGAGCATGGCGACCTGGACCCCGACGCCGCGGCAGCCCGGCAGCCCGAACTGAACCTGGCGGTTGCGGAAGCGCAGGGCTACGCACGGGCCACCAAACAGGCGGTGGAGGCCGTGCGCCGCTTGCCGGTGCGGTGACCGTCAGCCTGCGCGCTCTGGGTCAGGCGCTGCGGCGGACGCCGGTCCAGCCGGTGTCCGTCGCAGCCCTCCTGGAGCGTCATGAGGCGTACCTGGCGTTCCGCCGCATCGTGGAGGAGGTCTTCCCTGACGCAGCAGCCGAAATCTTGGCTGTCCAGGAGACCGGAGCCGGCCGTGAGATTGCCCGCGTCATGGCCTTCCTGGAGCGGGTGGAGCGGGACTACTTCCCGTGCTGCCAGTTGGAGGACTACGACGCGGTGGTGAGCTATGGGATCCCCTTCGCCCGCGACGGCTGGTCGTACGACCGCTTCCACGACACCAGCCTGCGGCCCGGCGAACTCCTCCTGCTGGCGCTCTGTGAGCAGCCGTTCGCCGGCGGCGACACCCGCATCCCAATCCTCGACGCCTGCGAAGCCCACGTTCCACGTTCCCTGCTCTTGGAGATTCCAGACGGCGGACTCGCGCCAGCCGAACTCCATCAGCGGCTGGATGCTACCCCCTTCGCGCCTGCTGCGGCGTTCGCCGACTGGCTCTGGGGCGACACCAACTCCGTCTTCCTCGACCTTGACGACGAGATGGAAGTCGTGGATGCGGAGTGGACGCTCGCCAATCTCCACGAACTCGCCGAACAGTGGCAGCGGGCGAAGGGGATCCTGGACCGCATTGCGGAGCTCGCCGCGTGGCTGGAGGAGGACCTGCCGGGCCGCTTCCGCGCGCTGCTGGATGCGGCGCTGGGCCGCGATGCTCACCTGACCTACGAACGCACAAGGAGGCTGTATGCCTGCGAAATCACCGAGGACGGCGTCGTCCCCATCGCCCACGACGAGTCCGGGCCAGTCGCCCTACCGGTGGGTCCTGCCCGCTGAAGCTGGCATCGCGGAGGACCCGCTCCGCCTGCGCCTTGACTTTCACGAGGAGAGCGTCGTCGTCCACGACTATGGGGGCGGCGTGGTACGGACGAAGCTCGTATCCGCGCTGGACGTGGCCCACGCGCTGGCCGGGGAATTGGACCTCGCGTCTGGCCTGCTGCCGCCGGATGCCCTCTGGTGGGCGAAGACGGCAAGCGGTGTCCGCATCGCCCTCTGGCGGGAACCGCGGGTGTGGACAGTCCGCCTGCGGGAACGTTACGACGCCCAGCCCCGCCGCCTTCGCCTGCCGATGCCCGGGCTGGTGTTCATCTCCTCGCCGGGCCGGCAGGCGCCCTACGTCTTCGCGGCCAGGGCGCGGCCCCGCAGCGTCGAAGACCAGCTGTACCATTGCCCGGCGTACAATGTTTTCCCGACCGGCCGGGTCTGCCCGGGGTCGCACCTCTTCCCTGCCGACCCCGCACAGATCCCGGAGGACTTCTTCCGCTCCCACTTCTCCGCCACCGGCGACACCGCCAGAGGCAAATCCCAGCGGCGCCCCGATGACATCGGGCAGCTCTGGGCCGAGCTGCGCGGGGCGCCGGCGTACCCGCTGGATGACCTGGTGCCGCAGCTGCGCGTTGCCGACGCCCTGCGCCTGGGAAGCTGACCGTGCCCCTGGTCGATTATCTCATCGCCCGTGACGGGCTCCCGCCGCGGAGCGGCGACGCCTACGACTATGTCTTGGCCGGCGACGGACTGTATCTCGTCACCGAAAATGACGCGTTGGAGGTACGCATGCCCGTCGCGCTGGCGCAGGTCCGCGGGCTGCCGCCCCTTGGGCCGCGGTTCTTCCTCCGCGGTGGGAGGATCCCGCAGGCGGTCTGGGAGGACATCACCGCCGCTGCCCGGCTGTTCAGTGCACGCGGGCAGGAACTGCTCCTCGCGGTCACGCACCATGAAGGCTCCGGCTACCGGCTCGTGGCGCCTCGGCAGATCGCCGGGTCCATGAACGTGCTGTACGAGCGGTTCCCGGACGTCGTGCTGGCGGTCCACTCCCACCACCGGTACCCTGCCGTGTTCAGTCCAACCGATGACGCCGATGAGCAGGGATTTGGTCTGTACGGCGTGCTCGGCCGGCTCGATGAGGACCGGCCCGAAGTCTCACTGCGGGTCGGCGTCTACGGCTACTTCTTTCCCCTGCCGTGGGGCGCCGTCTTCGACGGGAGGCGCGGCGCATTCCGTGACGCCAACCTGGAACGGTGAGGAAGGGAGAGGGAGACCACGATGAGGTATGTGATCGACCCAGTTCCCATAGCCGGGTTCGCACCGGTCCGCTATGAGCGCGACGCGACGATTGTGCTGGTCGGCTGCGGCGGAACCGGTGGCTTCCTCGCCGAGGCCGTCTGCCGCCTCCTCATCGGAAGGCCGGCGCAGCTCTGCCTCGTGGACATGGACCGAGTCGAGCCGCACAACGTCGCACGACAGGCATTCGACCGGGCCGATGAGGGCCGCTTCAAGGCGGAGGTGCTGGCGGAGCGCCTGGCGCGCCGCTTCGGCCGGGAGGTCGGCTATGCGGTCACGCCCTACAACCGGGAGTTGCACGCCCAGGTGTTTGGCAATGCCAGCAGCCGGCTCCGGCTGCTGGTGGGCTGCGTGGATAACGCCGCCGCCCGCCGGGCCATCGCGGCGACGCTGGAGGACCGGTCCTGGAGCGGCGCCTACCGTCCGCCCCCACAGTCCGTGTGGTGGCTGGACGGGGGCAACGGGAGCAACGCCGGTCAGGTGCTCCTTGGGAACGTCACGCAGCCGGACGGACTTCGGGGCGCGTTCCTGCCGGACCTGACCATCTGTCGTGCGCTCCCGGCGCCGAGCCTGCAACGTCCCGACCTGTTGGACACGCCGCCGGAGCCTCACCCGGAACCGGACTGTGCCGAGGCGGTAGCCGAGGGCGCCCAGGGGCCGACGATCAACCAGGTCGTGGCGGCGGTCATGGCGAGCTACGTCGAAAAGCTCCTCGCCGGGAACTGTGGCTGGATGGCCAGCTACTTTGACCTCGACGACGGCACGCTGCGCTGTGTCCCGGCTGACCCGAAGACGGTGGCCGGAATTGCGGGGCTGCATATCAACGCCGTCGTGTCCCCGGCGCGGCGGGCATGATGGCGGCGCCACACAATATCTTTTCCTTCACCTGGAGGAAGCCGATGCCGAACCGACGCATCCTGCTCTGGTGGCTATGGGGCGAACGCTGATGGTCTCCGTTCCTGACGCCAGCGCACTGCCGCTCCTCCAGGCCGGAGGCTTCAGTGCGAGTGTCGATGCCTTCGCCTGGGAACCCGACCCTGATCCGGCGGCTCGCCGCATGCGTCTGTGGTTCGTCTCGCTGCTTGGATCGCAGCAGGCGCTCAAGGCCGTGTGGGCGCGGCTCCTGAAGGGCGAACTCGCGACCCTCAGCCGTGAGGCCACCGGACAGGTCCAGTTCTGCGCCCTGGCCCCGGAGGGGCCGCGGGCCTGGCGCAGCTATGCGGCCAGCCTGCCAGCGGCAGCAGGTCATCAATGGGTCCTGCTGCCCGAAGCCGCCCGCCATGCGGCGGCGCTCGACACGTTCCTGCTCCTGCCGCGCACGGAGGAGGAGACGTCGCTGCTGTACTTCCGTTTCCTGGACCGGCGGGTGGACCTGCCGCTGCACGTGAGCTGGCGCCAGTGGCTCTGGGAGCGGGCGCTCCAGGCCGGCGAAGCCGTCGCACTGGAGGCTGAGGGGATCAGCGCGTATCGCTGTCAACCAGATCCTGACGCCTTGCGGAGGGACATCTCGGAGGCCATCCAGCGGCGAGTTATCGATATTCCCGAGGGGGACTCCAAGGATCCGGGACCGGGGGCCGGCCTTCCCCGGTAGCTGCACGACGTCGAACAGGTCTCCTGCTGCTGGGAACGCCGCGGCGCCGGTGTCCCAGTAGCGCCGGCGAGCGGCTTTGCCCGGCTGCAGGTCCTGTACTCAGTCTCTGGATCGTCCTCGCAAATGGCTGGCCGCGGACCCCCGCCGTCGGGGAAGCAATCGCGCGGCGCTTCCCACCTCATGCCATGGCATCCCTGCTCCTACCAGCCACTCCTCCAGTCAGCCCTTGGTTGAATGCCATCGGGTTTCACTCCGGGCGGGGAACATAGAGGCGCGGGTCCCGGCCACCGACCACGGTCAGCCTGGAGGTGCTGCGAAGTTGTGCCGGGAAGACCACCAGATTATCGCCCAGCGCCGTCGCTGATGGGACCAGGATTCCCTCCGCCCCGTGCGCAATCGCCGCCGCGGCGATCTCTTGTGTCAGCGTGAAGTCGTAGTCCCGGACCAGGGCCCCTGGAGACAGGCCGAGGGCAGCCGCGTCGCGGCAGTCCAGGACGGCCCCCAGCTCGACTGCCAGTTCGCTCAGTCGGTACTCATTGAGCTGGGGCAAGAGCGGAGGAGTGAAGTGCCGGAGGACCTCGGCGAGGGAGACTTCAGGACCGAGCGCGAGGTAGAGCGCCGCCCACACCTGGGACCGTGGGAACTGGTCCGCCGCACGGTGATACCGGCCCGACACCACCAGTGAGCCGCCGGAGTCGGTGGCGGCGTAGGTGCGACGGTGAAACCGCCAGGCCGGTCCGCTCCACGGTCCTGGATGGACGTTGGCAATGGCCGTTCGCGCATTCCAGCCGGAGGGCGCAGGCAAGCGGCGGCAACCCTACAGGAAGATGCCGGAGTCGAGCGCTTCCAGGGCTGCTTCCGCTCGGTCCAGCCGCCCGACACGCACGGCCTCAGCAGGAGTAATGCCCCCGAGATAGCGGCTCTGACCGTGGAACCATTGGCGCACCGCATCCGGGCCTTCGAAGGTCTCTCGGACCCGCTGCTGCAGGTGCAGCAGTCCGGCAAGCCGCTGGCGCGCCAACTGCTGCGGATACGCAGTCCCCGCCCGCCAGCGCTGCAGCGTCCGGCGGCTGGTCCCCAGGGCTTCCGCCAACTCCTCTTCAGATAAGCCCATCCCCTCCTGCAAGGCGGCCAGCGCCTGGCGGGGCGTCATGTCGAGCAGCGAAGCAGAAGTCGCATGCACGAGCAGTCCTCCTGGGACAGGGTGGCTCCGGAATACTCGGAAACGGGAGCCTCTCTTTCTTCTTAGCAGACCGCGCGCTCTCTGTCAACACAAGTTTGGCAGCCGAGGTTGAACCGACAACAGGGGAGCCATGAATTTCTCAGTGGAGCGCTGCACCGCTGCGGATGGCCGAACGCCAACCGCCCCAATGTACGATCAAATTGAGACTGGGGGGTAGAACGATATGTCTCGCCTCGAAAGTCAGGCCGTAGCGGGGTTCTTCCCCACGCCGCCGCGTGTGGTGACCGCGCTCAGTCACCTGTTGCATGCGGCCACGCCAACTGACCGGAGGCGCGTTGTCCGCCTCCTTGACCCTTGCGCGGGCACCGGCGAGCCGGTGTCCGCCCTCGCGCAGGCCCTCGGTGGCGAGAGCTACGGCATCGAGATCAACGACGAGCGGGCGGAGGCGTGCCGGGCCCGGCTTGACCACCTCCTCGCCACCAGCGCGTTCTCCGTCCGGCTGGCCAACGGCGCGTTTTCGTGCCTGTACTTGAACCCGCCCTACGACTATGACGACGAAAAACGCCGGCTCGAGCATGCCTTCCTCACCAGTCTGTCACGGGCGCTGTGTCCGGGCGGGGTCCTGGTGTTCGTCATCCCGCAGGCACGGCTCGCCGTCTCGGCACGCTATCTGGCGGCGCATTACACCGGTTTCCGGGTCTACCGCTTCCCGGACCCGGAGTTCGCCGCCTTTCAGCAAATGGTGCTGCTGGCCGTGAAGAAGGCTCAGGCCATACCTGACGGGGAGGCGCAGGCGCAACTGGAGTCGTGGAGCATCCGGGCGTTGCCGCCGCTGCCCGATGGCCCGGCAACGCCGCCGCTGGTCGCGCCGGCGCTGCCGCGGACCGATGTCCTTTTTGCGCCGCTGGCCTTCGACCCCGCGCTCGCAGCGCAGGAGGCCCGACGGCGCGGGGTCTGGGTCCAGCCCGCGTTTGCTGAACAGCTATGGCCGCCCGCCGAACGGCCGGTCCGGCCCCTCATGCCGCTGCGACGCGGCCATCTTGCCCTCCTTATCGCGGCCGGCCTCCTCAACAACGTCGTGCTGCAGCAAGGCGGGCGGCGGGTGCTGGTCAAAGGCCGCACGCGCAAAGAGCTGGTCCCCGTCGAGAGCGATGACGAGAACACCGAGATCCAGCGTGAGGTGCTGCGCACGTCCGTAGTGGTCCTCGACCTGGACTCCGGCGCATTCGATGTCGTCGAGCAGGGCGATACCGCCGGACCGGACGCCGCCCTGCGAGGCGCAGCGGCGTGAAACTCTCCGAGTTTCTATAAGTTAGTTGGAATACGGCGGGTGGGTGTCGTAGGGTACCCACCCGCGGAGTCACATGGCTTGGCAGCATTGGTCTGCGGGTGGGCGCACCGCACAGTCCGTCGTTTACTGCCAACCCTGCGGGTGGCGCCACCGCCCTGGTGGTTCGTTTTGCGTGACCGCCGCGATAGCAGGAGGCATGAGGAAAGCAGTGAGGAGTTCCACAGCCAGGCGAAGCTCCGTCGGCGGCTCAACCGGAGCGACCCGTTTCAGGAAGGCGTTCCACTGGCGTTGCTTTGCAGCATCGTCATAAAAGCCGGGGCTGAGACCTGTCGGCACGGTGACCGGAACGGGCGTGCCCCTTCGGACGAAGGTGTTCCCAATGGCCTCCACCAGTGATGCGCCCTCGACCGCCTGCGTCCGGGCCAGGCTCCACAGGTCGTAGTAGTCCTTCAGCCGGCTGTTGGCAAGGGCGAAGCGCACCATCGCTTCGAACTTCTCGGCTACCACCGTCTCCAATGGGTACATCCGCAGCACGGGAGCAGGGAGACTCAACAAGGTGGGGTACGCTGCTTCCTGCGGGGCCGGGGTGATGGCGTCACCAAAAGCGATGTCGAGCTGGACCGGCAGCCGCATATTGCCCAGGTTGGCAGGAATCCGCACCCGGACGCCGCCATAGTCCTGGGTGCCCTGGATCGGTTCGAGCGTGAGGTGATCGGCATGGTACACCATCCCATCTGGTTCGACGGGGAGCGCCGCGATGTCGCTAAACACCCGGCCCAACTGCTCGGCGGCGGGGTTGCCGAATCCGAGGAGGTCGATGTCGCGGGTGGGACGAGCGATATCTGCTCCCCAGAGCGGAAGCAACATTGCGCCTTTCAGGACGAAGTCCTGTCGATACGCGGACTGGCTCACCCTGTAGAGGAACCGTTCATTGGCATAGCGCATCAGCGTGAAGTTGAAATCTTCGCGGTGCTGCCGCGCGAGGGTCCGCAGTCGCTCGCGGACCGATGCCACGATGTTCCTTGGCGTGTTCGTGCTCATTGAACGAGAGCCTCCAGGTACGGCCGCATGACGTTGGCGACCCGACAGACCTCCGCGTACCGGACCAGCTCGTCGAGCGAGCCACGGCGTTGGCGCCAGTAGTCGCGCAGCGCCTCCAGCGCTACCTCCAGCCCGAACTTGTTGCGGTACTTGAAGCAGTCGGCCACCGTCTTCGCCGGGGAATACACCCGGATCGGCATGCGGCCGACGCGATGCTCTTCGACCCCCTCGCGGTACGCCGGGCCGGAAAACCGAACGACGTGCAGCGGCAGGGAATCGGTGCGCGGTTTCCACGCTTTCTCCGGAATCGCCATCCAGACGTCTTGCGGGCTCTGGGTGGTCAGACCGTGGAAGGCGAGAGCCGACAGCAGACAGATGACCCCGTTCGGGACCCGTTTAGCGGCCTCCGCCAGCGTTTCGTGCTGACCCAGGTCCAGACGCGGCATGGCAAAGAGGCCGTGTCCGACATGGACGAGCTGGTCGCGGTGCCAGAGGGCGTAGATGGCATGCCGCGGGATGCCCGCGGATACTGCCTCGCGGACCGTGAACACCCGGCCACGCATGGCCCGCTGGAGGAGAGCACGGTAGTCGTGGAGGCGTCGCATAGTGGGTACAGTATAACAGAACCTCGGGAGATATTCATAAGCCCCGAGGTTCTGTTGGACAGGAAATCTAGAGCAGAAAGGAGTCCGTTCATGCCGGAACCCCGCTGGGACCGCTATCCCCTGGTAACTCGGCAGCAGTACGCCCGCTCCTGGCTGACCATCCAGGCCAATTTGGGCCTCGCTCCAGCCACGGTGACCGCCTATGGACATGCACTCGAGGATTTCCTCGCATTCAGTGCCCGCTGTGAGGTTTCTGCTACCGAGGTGAGCAAGGCACACATTGCTGCCTACGTGAACGACCTAGCGACCCGCGCTCATCCAAGCGCGAGAAGCGGTGGTGTTGCTCAACCGACCAGAGGGCTGGCGAACGCCACCCTGCAGCAGCGATTGACGGCGGTGCGTCTCTACCACGACTACTTGATGGAAGAAGGTCTGCGGCCCGACAACCCGGTCGGACGCGGGCGGTACACCCCGGGCAAGAGCTTCGGCGGGCAGGAGCGAGGCCTCCTCGCGCGCTTTCGTAAGCTTCCCTGGATTCCCACTGACGAGCAGTGGCACGCCATACTGCAGGCGGCACGGACCGAGCCGTTGCGGAACCGGCTGATGCTGGCAATGGCGTATGACGCCGGGCTCCGCCGTCAGGAGGTCTGCACCTTGACGACTGGAGACATCGATCCATCGGCTCGACTGCTCTCTATCCGAGCGGAGCGAACCAAAGGCCGGCGGGAGCGCGTGATTCCCTACTCGGCCGCCACCGCGGCCTTGTTCATGGCGTACCTGGAGCAGCGCCATGCCCGTACCCAGGCCAGGGGACCGCTCTTCGTGTCCGAGTCCCAGCGCAACCGTGGCCAGCCCATCTCCTTGTGGACCTGGACCAAGGTGGTGGAGCGCATCGCCGAGCGGGCCGGCGTCCCCCAGTTCACAACGCATACCCTCCGCCATCTGTGCCTGACGGACCTGGCCCGGGCGGGCTGGGCGCTCCATGAGATCGCCGAGTTTGCCGGCCATCGTACGACGCAGACCACGCTCCTGTATATCCATCTGAGCGGACGAGACCTGGCGGCCAAGCTGGAGCGGGGCATGGCCACCATCCACGCCTGGAGGGCCAGGATGGCGGCGGAGGTGCTCCGATGAGCAGCGCACACGAGGGATATCCCTTCCCGGTGGGGCAACTGTCGGGCCGACCCTGGTCATGGCCGTTCGACCTCGAGTCGTACGACCGCAGCCCGCAGCTCACCTCGGCGGAAAGACGTGCGCTCGCGGAGATCGAACGGCTGCGCCTGACCAGGTCCCGTGGTGCGGCGTGGCCGAAGCCGATCTCTCGCGATCTGCGGCGGCTCAGGGAACCCGTGCAGACGGTGCTGACCTGGGCCGAGACGCGCCCGGCGACGCGGGTCGCGGTACACTCCGTCCTCAATCGAGCGATGCTGGAACGCCAGACCGCCTACTGGAGCTGGACCGCTGAGGATTGGCGAGACGTGCTGCGGCGCTACGCCGGGCACCCCCGGCAGTACCTCCAGTACGCCCTGGTGGTAGGCTACCTCTTGTGCGGTTATCACGACCTCCACGTTGGCTTTCGGGGAGTCCAGCGCGGGGCGCTGGCCGTGAAGGTGTTCGGTGCTGGCCCATTTTCGGCAGCGCTTGACGCGATCCGCAGCGAAGCCCGCTCCTGGGGCTACGGCACTTGGCTCACCGAACGGGAGTTGCCGAACGTAGTCGCGGCCCTGCTCCTGGTCAGTGGCAGCCCCCGTTTCGAGGACATCACGCCCGCGACGGTCGCCGCCGTGATGGGCGAGCAGGACCTGCCCTGGTATCTTGGGCTCGGCGTCGGGCTGGTGGCGCGGGCGCTGGTCAAACTCGGCGTCTTCCCTGCGTCCGCTTTGCCGCCGTCGGCGGTCAGCACCGCGAGGAGCGATGGGAGAGGACTGCTGGACCTGAAGGCGCCGGGGAACGTCCCCACCGCCTGGGGACAGTGGTGTGAGCGCTGGTATGCGACCTCAACCCTCACGCCCAAAGTGCGGCGCATCATCGGGTACTATCTCCTCCGTGCCGGTCGGTGGCTGGCCACGAACCATCCTGACGTGACGGCGCCCGACCAGTGGACGCGAGAGCTGGCGGCGGCATATGTGGCCGCGGTCGACCGCATGGTCGTGGGTGAGGACACGCAGGCGCCGACGCTCCCCTCTTCGACACAGCGGGGCGCACCACTCGGCGCGGCGACGAAGGACCGACATCTCGCTGCGCTCCGGGTCTTTTTCCGGGATGGACAGGAGTGGAACTGGTTCGCCCGCCGTTTCGATCCTCGCCGCACCTTCGCCACGCCGCCGAGCATCAAGTCCTTGCTCGGACCCAAGCCTCGCGTCATCGCTGACGACATCTGGGCAAAGCTCCTCTGGGCAGGACTCAACCTGACCGTCGATGACCTGCCAGCACTGTACCGCGGCAAGAGCGCTCCGTATCCGCTGCCCCTGGTTCGGGCGCTCGTAATCGCCTGGCTCTTCACCGGGCTGCGCTGGAACGAATTACGTCGCCTTCGAGTTGGTTGCATACGCTGGCAGCGTGAGGACGTGACCATCGCCGGGACGACCGACATATTGCCCCAGGATGCCGTCTGCTGGCTGGATGTGCCGGTGAACAAGACCTCTACCTCGTTCACCAAGGCCGTCGATCGGGTCGTCGGCGAAGCCATCGCGGTCTGGGAGCGTGCCCGCCCGACTCAGCTTCCCGCCATCGACCCGAAGACGCACGAGACGGTGCAGTTCCTCTTCGCCTACCGCGGGCGGCAACTCGGGGAAGGGTACTTGAACACCCGGCTCATCCCGCTGCTGTGCCGCAAGGCGGGAGTGCCGACGCGGGATGCCCGCGGCAATATCACCAGCCATCGTGCCCGGTCGACAATCGCCTCCCAGCTCGCCAATGCCAAAGAACCGATGTCGCTCCTGGAGCTCATGGAGTGGTTGGGCCACCGGGACCCCGAAGCGACGCTGCATTACGTGAAGGTGGCGCCGACGCGGCTGGCGAAAGCGTATGCTGACGCTGGCTACTTTGCCCGCAACCTACGTGCTATTGAAGTGCTTATCGACCAGGGGGTCGTGGAGAGCGGAGCGGCAGCAAAGGGAGAGCCGTGGCGTTTCTATGACCTCGGCCACGGCTACTGCACCTACAAGTTCTTTGACCAGTGCCCGCACCGGATGGCCTGCGCCAAGTGCTCGTTCTACCGGCCCAAGGGCTCCAGCCAAGCTCAACTCCTGGAAGGTAAGGCCAACCTGCTGCGTTACCGCCAGGAGATTCCCCTCACGGAGGACGAACGCGCGGCGGTCGACGATGGGGTCGCCGCCCTGGAGCAACTCCTAGCGCGACTCGCCGACATCCCCACGCCAGACGGCGGCCCCGCGCCGCGCCAGCGGGGGCCGCGCCTCCTGCCCATGCTTCCGCCGAGCGAGCTTCTGCGCTCTGACTCGGACCAAACGTAAGGAGAGTCTACCATGTGTTGTATAGCGCTCCACCTCGCCAGCACCAGAAGGTGCTGGTGGCCGACCGGGACCTGCGGATCGATGCGTCGCTCCTCCGTGTGCTATCTCCTCCGAGGGACTTGACCAATGGACCTATTCCAACTAATGGATGAGTGTCGCGACGAGATCACCGACGCCGTCGTGCGGACCTATCCCCCGCTGTACGACGCCGAGACCCGCCGGACCTCCGGCTTTGACCTGCAGCGGCTGGTGCGGCGGCCGCTGGGCGCCCAGGCGGACGCGGTACGGGCCACAGCCCTCTCCATCCAGCGCCAGCAGGGCACCGTCCTGGTCGGCGAGATGGGCTCCGGCAAGAGCTACATCGGCGCGGCTGCGGCCTACCTGGCCGGCTGCCGCCGAGTGTTCGTCCTGTGCCCGACGCACCTCGTCCGAAAGTGGCGCCGGGAGATCGAGCGCACCGTGCCGGCAGCCCAGGTGGCCATCGTTCGGACGATCCGGGACCTGGAACGGGTTCGCAACCTGGATGGGCCTGCACAGTTCGTGGTCTGCTCCCGGGAGCAGGCCAAACTTGGCTATCGCTGGCGGCCAGCGACCATTAGCCGGATGGTACGCGGCCCGGACCGGATGGCGGCTCGGGACGATGCCGGCGCCATCGTGCGCCTCCTCTGCTGCCCGTCCTGCTTCACCGCGATTGTTGACGATGAGGGCGTGCCCCTCAACCTGGTCGAGCTTGAGCAGAAGAAGCGGCGGTGCAGCGCCTGCGGCGGCGCCCTCTGGGAGGCCGACCACACCGGCCCGCGCCGGGCGCCGCTGGCCGACTACCTGCTACGGCGGATGCGCGGGCACTTCGACCTGCTCATCGCCGATGAGGTCCATGAGCTGAAAGGCAGGGGCACTGCTCAGGGGCTGGCCGGTGCGGCGCTGGCCGAAGCCTGCGCGAAGACGCTCATCCTCACCGGCACGCTGCTGGGCGGCTATGCTTCGACGCTCTTCCACCTGCTGTACCGGTTCAGCCCTGCCGTCCGCACCGAGTTCGCCCACGGCGACGAGGCGAAGTGGGTGGCGCGATACGGCTACCTGGCCCGCATTACCAAGCGGGACCCGAATGACCGGTTCGACGATGGACGCCAGTCCAAACGCCGCACCTATCCGACGCGGGTGGTCGAGCGGCCCGGCGTCACACCGCCGGTGCTGTTCCACCTCATTGGCAACACGGTCTTTCTCCGGCTGCGTGACGTGGCCGGGCACCTGCCGGACTACCAGGAACGCGTCGTCCTCGTGCCGCTCGCTGAAGCAGACGTTCCAGGGGAACTGTCCCAGGCCGAGAGCTACGCGCAACTTGCGACCGATCTGCGGCGGGCCGTGCAGCAGGCGCTCCAGGCGGGGTCCAAACGCCTCCTGGGGACATACCTCCAGGCGCTCCTCTCCTATCCGGACGGCTGCACGCGGGAGGAAACGGTCGTGGACGGAGAGACGGGTGAGGTGCTGGGGTACGCCCCGGCGCTTCCGGAGAACCGCCGGTATCCCAAGGAGCAGACCCTGGTCGAAATGGTTCAGCGGGAGCGGGAGCGTGGCCGCCGCGTGCTGGTGTACGTGACGCACACAAACCTGCGGGACATTGCGCCCCGCCTTCGCACCGTGCTGGAGCAAGCAGGGTTCCGGGTCGCAGTGTTGAAGGCGGACACCGTCGCTGCCGAACGACGTGAGGAGTGGGTTACCGCCCGTGTGCGGGATGGAATCGATGTGCTGGTCACGAATCCGCGGTTGGTGCAGACCGGCCTGGACTTGGTCGACTTCCCCAGCATCGTGTGGGCAGAGGTCGATTATTCCGTGTACGTGCTGCGCCAGGCGAGCCGCCGGTCCTGGCGCATCGGCCAGCGGCAGCCGGTGGAAGTCACCTTCCTCACCTACGACGGCACGCTCCAAGCCGAAGCCCTGGCGTTGGTAGCGGCCAAGACGCGGGCCTCGCTGATGATTGAGGGAGAGTTGCCGGAAGAGGGGCTTGCCGCGCTTGACGGGGACGGTGGGGATGTCTACCTCGCGCTAGCGCGCCGCATGGCGGAACCTGGTGGGGGTCCGAATGACGGCGCCCAATCGCTGGAAGCGCTCTTCGCCGACGCTCGGCACAGCGAGGAAGAGGCCGAGGAGTTGTTGGCGGTTGGCGCGTGTGAGGACGGTGGGGTAGGAGCGGCGGACCTCTCCAATGGGACAGCGCATCCGGCCATGCCTGACCGCGGGGCAATGGCTGAATTGCCGCTGTTTGCCGCCCTTGGAGCGCCGTCCAAGCCCGTAGATGGGTCTGCGACCGGGAAGGTCGTCACGTTAGAGCAACTGGCCCAACTGGTTCGCCACCGGAAACCCCGGCGGAGACCCGTCGCGGCGGAGCAGCTTACGCTCTTTAATACGTAGTCGGCGAGCCGCCCACAGATGGGCTCATACAGGGTGGGAGCATACCAGCCACCCTGTATGAGCCGGTTCTTTTTATTTGCACTGAGCTAAACTGCGCCGAATCGCTGTCGCGGGATCGGGCAACCATCGCGCAATAGCATGCGCGATGGTTGCCCGATCCTCACTGCATAGCAACCGTCAGGCGATACGCGGTCTGCCAGCCACTCCGGCCAGTCGGCGCCACGGGGCCTTTCCGCCCCAGGTCGGTCAGGTCATTCAACGCGGTGCGTCCGGACACCGTGGTCAATGCCGCATCTTCCTGGGGCGCAATCTCCTGTCAACATCCTGGCCAAAGGTTCGGCAACCTCCAACCAACCCGTTTTATCCAACCTGCCTGCTTGGCACAGACGAGGGCTGTATCCCCAGCTGACGCCTGCACGGTCGCGGGATTGTGGCGTCAAGCCGTTGACAACTATAGAACATCAGTTCTACGCTGAAACACCAGTGGGAGTGGCATCAGGAGGCGACCAATGCTGGTGGCGTGCGTCCTCATCGATCATTTTCCCTTCCGGATGGAAGCCCGCAGAGACCCCTTCCTTGCCCATGAAGACGTCATCATCATTCAGGAGGTTCAACGAAAGCGGCTCGTTCTGGACACGTCGCCCACCATCACGGACATCCCAGCCGGTACACCGCTCCAACAGGCGCTCTCACGCCATCCTGTTGCACTGCAACGCGAGGCGGATGTTGCCTTGTACCGGCGGCAGTTCGACGAGGTCCTGACCCAACTGGAGCAGGTCAGTCCCATCGTGCAGGAGGCCCACCGCGGGTGCGCCTATCTGGGCCTTGATGGGCTGGAGGACATGTATGGCGGGAGGGCAGGACTCCTCACTGCGCTGGAACGAGCCGTCCCCCCAGACCTCGGACCCCGCTTCGGGGTCGGGCCGGGCATGTTTCCCGCCTACGCTGCGGCGCTCAGCGCCAAGCCGGGACACTGCGTCATTGCTCCGGCAGACCTTCAAGGCTTCCTCGGTGACTTCCCGTTGGAGGTGCTGCCCCTTTCCTGGGAGCAGCGCACCTCGCTGCGGCGGCTTGGTCTCACCCACGTCAAGGACATCGCCCGCCAACGCGTGGGTTCGATGCAAGCGAGCCTCGGCGCCGATGGCAGGCGTATCTGGGAGCTTGCCCGCGGGGCCGACCGCCGACCGCTTACGCCGCGCCGGCAGGAACTGGAGTGCTCGGCGACCATGGCCTTCCCCAGCGCGACCGTGGCCCACGATACGCTGCTGCTGGCGCTCCAGGCGCTGGCGGCGCAACTCTTCGCCCGCCCGGACCTGCGGGGTCGCTTCGTTCGCTCCGCCCTGGTATCCGGAACCATTGTCCGACGCCCGGCCTGGGAGCGGCGGGTGGCCTTCAAGGAACCGGTCGGCGACCCCGGACGCGCCTTGCCAGCCTTCAAGAACCTCCTGTCGCTCCGTCCGCCGCCCGGCCCGGTGGAAGACCTGACGCTCACTCTTACCGGCATGACCGGCGAGGCCGCCCGGCAGGGCAGCCTGCTGCCGGACGTACGCCGCCTGGACCAGCTCAAAGAGGCGCTCCGGCAGCTTGAGGTCATCTTGGGAAAGCGCCCCCCGATCTATCAACTGAAGGACGTACAGCCGTGGTCGCGGATTCCGGAGGAACGGAGGATTCTGCTGCCTCCTACCTTCCCGTAAATCTCCCTCAGCCCATTCAGGTGGACCGGGACGCCGACGGCAAGCCCACCGGTGTGTGGCTGCGAGGCCGCCGCCGTCCAATCGTAGCGGTGCGCTCGCTGTGGCGCGTTGATGACCGCTGGTGGCGGGAGGTGCGTGTGTCCCGTCTGTACCTCTCCCTGTTGCTGGAGGACGGCATGGTCCTGACCGTCTTCATCGACCTTTTGACCGGCGAATGGTTTCGGCAGAGTTATGACTGAGGACGCTTACGCGGAGCTGCATTGCCATTCGAACTACTCGTTCCAGGAGGGGGCTTCTTTCACCTTCGAGCTCGTCCAACAAGCACGGAAGCTGGGCCTGGCTGCTCTGGCCATCACCGACCATGACAACCTCAGCGGGGCGATGGAGTTTGCGAAGACCGCAAAGGCGCTCGGCCTCAAGGGCATCATCGGCGCCGAGCTCACCCTAGCGGGAGACCATCATCTGACGCTCCTCGCCGAGAACGTCCAGGGCTACAACAACCTCTGCCGCCTGCTCTCCTACGCCCACATCCAGAGCCCGCGCCGGAGTCCGGCGGCCAACCCTGACCTGCTGGCTGAATTCTCAGAGGGTCTGATTGCGCTCTCCGGCTGCCGGCGGGGTGAGGTCTCGGAGCTTGTCGCTGCGGGGCGCATCGCCGACGCGGAGCGGGCCGCCCGTCGGTATCGTGAGTGGTTCGGTCCCAACAACTTCTACCTCGAACTCCAACGGAACCTGGTGTTTGGCGACGACCAGCGCATCGCCGGTCTGGTGCAGTTGGGTGAGCGGCTGGGCATCGGCGCCGTCGCCACCAACAACGTCCACTACCACGTCCGCTCGCGCTACCGCGTCCAGGACGCCCTGGTCGCCATCCAGAACAGGCTCTCCTTGGAAGAGTCCCAGCGGGAACGGCGTGCCAACTCCGAGTTCTTCCTCAAGTCCCCCAGCCAGATGGCCCGTCTCTTCCGGGCCCACCCACCTGCGCTGCGCAACACCCTGGTCATCGCCGAGCGCTGCACCTTCGACCTGACCCGCGACCTCAACTACCGCTTTCCCGACTACCCGGTCCCTCCCGGTTTCACCCCGGACACCTATCTGGAAAAGCTCTGCTATGAGAGGGTCCGCCGACGGTATCCCCTCTTCCCGGAGAAGGTGCGCCTCAGGCTAGAGCACGAGCTACGCCTTATCCGGAAGCATGGGCTGGCCGGCTTCCTCCTGATCTACCACGAGATCATCCTGATGGCCCAGCAGGTGATGGTGGACCTCGGCCTGTGCGAGCCCGGCACGCCCCTGGAACACAGCCTGCCCGGCCGCGGCCGGGGGTCGTCGGTGGCGATGCTGGTCGGGTACCTCATTGGCCTCTCCCACATCGACCCCCTCCAGTACAACCTCTCCTTGGAGCGCTTCCTGCCCGAAGACGCCATGACCACCGTGCCCGACATCGACCTCGACTTCCCCAGAAACATCCGCGAGGAACTCATCAAGCGCGTGCATGCGAAGTGGGGGTGGGAGCATGCCGCGCTAACCGGCATGATCGCGACCTACGACACGAAGGGCGCCATCCGCGATCTGGGGAAGGCGCTCGGTCTGCCGCCCGATGACCTGGACAAGCTCGCGAAGCGGGTCGAGCACACGGCTATCAAGGACCTGAAGCGGGAGATGCAGAGCCTGCCAGACTTCCGGGACAAAGTGGAGGCGCCGGGCTGGAAGGACCTGCTAGCCCTCGCCGTTGAGCTGGACGGGTTCCCGAAGTACCTGGCACAACACCCCGGGGGCATGGTGATCTCCTCGACTCCCCTCATGGACCTGGTGCCGGTGCAACCCGCCGCCATGGACGGCCGCTTCATCATCCAGTGGGACAAGGACGCCATCGA
This sequence comes from Chloroflexota bacterium, assembly GCA_016210175.1. Lineage (GTDB taxonomy): Bacteria > Chloroflexota > Dehalococcoidia > SHYD01 > JACQUQ01 > JACQUQ01. Next base: position 7,973 of record JACQUQ010000025.1, on the reverse strand, counting down.
TGACGCGGGCTTCGTGAAGATCGATTTCTTAGCGTTGGGCGCACTCTCGCAGATGCAGGAAGCCCTCGCGCTCATCGAGCGGCGGCATGGGAAGGGCATTGACCTATCCCGCATCGACTTCGAGGACCAGGCCGTCTACCGGATGATCCATCGCGCCGACACGATCGGGGTGTTCCAAATTGAGAGCGCGGCGCAGATGCAGACAGTGGTGCGTTTGAAACCCCGCAACCTCATGGACATGGCCCACGAGGTAGGAGCCGTCCGGCCAGGCGTCGGCGTGAACGACGGCGTCGCACTCTACATCGCCCGGAGGTTGGGCAGGGCGCCGGTGCTATTCGACCATCCTCTGGAACGACGGGCGCTGGAGCGCACCTTGGGGGTTATTCTCTTCCAGGACCAGGTGAACCAACTGGCGATCGATGTGGCGGGGTTCAGTCCGAGTGAGGCCGACCAGTTCCGACGGGCGTTCGGCCGGAAGAACAATCGGGAGCTGCTGGTGACTTGGTGGCAGCAGTTCCGCGCGGGGGCAGCAGCCAGAGGCGTCCCTGACCGGACGGCGCGCACGATCTTCAAGAAGTTCAACGGCTTCTACATGTTTCCTGAGGCGCATGCCCTCGCCTTTGGGGTGACGGCGTATCAAGCTACCTGGCTCAAACACTACTACCCCCTGGAATTCTATATCGGCCTGTTCAATGAGCAGCCGATGGGGTTCTGGTCCCCCGAGACACTGAAGGAGGATGCCCGCCGACATGGGATACTCGTCCTGAACCCGGACATCAACCGCAGCATGCAGCACTGTACGCCGGAAGACGAGTCGCTGCGGCTGGGCTTCTTATATGTCTCCGGCGTCGGCCAAACCCTCGCTAACCGGATCGTCCAGGCCCGGGCCGGGGTCCCGTTCACGTCGGTGGCCGATTTCCTGGATCGGACCGGAGCGCCACAGCGCGCCGCGGAGAACCTGGTGGAGGCCGGCGCGTTTGACGGATTCGGGCACGACCGCCGGAGCCTGCTGCAGGAGGTCGCGCTGCGCTACCGCCCGGTACAGGGCCAGGCGGCGCTCCGTTTCGAGGTCGCCCAGGACTTCTTGGACACTCCTGAACAGACTGAGTGGGAGCGCATGGAGGGCGAGTACCGCACCATGGGCGTGTACCCCGGCGGCCACGTCATGGAGCACCTCAGAGAACAGCTGGCCGAGGATGTGGCGCCGAGCAACCTGATGGACCGGTTCCCGGAGGGCGCGGTGGTCAAGACGGCGGGGCTGGTGGTGCGCCGACAACACCCTGTCGCCAGCGCAGTGTTCCTCACCTTGGAGGACGAATTCGGGCATGTCCCGCTCATCCTCTGGCTGAGCGTGTATCGGCAGTTCAAGGCCCAGTTGCGTGAGCCGTTCGTGCTCGTCACCGGGCGAGTTTCCCGGCGAGACGGCACGTTCAATCTCGTCGTGGAGCGGGTGGAGGCCTTGAGGGGGAGCGCCAGCCCGCCGAGGTCAAAGGACTGGCGGTAATCGCGGCTGGTTGCAGCATTGTTCGTTCGTGTATATGCTATTGGCGACTGCTGAGACGCCGGAACCTTGGGGCCCGGCCGTGTGTCTTTTCATGAAGGTCTGATGCTATGTGTGCACGCTTTACGCTCACCACGGACGCGAGAAAGCTGCAATTGCGTTTCCGCATTCTCTTGCAGAGCTCCGAGAACACTGAGCGCTATAACATTGCCCCTACCCAAAACATCCTGACCGTGATTGAGAAGGATGGAGAGCGGCGCACTGAGGCTATGCGGTGGGGGCTCGTGCCCTTCTGGGCAAAGGACCCCAGCGTTGGTCAGCGGATGATCAACGCCCGATCCGAGACTCTCGGCGAGAAGCCAGCCTTCCGGCAAGCGTTCGTCAGGAGGCGCTGCCTCATTCCGGCGGATGGATTCTACGAATGGCAGAAAGAGGGCAGCAAGCGTCTCCCGCTGCGGTTCGTCCTAAAGTCGGGGGAGCCGTTCGCTTTCGCCGGACTGTGGGAGACCTGGAAACGGCCGGATGGCGAGTGGCTGCACACCTGCACCATCATCACCACGACGCCGAATTCGGTCCTCGAACCCATCCACGACCGGATGCCGGTCATCCTGCGACCAGAGGACGAAGACCTTTGGCTCGACCCGTCAGTGAGCGATCCATCGCTGCTTCGTGGACTGCTGGCGCCCTACCCCCCGGAGGAGATTGACGCGTATCAGGTTTCAACGGCCGTCAACTCGCCAAAGTTGGACATCCCGGCGTGCGTCGAACGTATCGCGTAGGAGCCCTCGACAAGAGGCCAGAACCATGAAGCTACCTATCGTCGGATTGGCATGGACGGGATCGCGACTCTGCAGGCGGGCACTGCGATAGTGCATGTTCCCGGCACTGCCCCGACGTCTGGACCTACGGCTACGGTGGAAAGGCTGCACCGATGGCAAGCACGAGAGCCCCAGAGGTTGGTCAGATCGTGAGGCTGAGGGGGCGGCATTGGGCTGTCTCCGATGTCGCCCCATCGTCGCTGCCCCCGGACATCATTCGCGCCGGCGGAGACATTCCAGCCACCCTCATCACCCTGGCATCCGTCGAAGACGAAGCCCAGGGCGAGGCGCTCACCGTTGCATGGGAATGTGAGCCGAATACCGCGATTTTGGAAACGAGCACGCTTCCTGCGATGCCAGCCGATGGGGCCTTCGACGCAGCGGAAATGCATGCAGCGTTCCTGGATGCTGTCCGCTGGGGGGCCATCGCTTCTGCGGACACCCGCTCTCTCCAGGCCCCTTTCCGTTCAGGCATCACCCTCGACGACTATCAACTTGATCCGGCGGTGCGCGCCCTCTCCATGCCGCGCGCTAATCTCCTCATCGCTGATGACGTCGGCTTGGGCAAGACCATCGAAGCCGGCCTTGTCGTGCAAGAGTTGCTGCTGCGGTATCGCGCCCGCACTGTACTCGTCGTCTGTCCCGCCAACCTGAAACTGAAATGGCAGCGGGAGATGCACGAGAAGTTCGGCTTGGAGTTTCGCATTATCGACGCAGATGCCGTACGGAACCTCCGGCGCGAAGAAGGCGTTGCCGCCAACGTCTTCACCGCGTTCCCCCGTAATATTGTCTCTATTGACTGGCTGAAGGATACGCGGGGGATGCGGCTGATCCGCCAGTCGCTGGCAGGCCACGATCCCACCCGGTATCCTCGCGCGTTCGATCTCCTCATCGTGGACGAAATTCACGACTGTGCCCCCAGCGGCCGCGGGCGATATGCCGTGGACTCCCAGCGCACGCGAACCATTCGAGAACTAGCGCCCCACTTCGAGCACCGCCTGTTCCTGTCGGCCACACCACACAACGGCTACACCGAGTCGTTCACGGCGCTCTTGGAATTACTCGACCCGCAGCGTTTCGCCCGCGGTGTCGAACCCTCGAAGACGGCGCTGGCGCAGGTGATGGTGCGCCGCCTGAAGGAGGAAATCACCAACGCCGACGGGTCGCGCCGGTTCGCTCGCCGCGAAATCGTTCCCATTGAGGTCACTTACACCGATGAGGAACGGCAGGCCCACCGGCTCCTGACCCAGTATGCCGCGTCGCGGGCAAATGGCAACACCGGCCAACGTCAGCGTATCGCCGCGGAGTTCGTGTCAAAGCTCCTCAAGAAGCGGATGTTCTCGTCCACCGTTGCCTTCCGCAACACTCTGGAAGAGCATCTGAAGACGTTGGCGCGGTATGAGGGCGTGCCGGAACCGAGTGAGCGGGAACTCCGGGCCTTGCTCCAGGGCGCGGACGATCTCACCCCGGACGATCTGGCCCTTGATAGTGAGCTTCGGATGGAGCAGCCCGCCGCTGTCCAGGACGGGCTGGCCGCTGCCGGTCGCGTCATGCGTTCCCTTACGGCTGACGAGCGGGATCTGCTCAAGCAGCTTCGGGAGTGGGCGGAGCGGCATGCATACCGGCGGGACGCTCGCGCCACCGCACTGATCGACTGGATCGCGCAGGTCTGCCGCCCGGATGGCCTGTGGAACAACGAGCGGGTCATTGTCTTCACGGAGTACCGCGATACGCAGGCGTGGATCGAGCAACTGCTCAGCGCCGAGGGACTGGGCGGGGAGCGCCTGGGCGTCGTCCACGGCGCGATGGATGAGGCCCGGCGGGAGCAATTGCTGGCGCAATTTCAAGCCGACCCCACCGAGTATCCGCTGCGCATCCTCGTTGCCACCGACACCGCCAGCGAAGGCATTGACCTTCAGAACTACTGTCACCGGCTCTGTCATTATGAGATCCCTTGGTCGCCGGTCCGGCTGGAACAGCGCAATGGCCGCGTGGACCGCCACGGCCAGACCGCTCCCGAGGTGCTGATCCACCACTTCGTGCCAACGGGATTCCAGCACGCGGAACCCGGCAGCCTGGAGTTCGACCTCGATATCCTGGCGCTGGTGGCACGGAAAGTAGAGACCATCCGCAACGACCTCGGCTCGGCCGGGGAGGTGCTGGCGCAGCAAATCGAAGAGGCCATGCTGGGCCGCCGCCGGACCTTGGACGACACGGCCCTCGCCAGTCGGCAGAGCGCCCGCAGGACGCTGGCGTTGGAGCGCAACCTGCGGGCTGAAGTGGAGCGCTTGCGGGACAGGCTCACCGCCTCGCGCGAGGAGCTGAATCTCTCCCCGCAAACCGTGGAGCGCATGGTGTCCTGCGGCTTGGCGCTGGCCAAGCAACGGCCGTTGCAGCCGGTGGCAGGGGAACCTGGGCTCTTTACGGTGCCCGACCTCACGCTCTCGTGGGCGCGCACGGTGCTCGATCTCTACCATCCTCTCAAGGGTCACCGCCGTCCGATCACCTTCGATCACGCCATCGCCGCGCAGCGCCGGGACGACGTCGTGCTCGTCCATCTCGGACACCCCCTTGCCGCGCACGCCATGCGGCTGCTGCGCTCGGAGCTTTGGGCGCCCGCTTCGATGCGGGCGGTCACCCGGATCACGGCGCGTCCCGCTCGCCGGGAGGAACTGGCGGTGGTGGCGCACGCGCGGGTGGCCGTCACCGGGGCTGACGGACGGCGGCTTCACGAGGCGCTGATCCAGGCAGGCGGACGCATCCGCGGCGGCGTCTTTGCCCGCCTGAACGTGGGCGAGGCGGATGCGGCGCTGCAATCGGCGGTGGAGGGAGAGGCCGCCCCAGCGGATCGGGCGCGCCTGGCTGCCCTCTGGCCCAACGTCGAAGCGCGGCTCATGCAGGCGCTGGAGGCCCGCAAGGAAGAGGTGGCGCGGGGCTTGGAGCGCCAGCTCCAACAGCACCGTGACGAGGAGCGCGCCGCTCTGGAGGCGGTGATTGACGAGTTGCGGCGCGATATTCAGCGCCGCCTTGAGGACATGGAACTCAAGGAAAACATGCAGCTGATCATGCACTTCGATGAACTGGAGACGGATCAGGCCCAGCGCGACCGGGAGAACCTCCGCAACCGGCTCCAGGAACTCCCCGGCGAACTGGAACGGGAGCGCGACGCTATTGAGCGCAGGTACGCCGTGACCCGCACGACGCTCTTCCCAGCTGCGGTGACCTGGCTCGTGCCGCAAGGAGGCTGGCGATGACCAGTGGCCGCCGGGGACGCCGTCCAAGCGCAGGTCAGGGGCGGTTGTTCGCCGCGCCGCCCAGCGCCCGGACGTCCTCTACGTCCGACCTGCTGGCCCTGCTGGAACCCGAAGGCGCCTTCCTCACCCCGCCGGTGCTGAAGCGGGCGTTCCCCTCCGGCATCCCGCGGCTGGAGACCGAGCGGCGGGCGCTCGTCCGGGAGCGGTTGGCGAGTTTCCTTGATGGCGAGGGCGACGCGACGGCCAGGACGACCGCTTGGCGGCGCTTCCTCCTCGGCCATCTCCTCGAATGGGGCGCGGAGTTCCTGGAGGACCAGCGCGTCCCGGCGCAGTACGATGTCGCCATCCCGGAGCACGGCGTGCGCCTGCGCCCCAACGCGGTGCTGGTCAGCCCGGATGACCCGCAGCTTGCCCGCCTGCTCGTGTTCGTGTACCCCGCGGGAACGCCCTTCGATCGGCGGCCACGCCAGCAGCAGGGACGCGCTGCGTGGGCGGCCTCACCGCTGGAGCAGGCCGAGCGGGCGTGCCGGGACACCGGTGTGCCGCTGGCGCTGCTCAGCGACGGTGAGCGCATGACGCTGCTGTGGGCGCCCAAGGACGCCGCCAGCGGTTCCGGCGCCTTCGTGACCAGCCTGTTCGCTGAGGAGCCGGTCCTGCTGGACGGCTTCGTGGCGCTGCTCGAAGCCCGCCGTTTCTTCTCCGCTGGGAAGGACGACATTCTGGAGGCGCTCTTCCGGCAGAGCGCGGACGCCCAGGCCGAAGTCACCACCACCCTCGGCCGCCAGGTCCGCAGCGCCCTCGAACTGCTGGTGGACGCCATCGGCAGGGCCGACCGCGACGCCGATGGCCGTCTGCTGGCAAGCGTGCCGCCTTCCGAAGTCTACAATGCGGCGGTCACGGTGCTGATGCGCATGGTGTTCCTCTTGAGCGCGGAGGAGCGCGGCCTGTTCCCCCTGGGCGACCCAGTGTATGCCGGCAGCTACGCCGTCGCCAGCCTGCGCGACCAGCTGCGCGAGCAGGCCCGCGGCGGCCAGGAGACCCTGGAGCGGCGCACCGCTGCCTGGCACCGCCTGCTCGCTCTCTTCCGTGCCGTGCATAGCGGCGTGAACCACAGCGAGTTTCGCCTGCCCGCCTATGGCGGCAGCCTCTTCGACCCCAACCGCTTCCCCTTCCTGGAGGGCCGGCCGTGGGGCAGCGACTGGCGCGCTGTTGAGGCCGCGCCGCTGCCGGTGGATGACCGCACGGTGCTGGGCATCCTCGACGCACTCAAGGTGCTGCGTATCGGCGCGGAGGCCCGCGTGCTCTCCTACCGGACGCTCGATGTGGAGCAGATCGGCCACGTCTACGAGGGCCTGCTGGACCACGGCTGCGTGCGCGCATCGGAGACGGTGCTGGGGTTTGCGGGCAAGAGCGACGAAGAGGTGTTGCTGGCTGAGGCTGAGACGCAGCTTGCCAAAGGCCGGGCGGCCTTCGAGCAATGGATCGAAGTTACCACCGGCATGAAGGCGGCTGCGCGTTCCCGGGCCGAGGCCGCCGTGGACGCCCACCGCGAGCAGCGGCTCCTGGCCTCCTGCGGTGGCGATGTGGCCCTCGCCCAGCGGGTGCGCCCGTTTCTGCCGTACCTACGCGACGACGTGCGCCACGAGCCGTACGTCATCCTGCCTGGCACCCTGTACGTGACGCAGGTGTCGGCGCGTCGCGACGCCGGAGCGCAGTACACCACCAAGGAGCTTGCCGACGAGGTGGTGAGGTACGCCCTGGAACCGCTGGTCTACAAGCCCGGTCCCGCCGATGGTGCAACGCCGGAGGAATGGCGGCTCATCCCGGCTGCGGACATCCTCAAGCTGAAGGTGTGCGATCCCGCCGTTGGATCGGGGGCGATCCTGGTGGCGGCGGGGCGCTATCTGGCCGAGCGGCTGATGGAGGCGTGGGCGGTCGAGGAGGCGCAGGCGCTGCCCCGCTCCGGCCTGCCCGCGGACACCGCACACGTGGACGACGACGAGGTGCTGGCGCGCCGCGCCATCGCCGACCACTGCCTCTACGGCGTGGACCGCGACCCGCTGGCCGCGGAGATGGCGAAGCTGAGTCTCTGGCTGACCACACTCTCCAAGGAACGGCCGTTTACGTTCCTCGACCATGCCATCCAGTACGGCGACAGCTTGCTGGGCATCACCAGCCTGGACGAGTTGGACGTGCTGTGGAGGCATGGGCGGTTTAGTACGGCCACAGACCTCCGCAGGCATGCCGGTCATGTGCAGGTGAACCGCCCCGGGTTTGATGGAGAATTCGTTTATTGAGTCCCGGCTCCGGCCGGGGTGAGTATAGCACCGCTGCTGGCTTCATACTCTGCCGGCGGCAGGTAGCCGATGGCACTGAAGAGCCGCCGGTTATTGAACCAGT
>JACQUQ010000270.1 GCA_016210175.1 Chloroflexota bacterium | reverse complement strand
GAATCGGGTGGTGGTAGGGGCGCATGGCCATGCGCCCCTACACGGTTGCCCATGCCGAACACGTCTCTTGGTTCTGCACTAGGATGTCCAACTATTCCGCTGTTTTTCTCCCCGGTTCATTTGCACTCCCCGTGCCGCGGAGCGGGGGCGAGGTTGCCCAATGCCTGTTCAGGATGACTATCCAGTACGCTACGGTTGTGTTGGGGCTGCCAAGCAATTCCCCCAGGAACCTTTCGGAGTACCCTGGCAGCTTACGGTTCCCTATGCACCTTTGGGGTTCGGCCCCGATCAGCGGAGCCTAGCCTTACTCAGTGTTCGGTATCCTGGGGTCCGCCAGGTACACCCTACTCAATTCCTGGGGGCGTGATCCCAGCCTAGCACGCGGCCCCGCTCCGCGCCAAGGGGTGCCGCCCTCGCATCCACGGGCAAAGTTCTCGCAAATGTCTCGCAAGTTTGCACGCACGCGCGCGTATGGCACGGTATCCTTGCCGTTCCTTGGCCGCGCCCCCTGACCGCGCCGCGCGGTCGCTTCCTGCGAGTAGTATAATCGAGTGGTATAATAAAGAAACGGGTTAGGATACGGGTCCGCCCGGTCCGGCCACAGTGCATTGGTACTTTGCCCCGGCGTCTCCCCCTGACCCCATCATCCCATCAGAGCTCGCACCTGGTAGGTCAGGAAACCTTCGTGCTACCGTTCTCGTTCTCCAGTCTCCGTGTTCGCCTCATCATCCTCGTCGTGCTGGCGGTCATTCCCGCGCTGGGCCTGATCCTCTCCACCGCCGCGGAACAGCGTCGCCAGGCCACGCTGGAGGTCCAGGCCAATGCCCTGCGGCTTGCGCGCGCCGCTTCCCTATCGCAGGAACGCTACATTGAAGGGGCGCGCCAGTTCCTCACAGCTCTGGCCCACTTCCCAGCAGTGCGCGCCGGCGATGCAACGGAGTGCAGCGCGCTCTTTGCCGACATCGCCAAGCAATATGCGTTCTATACTGGCTTCACCGTGGCCCGACCCGATGGCGAGGTCTTCTGTAGCAGCCTGCCGCTGCCCGGCCCGCTGAACATTGCTGACCGTGCCTTCTTCCAACGGGCCCTGGCAGCGCGCGACTTCGTGGTGGGCGAGTATGTCATCGGCCGCATCACGGGCAGACCGATCCTCACGTTTGCCTATCCCGTTCTCGATGAGGCAGGCCGGGTCCAGGCCGTGATCACCACCGGGCTGGACCTGGCCTGGCTGAACGAGTTCGCCGCGGGGGTCAGCCTGCCCGAGGGGGCGGTCCTGGCGGTGACCGACCGTAACGGGATAATTCTGGCGCGCTACCCCGACCCGGAGCAACGGATCGGGCAGGCCATGCCCCCGGCGTTCGTAGAGATGCTGGCGCAGGGCGAAGGGGCGGGGGAGAAGGTTGGCGTGGACGGGGTGGAGCGCCTGTTCGGGTTCACGTCGCTGCGGAGCGAAACCCCGGAGGGCGATGTCTACGTCAGCATTGGGATTCCCAGAGCGGTCGCCTTTGCCGATGCGGACCGGGTCCTGGTCCGGAGCCTTATGGGGCTTGGCATGGTGGCCCTGCTGGCGCTGGCGGCGGTGTGGGGCAGCAGTGAGGTGCTCGTGCTCCGCCCGGTGCGCGCCCTGGTGCGGGCCACCAGGCGGCTGAGGGCGGGCGACCTGCGGGCGCGTACGGGCCTCCCGCCCGGACAGGGCGAGCTGAGCCAACTGGCGCGCGCCTTCGATGAGATGGCCGGGTCCTTGGAAGGGCTGACCAGCCGGATCAAGCTCATCCTGGACTCGGCGGGCGAAGGGATCTATGGCCTGGACGCCCAGGGCAGGGCGATCTTTCTCAACCCCGCCGCGGCGCGCATGCTCGGCGCTGCCGTCGAGGATTTCATCGGCCAGCCTATGCACGCTCTGGTACACCATGCGCGACCGGATGGCACGCCCTACCCGCCGGAAGCCTGCCCCATCTATGCGGCGTTGCGTGATGGCACGGTCCATCACGTGACGGATGAGGTGCTGTGGCGCAAGGACGGGACCAGCTTCCCTGTGGAGTACGTGAGCACGCCCATTCAGGAGGACGGGAAGCCGGTGGGCGCGGTGGTCGTCTTCAAGGACATCACCGACGGCAAACGGGCCGAGGAGGAACTTCAGGCGCACGCGCGCCAGCAGGCCGCAGTTGCCCGACTGGGCCAGCGTGCCCTGGCGGGCGCCGACCTGGCTGCGCTCATGGGTGAAGTTGCCGCCCTGGTGACCCAGACCCTTCAGGTGGAGTACTGCAAGGTCCTGGAGCTCCTGCCCGACGGCCACGCCTTGCTGCTGCGGGCCGGGGTGGGCTGGAAGGCAGGGCTGGTCGGGCAGGCCACCGTGGAGGCGGGGCCCGGCTCCCAAGCCGGCTACACCCTCCAGTCCGGCGGGCCGGTCATCTTGGAGGACCTGCGCACCGAGACGCGCTTTCGCGGGCCGCTGCTGCTGGTGGACCACAGAGTGGTCAGCGGCGTGAGCGTCATCATCGCCGGCCGGGAGCGGCCCTTCGGCGTGCTGGGCGCGCACACCGCCCGGCACCGGACCTTCACCCAGGATGATGTCAACTTCCTCCAGGCGGTCGCCCACGTGCTGGCAACCGCCATCGAACGCACGCGGGCCGAACAGGCATTGCGCGAGAGTGAAGCCCGCAAAGCGGCCATTCTGGAATCGGCGCTCGACTGCGTCATCTCCATCGACCAGGAAGGGCGGATTATCGAGTTCAACCCGGCCGCAGAGGAGACCTTTGGGTACCGTCGGGATGAGGTAGTAGGCCAGCAGATGGCAGAACTCATCATTCCTCCGGCGCTGCGCGCCCGGCACTACCAGGGCCTGGCGCAGTATCTGGCGACCGGGGAAGGCCCCATCCTCAACCAACGACTTGAAATGACCGCCATCCGTGCGGATGGCTCGGAGTTCCCCGTGGAACTCACGGTTACCCGCATCCCCACGGATGGGCCGCCGCTCTTCACGGGGTTCCTCCGGGATATCACTGAGCGCACGCGGGCAGAGAACGAGCGCGCCCGCCTCCTGGCCCGCGAGCGGGAGGCGCACGCCACCGCCGAGGCCCAGCGCCGGCGGTTACTGACCGTCCTGGAGCAGATCCCGGTGGGCGTCGCCATCGCCGAAGCTCTCGATGGTCAGCTCTCCTGGAACAGCGCCGGCCGTCGCCTCTATCCCCCTGCCGAGGACCGCATTGAGCGCTGGCGCACCGCCCGCTTCCTGCACCCCGACGGGCAGCTCTACGCCTTCGAGGACCTGCCCCTGGTGCGCGCCTTGCGGGGCGAGACCGTCCTGGGCGCAGAAGTGGTCTATGAGCGCCCCGATGGTGCCCGCACCATCCTGCTGGCGAATGCCGCTCCCGTGAGCGACGAACACGACCGGTTCATCGCGGCGGTGGCGGTGTTCCAGGACATCACCCGGCGCAAGACCCTGGAGCAGATGAAGGACGAGTTCCTGTCCCTGGCCGCCCACGAGCTGAAGACCCCCCTGACCGCCATCAAAGGCACCAGCCAGCTCCTGCTGCGCCAGCTCGCCCGCGGGCGGACCACGCTCGGGGAGCAGGAGGCCCGCCTCCTCCAGACCATTGACGACCGCACCGATTACATGGTGGGCCTGGTCAGCGAGTTGCTGGACCTCTCCCGCATTGCCACCGGGCGGCTGGCGCTGCGCCCGGCGCCGATGGACCTGGCGGCGCTGCTGCGGGAGGTGGTGGCTCAGCAGCAGGTGCTGTCCCCCGACTACTCCTTCACCCTGGAGGGAGCGGAGGAACCGGTGTGGGGCGCCTGGGACCGGGGGCGGCTGGAGCAGGTGTTCACCAACCTGCTGGACAATGCGGCCAAGTACAGCCCGGCGGGGCGGCCGATCACGGTGCGGCTGCGCGCGAGCGCAGACCAGGCGCATGTGGCGGTGCAGGACCGGGGCATCGGCATCCCGGCAGGGGAGTTGCCCTACCTGTTCGAGCGGCACTTCCGCGCCAGCAACGTGGGCATGGCGCCCTCCGGCCTGGGGCTGGGGCTGTACCTGTCCAGCCAGATCGTGCAGCGGCTCGGCGGGCGCATCTGGGCGGAGAGCGTGGAGGGGCAAGGCTCGACCTTCCACGTGGAGTTGCACCGGGACGGTGCGGCGGCCATCCCGTGAGGGCTGTGGCCGGGCGCGGAATGGCAAGGTGAAGGTTGCTGATGGGAGCGCCGAGGCCGGGTCTCCGAGACCTCCCCAGGGCTTGTTCGTTACGAGAACGGACCGCGGAATCCCATCAGACTGCGATGGTGACGCTATGGCCCGGTCGTTCTTCGCAAACTGCACCTGGCTCCGACTGGTCGCGGCGGCCCGGAGGGAGACCAGCGCGCCGCGCCAGCCGGACTTCGGCATGCGCGCGGGCCGGGGCACGCCGTGCGCCTGACCCTGGAGCGACCAGCGGCCACCGAGACGACGCCGCCCGCGCCCCGGACGGGACGCCGTGTCCTGGTCCTGCCGGCCCTGGTGGTGCTGCTGGGCTTCGTGCTGCGGACCGTCCACCTCTCCTACGACAGCCTCGATATGGATGAGGCCGATGGCGCGGCCTTCGTGACTGCGGGCCTGGCGGCGCTGCTCGGACGCTTGTTTCAGCAGGGGGAAAACGGCCCCCTCTACTTCCTGCTGCTCGGGCTCTGGTCCCAGGTGGCCGGCGCCAGCGAGTTCGCCTTGCGCTTTCCCTCGGTCTTCTTCGGGACCATCTTCGTGGCCCTCAGCTACGCCACCGCCCGGCGCTTGCTGGACCAACGCGCCGCCCTCCTCGCCGCCCTCCTCGCCGCCGGCTCCACCTACCTGATCCACTACGCCCAGATGGTCAAGATGTACGCGTTACTGGCACTGCTGGCGCTGTGGGCGTCCTACCTGTTGCTGCTGGCGCTGGAGCGCCCTGGGCTGCGTCGCTGGGCGGCCTACGTTGCGGCGGTCAGCGTCGCCATGTACACGCACATCTTTGGCGTGCTGCTCCTGCCCTGGCACATCAGCTATGTGCTGCTGCGCTCCCGGGCGTACCGCCCGGCGCTGCGGGGCTGGCTGGCCGCCACCGCGCTGCTCACGTTGCCCTACATCCCGTTGGGCCTGTGGCACCTCGACGCCCTGCGGACCATCTCCTTGCTGGACCGGCAGTTCACCGGCCCGCAGGACCTCCTGGGTATGCTGGCGACCCTGGCGCGGGAGTACGGGACCCGGTACGACGACCTACCGCGCGGGGCCGTCGCCCTCTTCTTCGTCGCGCTGGTGGGGCTGGGGGTCCTGGCCCTGCGCTTCGCCCGCCCCGGAGCGCGGCGACCCGACGCCGCGCTCTTCCTGGGGTTGGGCATCGCCGTCCCCCTGGCGGTCGTGTTCATCCTGGTCCGCCTGGGCGCCCCGCTCTTCGCCTCCCGCTATCTCATGGTCACCCTGCCCGCCTTTCTGCTGCTCTGGGCCGCGGGCCTGGCCGCCCTGTCCCGGCGCCACCTGGCGCTACTGCTCCCGGCCCTGGGCGCGTTCCTGGCCCTGAACGGGGTCTACCTCTTCATCACCGATATCCAGGGCGTGCGCTACCGCGAGAACTGGCGCGAGGCGGTGGCGTACCTGGATAGCGTCGCCCAGGAAGGCGATGCTGTGCTGATCCTGAACAGCAACATCGTGAACGCCTACCGGTACTACAGCCGGGAGCCCCTACCGGTGGTGGACCTGGGGCCACTGCGCGGCCTGGAGGAGGACGCGCGGGGGCGCACGCTGGCGGCGGCTACGCAGCCCTTCCGCCGTCTGTGGGTGCTGTTCGCCTACTTTGAGACGCCGGACTACGAGCCGGTGCGGCCCTGGCTGGAGCAGCAGACCCACATCCAGGAGCAGATCTGGTTCCGCGGGGTACGGGTGGCCGAGCACGTGCCCCCCGCGGTACCCTCCTTTGCCGCGCCCCGCCCCACCACGCCGGTGGACCTCAGCTTCGGCCGGCAGGTGCAGGTGCTGGGCCTGGACCGGGGGCCCCTGCCCCGAGGGCTGGGGCAGCCGTGGCAGGTGCGGCTGTACTGGAAGGCGCTGGCGCAGCCCGGTGCGGATTACGCGGCGTCGCTGCGGCTAGTTGACGCCGCCGGTACCGTCTGGGGCCGTGCCGATGGGCCGGTCGGCGGCGCCTTCCACCGGACCGCCGGCTGGCAACCCGGGCGGGTGGTGCCGGATGAGCGCAAGCTGTGGCTGGCACCGGGGACGCCGCCAGGGACCTACCGCCTGGGCCTGCGGGTGTACCGGGAGGATACCCAGGAGCGCCTTCCCCTGGATGGGGCGGAAGCCGCCGGCCCCGAGCTGGCCCTCCTGGAGACGGTCGTGATCGAGCGCCCCATTCCGGCGGGGTCCGGTCGGTGACACCCTGGAAACCCGGCGCACCTGGTGGCGTGTTCAGGCCGTGTTCAGGGCAAACGGCCTGCTGTTCAGGCGATAGCAAGGAGCAGGAGAGTATGCTGAGGGTGTCGGAGGTCGGTTCTCGGGCCAAGGAGAACGACCCTTAAGGAGCCGGGACGGTACGCCATCGGGAGCCGGGACCTGCTGGCCTGCCTTGCCCCAGCCCCAAGGATCGAACTACCGGTGGAAACGCCGGTAGCCTTGGTACCGAGAATGCGACCTTCGTGCTTTTTTCCAGATACGGTGGGGTCGGATGGCATGGGCCTGGCCCGCCGTGCGTGCAGGGCCGCCATGCGGCCCGAAGAGCATTACGAAGCAACCGCCGCGTCAGGGGTTCCTGACGCGGCGGTGCGCGCCTGGGCAGGGTGCTCCGCGGCTGGTCAGATCCGTGCCAGCTGTGCGGCCAGGGCCGCGGGATCGTTGACCGGCTGCTGGCAGGCGTAGTGCTCGCAGACGTAGGCGGTGGCGCGTCCCTCAAGGAGGCCGCGGTCTGCCAGGAGCGGCACCCGCGCGCCAGAGCGGGTATCCTCCGGATGACGCAGGGCCAGCACCGCGTTGGGGCGGTAGGCGCGGCGGACCACCTGCAACAACTCCCGGCTGTCGGGGGCGTCGGGGTCGCCCACGATGGCGACCTCCTGCACCGGACCGAGGTGGAAGTCCAGTGCGCACAGCCAGCGCCCGAAGCCGCCCGGGTGCTCGGCCAGGAAGTCCCGCCGGAGCTGGAGCGCCGCCACGGCTCGGTCCGCATAGACCGACTCCCCGGTGAGGACCGCCAGCCGCAGCAGCACGTCGAGGGCCACCGCGTTGCCGGAAGGGATGGCGTGGTCGAAGAGGTTCTTGGGCCGGGCGACCAGCACCTCGTGGTCGGCGCTGGTATCGAAGAAGACCTGTTCCCGCGCGTCCCAGAAGGATGCGAGCATGGTGTCGGCCAGGCGGCGGGCCGCCTCCAGCCAGCGCAGGTCAAAGTCCGTCTCGTACAGGGCCAGCAGGCCGCTCGCCAGGAACGCGTAGTCCTCCAGGTAGCCGTTGAACCGGGCCTGGCCGTCTTTGTAGCTCCGTCGCAGCCGGCCGTCCTGTTCCATCGTCTCCAGCAGGAAGGCCGCATTGCGCTGCGCCGTCGCCCGATAGTCGGGCCGCTCCAGGACGGCCGCGGCCGCGGCGAAGGCCCGCAGCATCAGCCCGTTCCAGGCCGTCAGCACCTTCTGGTCCCGCCCCGGCCTGACCCGCTGCCCGCGCGCCGCCAGGAGGCGCGCCCGGCTCCGCTCCACCACGGCCTGCGCCTCCTGGGGAGCCATGTCCAACTCCGCCGCCACCTCCTCCAGGCTGCGGGGGATGCACAGGACGTTCTTGCCCTCGAAATTGCCCTGGGCCGTCACCCCGTAGTACCGCGCCACGACGGCGGCATCTTCCTGTCCCAGGGCTGCCGCGAGCTCCTCCGGCGTCCACACGTAGAACTTGCCTTCTTCCCACTCGCTGTCCGCATCCTCGCTGGAGTAAAACCCTCCCTCCGGGCCGGTCATCTCGCGGCGGACGTAATCCAGGGTCTCCTCGGCGATGCGGCGATAGTGGGCTGCGCCGGTGTGCTGGTAGGCGGCCAGGTACAGAGATGCAAGTTGGGCGTTGTCGTAGAGCATCTTCTCGAAG
>JACQUQ010000023.1 GCA_016210175.1 Chloroflexota bacterium | reverse complement strand
GCCATGCGCCCCTACCACCGCCCGATTCCCTACGACCTACTCTGATCATGCACTAGTGTCCTGTCAATCCTCCGTTGATGGGTTCCACCCCGCCGCCCTGAAGGGCGGGCCCGCCGTTCACGGCGGCGGTCTCACCCATCAGTTCACGGCTGACAGAACACTAGCTGGTTCCCTGCACGGTAGAAAAGCCTCTCATGGCCGACTATTCTGCTCATTACCTTCCTACCGCATTTGCACTGCCCGTCAAGACGGGAAGGAGGCCGGGGGGTGAGGTCCAACCCGCAGCACGGGGGAATGCGGCCATGGACCGCGGTGAAAGTGTCACATGGATCGTTGGGGTCTTGATCGTGAGCGGCGTGCTTGCCCTCCTGGTCGTGGCAACCCACTTCGCCATCATGCTCGTCCTGGCCGTGGTGCTGGTGGTGGCTCCCCTGGTAGGGGCCCTGGCCTACTGGCTCCGGGCGCGCTTCGTCCGCCGACCAGCGGAAGCTACGGCTGCCGCCCCACCCCCTCGGCCGCGCTCGGCGGAGACGGAGGACCAGACGGGCACACCCCCCGCGGCAGCGCCCTAACCCAGACCGGCAGCGCCGGGCCGGCGCAGGATGTCCCCTGCCTGGCCGGGGCGCGCCCCCCTTGGCAAGCTCCCGCCGAACGGTCATACTATGACGCACGATGCCCGGCGGCAGAGAGGGGTGCAGACACCGGGCGTGCGGAGTGCGGTATGGAGCAGGTCGTGGTCCAGGTGCAGACCGAGGGACCTTTCCGGGCCAGCGAGATCGTGGCCGACCTTCAGAACGCGGCCGTGGCCCTCTACCACCCCCTCCGCCCCGTGACCTACTGGGACGGGTCCAACCGCTCGCACCTCTGTCCGCACGAGCGCCAGACAGGGCGCTGTCCTCACATCCTGCCCCCTGATGATCCGGAGCACGTGGACTACCGCACCACCGCCGAGCGGGAGTTCCGTGCCCGGCTCGAAGTCTGCTTCCCTCACGCCCAGGTCTGCATCTACCTCGCCTGATCACCGGGAGCGCCGCTGGGCAGGTCAGGCCGTCCCCTGCGCCTATCGCACGGCTGGTCCTGAGCGCCGCCGAGCGGGGTTCACCGCGTGCCTCACCCGCTCAGCGCGGACGCCCTCCCGGTTCCCCGGCGCTCCGCCTTCCTGTCCTCCCCATGCGGCCTGCTGCCCCTTCTGCGCCCCCTCCCCTGGCGGTCACGCGGTCCATAGCGGGGACGCTGCTCAACTGTAACGTTTGGTCTGCAGTAGCGTATGTACGGTATGCTCTACGCTCCGTGCCGAGCTCGCAGGAAAGGGAGGTCTACCATGCGACGCGACCAGGAGCAACGCTACCAAGCACAATGCCCCATCTGCAACCTGGAGTTCGCGGTCGAGGCGGGATCCCCGGCCCTCGTGCGCGTCCCCTTCCACGCCGCCTACGATATTGCACGCCCCTGTCCCGGGGTGGAGGCGCGGCCCTACTCCGTCAGGCCCGTGTAGTGCGCGGCCGCGCGGACAGGTGCGGCTGGGCCATCCGGACGTCCAGCGTAGAGGGCGCGCTATCGGATGGGTGCGGGCCGCGGGGCTACTCTTCTACGGGGAGGCCGTGCTCGAACGCCCCCCAGAGCGCGCCCCGGCCCTGCGCCCGGAGGTAGGCCCACAGCGCAGCGCGTTCGACCTCGGAAAGGGAACTCACGGTCCGCTCGCGGTCCCGGATCTGCCGGTCCAGGCGCTCCCCGGCCTGGACGCGCGCGTGCTGGTCGAGCAGGGGGACGTCGGGCGGCCCGACGGGTGACTCCTGACCGAGCGGGTTGCGGTGGACGTGCATGGTGTTCCCTCCCCGTGGTGTTCAATGCGTGCCAATGGCGGCATTGTACCACGGAGTCCACGCCAGTGGGACTGTTCCCCGGAGGATGGTCCGGCTCGCACTCCGGCAAGCGCCGCCGGCGCAGGGACTACTCGGGGACGGAGGCGGCAGGCCGCAGGTGCCGCGCCAGCCACGCCACCACCCGACGCCGCACCTCCTCACGCCGCTGGCGCAGGCTGTGCCGCGTTCCCGGCAGGATGACCAGCTCTTTGGGTTCCAGGGCGCGGGCGTACAGGTACTCGGAGCAGGAGGGCGGGAGCCGCTGGTCGTCCGCCCCGTGGATGAGGAGCAGCGGTCGCGGGGACAGTTTATTGACCAGGCGGGTGCCGTAGGTCTGGGCGCTGAGGGTGACGACCGTGGTGACCAGGGGACTGCGCGCGCCGGCGTTGATGGCCACCGCGGCCCCGAAGGAATGGCCCACCAGGCCCACGCGCGCCACACCCTGCCCTTCCAGAAAGGCAAGGCCCTGGAGCACGTCATAGGTCCCTTCGTCCACGTTGCCGGGGCTGGTGTGGAGACGGAAGTCCAGGCGCAGGGTGGCTATCCCCAGGGGCAGCAGATCGTGCGCAAGGTCGGGATACAGGCCGTCGGCAGGGCCGTCAAAGCCGCCATCAAAGCCCCCGACCAGGAGCACCGCACCCACCGGATCCGGGCAGGGGTGGTACCGGCAGGAGATCGGGCCACGCTCCGTAGGGATGGCCAGGGGCGCTCCCTCGTCCGGCGGTGGGGTAACCATGGGCGCTTCCTCGGAGCGGGACCCTTTCGGGGCAACGGGGCGCGGCGCCGTGTTCCTGTGGAGGGCCGCCCCCTCGCCCCGGCCCGGCTGGTGCGGTTACGAAGAGGTGCCGCGCATGCGCAGCGCCAGCGCGGGCCGCCGCGCCGGGGTGTCGCCGCGCACCTGCCGCACTGCAACCAGCGGCAGCAGGCGCGCCACGTCCTCCTGGTGGCACGGTTCCGTGCCCGGCGTCAGGGCGGTGGCGCTGCCGGCGGCGGTACCCAGGCGCAGGGCCTCCTCCATCGTACCGCCCCCGCTCAGCACCAGCACCATCCCGGCCACCATCGCATCGCCGCTGCCCACCGCGCTCTCGGCCTGCACTACGGGGGGCACGACCTGCCACTCGCCCTCATCAGAGACGGCGACGGCCCCCTCGACCCCCTGGGAGACTACCACGACCGACACCCCGCAGGCATAGATACGCTCTGCGGCCTCCAGCATGGTCTCGACCTTGCGGGGGCCGCGGCCCAGCAGGCGCTGAAGCTCGCGGCGGTTCGGCTTCACCATGAACGGCCCGGCTTCGATGCCCGCGGCCAGCGCCGGGCCATCGGCATCGAGCACGGTGACGACGCCCAGCTTCTTCGCCAGCGTGATCACTTCGGCATAGACCGTGGTCGGCAGCGGCGGCGGCACGCTGCCGCCGATAACCAGCCAGTCGCCGGGCTGGAGCCGACGCTTGAGGCGCGTCAGCAGCAGGTTGAAGAAATGCGGGTCGGTGTAGGGACCAGGCTCATTGATGGTCGTCGTAAGCTCGCGTCGCCGCTCGACGATGGTGATATTGGTGCGGGTCTGGCCTCCCCGGACGTGGACGAAGTCCCGCGGGATATTGCGGTCCGCCAGGGTGTGCTCGATAAAGCGCCCCGTGGTCCCGGAGACGAACCCCATGGCGGTGCTGGGACAGCCCAGCTCGCGCAGCACGCGCGAGACGTTAATACCCTTGCCACCGATATCGGTGCGGCAAGACGGCGCCCGATTGGTATCACCGGGCACCAGATCATCCACCACTACCGTATGGTCGATGGCTGGATTCAGTGTCAAGGTAACGATCATGTGACCCCTACCCCCTCCTGGGGTGTGCGCTAGGGGATCTGTGGGTCCAGGAGACCATAATCGCCATCCCGGCGGCGGTAGATCACGGCGAGACGACCCGTCGCAGTGTTCAGGAAGACGTAGAAATCGTGACCCAACAGTTCCATCTGAGCGGCGGCATCATCGGGGAGCATCGGCTCCACCAGAAATTGCTTGGTACGGACAATCTGCTGTGGTTCCTCGACGGGTTCGGCCTCGGCAACCTCGGTTTCTGCCGTGTCCGCCAGCATACGGGAAAGCCCGGTCCGCCCGCGGCGGTTCAGCCTGCTTTTGTATCGTTCAATCTGCCGGTCCAGGACACCGGCCACCGCGTCGATGGCGGTATACACGTCGGCGCCGGACTGCTCGCCCCGGAGCAGCGTACCGTTGCTGCTGATCGTGACCTGGACTACCAGGCGGTCATCGGCGCTGCGGGCAGCGGAGCGTGCTACCTCGACGATGGCCTGGGCCTGGCTCGAGAGATGGCGGTCGAGGCGGCGCAGCTTCTTGGTGAGGTAGTCCCACGCTTGGGCCGGCAGTTCGATACCCCGGCCGTGGATGGTAATCTCCAACGCTTCTCCTCCGTGGGCGTGGCAGCGCACCTACCGTGTCCTACCGGTCCGACGCTCCCGGCAGCAGGACACCGCGGGAACCCCGGTAGTTTATTGTAAGCCCCAGCCGCGGCGGCTGCAACTCCGCGTTCCGCCGTGATGCCACTCCCGCACTGCGTCATGCCAGGTCCCGGTGGAGTGCTCCCCCACCACTGCATCATACTCCTTGGC
Organism: Chloroflexota bacterium; assembly: GCA_016210175.1. Classification (GTDB taxonomy): domain Bacteria; phylum Chloroflexota; class Dehalococcoidia; order SHYD01; family JACQUQ01; genus JACQUQ01. Next base: position 17,374 of record JACQUQ010000023.1, on the reverse strand, counting down.
CTTCTCCCTGAGCAACGCTGGAAAGGAGTTAGCGTTACGCCGGCCAGCCAGGAGGCGCGTCCCGGATGCAGTCCGGCTCACCGGAAGCCTTCAGGGGCGGACAGGTTCGAGGTGAAGGCAGGCGGTGGCCCCCTCTCCCCATGGGAGAGGGCCGGGGTGAGGGCGGGAAAGAGGTCCGAGCACAGAGCCAGCGCACGCAAGGGAAACGACGCGCGCACCCCCTGACGCGCAGCGCGCCTATCCGTTTCAATAGTCAGGAATATTAGGAAGCCCTCGCGCGGCCCCGGACGCTGGCGCTGGGGCGGGGAAGGAGACACGCGTGCAACCCCCGGAGTGGATGGCTACCGGAAACTGGGTATTCCCCCGCCCCGCCGCGGGAGAGGAGGCGCTGTATTGCTGGGTCATTGACGGGTGCCCGTACGTGCTCTTCGCCCTGGCGGTGAGCTACGGCGAGCTCTACCGCCTGCGGATCTACGGGTACGATCCCGTCGGCGCCCTGGATAAGTGGGCCGCAGAGTCCAACGCCGCCTTCGAGCCACTGCGCGACCACATCTCCCAGGAGATGCAGCGCCTGGCAGGGGTCTGGTCGGGACGGTTACGGACGGTGGACCTGCGGCGTGCCCCGGACTGGAGCCAGGCGGTGAAGACGGCGCTGGCCGACGGCATCGTGCAGATCGCCCCGCCCCCGGAGGATGACGCAGCCGCGGGCCAGATACCGGCATAGACGCGGCATACCGCCACGTATCCTTTACCTGACGCACGCGACGGGGGCGCACCGTGCGACCGGCGCCGGATGCGCGGCATCCCGGCGCTTGACGGCCTCATCGGGCGCCCACCATAATGGGAGCCATGCAAGACCATCCCGATCCCCTGGGAGTCCTCTCCTCCACGCACGCCGTGGTCGAGCAGGCCCGACACGTGACCATTCACCCGGAGGCGGTGGCGCGCCTGGCGCAGCGGCTGTACCAGGAGCGCCCGGAGCCTCCGGTGTGGGACCGCGAGCTGCACTTCTTCGACGGCGGCGGGCGGACGGTGAACTACCTGCTGCTGCTGGACGCCCTCAACTTCTGCTTCTGGGGTGATCCAGAGACCGTCTGGAAAATCGCGTTCCACGGTCGCGTCCTGTCGGGCTACGGTGCGCTGGCGGGTGCGCTGACACGGGCCATCGAGGAGGGCGTACCCGTGTGGGACGCCGCGTTTCTGGCCGAACTGGACGAAGCGACCCTGGCGGCGATCTTGCGCGGCTGGGGCGAGGTCCCCCTGTTCGCCGAGCGACTGGCTATCGCCCGCGAGACGGGCCTGAGCTTGCTCAACGGCTATCACGGTTGGTTCAGCAACGCGGTGGAGCAGGCCGGGGGGAGCGCGATAGCGCTGGTGCGCCGGGTCCTGGAGCACTTTCCTTCGTTCCGGGATGAGGTACCGTACCGGGGCCAGACCGTCCGCCTGTACAAGCGGGCGCAAATCCTGTGCGCCGACCTGTACGGCAGCTTCCTGGGGCAGTCCTACGGCCACTTCGCCGATATGGACCAGGTAACGGTCTTCGCCGATTACAAGCTGCCCCAGGTGCTCCGGGAGTTGGGCGTGCTGGAGTACGGGCCGGACCTGGCCGAGCGGGTGGACCAGCTGGAGCTGCTCCCGCCCGGCAGCGCGTGGGAGGTCGAGATCCGGGCGGCGACGGTGTGGGCCTGCGAGCTGGTGCGCCGAGCGCTGGCAGCCCGCGGCGAGATCGTACCGGCCTACCGCCTGGACTGGTACCTGTGGGACCTGAGCCAGACGCTCTCCATGCAGCACCCGCACCACCGCACCCGGACCATCTTCTACTAGGAGGGGGCGCAGCATGTGGGCGTACCGGTTGGCGCTCTCCCTGGGTGACCCGTTGCGGCTGCACGAGCGCCTGGTCGTCGGCGAGGAAACCGACCCGGCCCTGCGGCGCCTGGTGGCCGAGGGCTACTTCCGCCGGGGCTGTGTACTGCGCGACCGGGGCCGCCTCGACCAGGCGCTGGCGGTCTTGCAGCGGGGGGCGCTGGTCGACCCCCAGCACCCGGCGCTCCACGCCGCGGTCGGGGCCATCTTCCTGCGCCTGGAGCGGGACCAGGCGGCCGTGTCCTGGCTGGAGCGGGCGGTCGAACTGGATGCGCGGCAGGCCGAGTGGCACGCCCTGCTGGCCCGGGCCTTTGAGCGGACCGGGCGCACCACGGAAGCCCTGCGCCATTATGAAGCGGCCCTGCGGCTCGATCCCGCGGCCGGCGCCGTCCAAGAGGGGGTGCAACGGCTCCAGGAACGGCAGCGCCAGCAGACCGACCTGGCCGCGCAGCTACCCTGGTGGCAGCAGCCCTGGCAACCGGCCCGGAGCGACCGACCATGACCGCACCCGTCTTCGCCTTCACCGTGACCCATACCGACCCCCAGTCACGGGCGCGGGCCGGGCTGCTCACCACGCCCCACGGGACCATCGAGACCCCGGCCTTCTGCCCGGTGGCGACCCAGGCCACGGTCAAGGCCCTCACCCCCGACGATGTGCGGGCCATCGGCGTCCAGATGGTCCTGGCCAACACCTACCACCTGTACCTGCGCCCCGGCGCCGACCTGATCGCCCGGCTGGGCGGGCTGCACCGCTTCATGGCCTGGGACCGGCCCATCATGACCGATAGCGGCGGCTTCCAGGTGTTCAGCCTGGGCTTCGGCATCGAGCACGGGGTGGGGAAGATCGCCAGCATCTTCCCCGCGGAGGAGGCCAACGACGCGGCGGAGCGCGTGCCCGCCCGGCCGTCCCGGAGCAGCAGTGAGGGTCGCCTGGTGCGGATCGATGAGGACGGCGTGACCTTCACCTCCCATATCGACGGCTCCAGCCAGCGCCTGACGCCGGAGACCTCTATCCATGCCCAGGAACTGCTCGGGGCCGACTGCATCCTGGCCTTCGACGAGTGTACCTCGCCCCTCAACGATGAAGCGTACACCCGGCGGGCGCTGGAGCGCACCCACCGCTGGGCGCTGCGCTGCCTGGAGGCCAAGACCCGGAACGACCAGGCCCTGTTCGGTATCGTCCAGGGCGGGCACTACCAGGAGTTGCGGGAGGCCAGCGCCCGGTTCATCGGTGGGCTTCCCTTCTGGGGCCTGGCCGTCGGCGGCGACCTGGGCCGCTCCAAGGCGGATATGCACCGGATCCTCGACTGGGTGATCCCGCTGCTGCCCGCGGAGAAGCCCCGCCACCTGCTGGGCATCGGCATGCCCGAGGACCTGGCGGATGCGGTGCTCCGGGGGATCGATACCTTCGATTGCGCCGCGCCCACCCGCATGGCCCGCAACGGCACCCTGTTCACCCGCTCGGGACGCCTCAACATTCTGAACGCCCGCTATACCGCCGACCCCGGCCCGGTGGAGGAAGGCTGCCCCTGCCAGACCTGCACCCACTTCAGCCGGGCCTATCTGCGCCACCTCTTCAAGGCCGACGAGCTCCTGGCCCCCCGGCTGGCCACGGTCCACAACCTCCAGTTCATGGCCGACCTGATGCGGGATATCCGCCAGGCGGTCATCGAGGGAAACCTGCGAGCGTTGCGCGCGGAGCTCCTGGCGCGCTTCGCGGGGCACCGCTAACACCTCCTTGTGGAGTCGTCGCCTGTTCAGCTTGCAGCCGCGCCCAGGTGTGCTATAATCCCGTGGTGGTAGAGAGCGGTGACGCCTCTCCTACCCTGGTCGACGGAGCCTGGTGGTCTGGCGCTGGCATCACGGCACACGAGCGCGTGCGGCCATTCCCTCCCCCTCCGTGCTGTGGGGAGGGAATGGCCCCTGCCGTGCAGGAGCGGGGCCGGGGCTACGTGCGCCCCTGCCAGGACCGCAGTCGCCCCGCACCAGGAAGCGCGCCAATCTCATCTAGTGGCCTGTCAATCCTGTTTTGATGGGTTCCATCCCGCCGCCCTGAAGGGCGGGCCCGCCGTTCACGGCGGCAGTCGCACCCATCAGTTTATGCCTGACAGAACACTAGCCATACATGTACGCTCCGCCGCAATGGGAGGGGTTGTCCTCGTTCGGGTGCGGTGGAGTTCGCTGCGAACTCCACCGCATGGCGGAGCAGCGCCGGGAGGCCCCCTTGTTCAACCCCATCGACCGCATCCTCGGGTGGTTTTCCCACGATATCGGCATCGACCTCGGCACCGCCAACACCCTGGTCATTGTCAAGGGCAAGGGCGTGGTCATTGACGAGCCATCGGTCGTCGCCATCGATCGTCCCTCCAAACGGGCCATGGCCTTCGGCGCGGAAGCCAAGCGCATGGTCGGCCGTACTCCAGCCAGCATCGTGGCCGTGCGTCCCCTGAAAGACGGGGTGATCTCCGATTTCGACATTACCGAGCGGATGCTGGAGTATTTCATCCGGAAAGTCCACGAGCGGGATGGGTTCATGCTGCCACACCCCCGGGTGGTGGTGGGCATCCCCAGCGGCGTGACCGAGGTGGAGAAACGGGCCGTCCACGATGCGGCCCTCAATGCCGGCGCCCGGTCGTGCTATCTCGTCGAGGAGCCGATGGCCGCGGCGATCGGCGCTGGGCTCCCGGTCATGGAGCCCAGCGGCAGCATGATCGTCGATATCGGTGGCGGCACGACCGAGGTTGCCGTCATCTCCCTGGGCGGCATCGCTGCCAGCACGTCCATCCGGGTCGCCGGCGACGAACTCGACCAGAACATCATCACCTACGCCCGTCAAAACCATAACCTGCTCATCGGAGAGCGCACCGCGGAGCAGATCAAGATGGAGGCCGGCTCTGCCTGCCCGCTGCGGGAAGAGCGCGAGGTGCAGATCAAGGGACGGGACCTGCTCACCGGCTTGCCCAAGACCATCTCGGTGAGCAGCATCGAAATCCGCGAGGCGCTGGCACCCTCGATTAACGCCATCGTGGACGCGGTCAAAGACACCATCGAGATCACCCCCCCGGAGTTGGTCACCGATGTGATGGAGCGGGGGATCGTCCTGGCTGGGGGGGGCGCCCTGCTCACCGGTCTGGACCGCCGCCTCTCACAAGAAACGCGCTTTCCAGTCTTTATCGCCGAAAATCCCCTCACATGTGTGGTGCGTGGCACGGGCGAAGTGCTGGAGGAACTCGATCGTCTCCAGCGCGTGCTGGTGCAGCTGACCTTCCGCAAGCCTCCTCAATAAAGGCGTAAGGGCTGAGCAACCAGGACCGAGAACGGAAAGGGCGCGCGGCAAGGGATCGGTGGGGGCAGAGGCAGCCCCCACTCCTCAGCACTCCAGGGGAGGGGGCACCGTGGGCAGCAGGCGGGTGGCACTGGTCGTAGCAGCGATGCTCCTGGGCATGGCCGCGGTCGTGGCCTCGGAGCGGGGATGGACCCATGCCGCGGAGGGCGCCGCCGCGGACGCCCTGGCGCCGGCGCAACGGGTCATGGTGGGATTTACGTCCTTCCTGGAGAGCTTTGTCAACGTGGCGGTGCGGGTCGGGCAGCTCGAGGCGGAGAACCGGGCGCTGCGGAGCGAACTCTCCCGCGTCAAGCAGGAGATGCTGGGCCTGGTCGAAGCCGGCCAGGAGAATGAGCGGCTCCGGGCGCTGCTGGCCTACCAGCAGCGTTACGACGAACACGACTACCTCACGGCGGCCATCATCAACCGGGCCGATGGCAACCATCTGCTGCACGCCATCACCATTGACCGGGGCAGCAATGATGGCGTGCAGGATGGCATGGTGGTGGTAGCCGACGGTGGCCTGGTGGGCCGGGTGGCCAAGAGCTACCCGACGGTCGCTAAGGTGCTGGTCATCACCGACCCTTCTAGTGCCGTCAACACAATGGTGCAGCGTACCCGCGCCGCGGGTGTCTTGATGGGCAGCGCGACCCGTGACCTGCGCCTGGAGTACATCAACCAGGAGGAAGATGTGCAGCCAGGCGACGTCATCATCACCTCCGGCCTGGGCGGGGGCTTCCCCAAGGGTATCCCCATCGGCATGGTGGCCGAGGCCAGCGGCTCGGACCTGGCCCTCTTCAAGACCATCCGCGTCCAGCCCACCGTCGCCCTCCACGCCATTGAAGAAGTGCTGGTCATCACCGACTTTACCCCGATGTCCCTGCCCTAGCCTGAGCGGGCCATGCTCAGTTGTCCTACCGCACGTGCTGCGAACCTTCCCCACCCCCAATGACCAGACAGCTTGGACTCGGTGCTACCGTTGGTTGGCGGCTTGGTCCGCACACCCGGTGTGAACGTCGGGTCAGGCGCGGCATCCAGGTGCGCACCACCCTTTGGAGCCGCGTCCGCACGGGGGTGGGCGTCAGGCTTTGGCATGGGAGGCGGCAGTGCGGGCGGCAACGGCGGCATAAGTGCGTTTCCACGGGTGGTCGGCAGTTGGCCGCCCGTCGACGACCAGCTTCGGCGGGGGCGGGCACGCCGCGGCTCCGGGCCTGGCTAGCGGCTGGACCGGTGCCACGCTGACCGCTACTGGGCGAGCAAGGGCCACCATCGGCTCCTGGCCTCCCCGGCCTTGACGCCACAACCGACAGTTCAGAGTGAGCGGACCGCAAAACCCTTCGCCCGAAAAGGAAAAGGCCCTGGCACTGCCGTAGCCGCGCTTTTCCTGGCGGTGGAGCGTGGCCTATACTATGGGCTATCGGTCATATTGGGCCAAGGGGCGCCAGTATCGAAAGCGATACAGAATGTGGGGTTGCCATGGCGGTCGGTTCGGCTGGCACACGTATCCTCATCCTGGGCGGCGGCTTCGCGGGCGTGGCGACGGCCCAAGCGCTGGAGCGGTCCCTGGGCCAGCGCCGCGGGGTGGAGATCACCCTGGTGAACCGGGAGAACTTTTTTCTGTTCCAGCCGCTCCTCCCGGAAGTCATCTCTGGGGCTATCGAGGCCAACCATATCCTGACCCCGCTGCGGCTGATGTTCCGGCGCGTGGCGGTCCACGTCGGCGCCATTGAGGATATCGATCTGGCGGCGCGGGTCGTCACCGTCTCCCACGGACCCTTTGTGCCGCGCCGCTATCTCTCCTACGACCACCTGGTGCTGGCCCTGGGCAGCACCACCGACCTCTCGGGCCTGCCGGGGCTGGCGCAGCACGGCTTTCCCCTCAAGACCATCGGCGACGCCTTCCATCTGCGGAACCACATCATTCGCATGCTGGAGGAGGCCGACCTCGACCCCGACCCGGAGCACCGCCGCGGGCTGCTGACCTTTGTCGTGGCGGGCGGCGGGTTTACCGGCGTTGAGGTGGCCGCCGAAATCGCGGACCTGGTGCAGCGAGCCATCCCCCATTACCCGCGCATCCGGCCCGGCGAGGCCCGCGTGCTGCTGCTCCATTCCCGGCGCCGCCTGATGCCCGAACTGAGCCAGGACCTGGCCGACGTCGGCACCAGTGTCCTCCAACGCCAGGGCATCGATCTCTGGTTGGAGCGCCGGCTCACCGGGGCCACCGCCACCGAAGCCCTGCTGCGTGACGGCGAGAGCATCCCCACGCGGACTCTGGTCGGCACCATCGGGACCGCGCCCAACCCCCTGGTGGCTGGCCTGCCCCTGCCGAAAGATGCCCACGGGCGGTTGCTGGTGGACGCGTCGCTGCGCGTGCAGGACCACCCCACCATCTGGGCGCTGGGCGACGGCGCGGCGGTGCCCAGCACTATCCCCGGCGAACTCTCTCCGCCGTCGGCCCAGTACGCCGTGCGGGAGGGCCGAACGCTGGCCGCCAACCTGGTCGCCACCCTGATCGGGGGTCCGCTCCGCCCCTTCGCCTTCACCGGCCTGGGGCAGATGGTCTCCCTGGGACGGCACCGGGCCGTCGCGGATGTCCTGGGGCGCAAGCTCACCGGCTTTCCGGCCTGGTGGCTCTGGCGCACCTTCTATCTGCTGCAACTGCCGGGCTTCCAGCGCAAGGCGCGGGTCGCCCTGGACTGGACCCTGGACCTGGTGTTTGACCGGGACATCTGTGAAGTGCAGGTGGACCGCAGCGCGCGGGTGCTCCGGGTCCACTACGAGCCGGACGAGGTCATCGTGCGTCAGGATGACCCGGCGGACCTGTTCTACATCATCGAGCAGGGGGAGGTCGAGGTGGTCCGGCAAGAGGCGGGCCAGCCGGAGCGGAGGGTGGCCCGGTTGGGAAGCGGGGAGACCTTCGGTGAGATCGCGCTGCTGCGGGCGACCCGCCGCACCGCCACCGTGCGCTCCGTCACCGCGGTGGATGTGCTGGCCCTGAGCCGGGAGGACTTCCGCTTCTTGAGTGGCCATTGGGCGCTGCTGCGGGAGAGCCTGAACCAGCAGGCAGCGCACCGCCTGGTGGAACACGACGGCGCCCAGGAGTAACGCCCCGCCCCCACGCGCCCGTGAATGCCTGGCTCTGGCTGGCGACGGAGGGTGCTGGACGCGCCGCGCGTGCCGGGGGCGACCAGATTGGCCGCGGGCCGGCCCAAAGCGCCGGCACGCGGTGGGCGGTGCTGGTTGCGGCGTCTCAGTCGGGCACTGACCCTGGTGGGAGGGGGAGGAGAGCGCCGTCGTTGACCGCAGGGATCAGGGAACTCACCCCCACCTGGGCGCAGCAGCGCAGGTCGTCCTCGTACTCCCGGCCCAGGCGCAGCAGGGCTTGCCCCGACGCCGAGAGCCGCAGCGCCTCGACCAGCCGTCCCTCGTAGGCCCGGTAGACCTGCCAGGCCAGCAGCGCGGCGTCGCTGAGGGATCCTCCCTCTGGCTGGCGCTCCTGAAGCTGCTGCACGAACATCCCGGCGCAGACCACGTCGTCCAGGACGGGCCGGTCCAAGCGCCCCGCCGCGGCCAGCAGGACCGGTCGCCCGGCCGCTGCCAGCTTCTGGACCACTGCCGGGAGGTTGGCGAAGGCCCCCACGAGGATACTATCGGCTCCCTGGGCGGCCTGAAGCGTCCGGGTGCCGTTGGTGGTGGTGAAGACCAGGGTTTTGTCCCGCACGCGCTCCGCAGTGTACTCCCGCGGCGAGTTACCGAGGTCGAAGCCGGAGATGCGCTGGCCGTTACGCTCGCCACCCAGGAGGCGCTCGCGTGGCGGCAAGGTGGCTGCCAGGGAGCGGGCCTCCTCGACCGTCGCCTGCGGGAGCACGCGGGCGCAGCCATGGGCCAGCGCCTGGATGATGGTGGTCGAGGCACGCACCACATCAAGCACGACCACGATACGGCCTGTCCGGTCCTGCTGCGCCAGGTCGGCGGGGGTAAACGTTACATCAATATCCACCGGCGTTCCTTATGCTCCCCCGGCCCCTCCCCGCAGCACGCTGCGGCCTGTCCTGCGTCCTTCGCTACCCTCAGGGCAAGCCTGCCGAAGGGGAAGGGGGCAGGGGGAGAGGTCTGCTCACACACGGGCTTAGAGTCGCTGCATGCCTTCGAAGCTGCGAGGCTGGTTCAGGTAGCGCTCGGGGTCCTGATCGAAGGCACGCTTGCAGCCGGGGGCGCAGAAGTAGTAGGTCTGGCCCTTGTAGTCCGATTGCCCTTTGGCGGTCGCCGGGTCCACATCCATACCGCAGACCGGATCTTTCGCCACGATAGTCTCCTTTCGCCTAGCCGCCTGTCCCGTGCGCTCCCAGGGTACCATGCCCACCTTCCAGGCGTCAAAGGCGCTGAGCGCCCGACCCAGGGCTTCTTCATGTTCCCGGCTGGCCGTGGGAAGCCCGTTCAAGGTCCTGATGGCTGCAGGGCTGGAGTTCCCCCGGATGGCGCTTTGTGGTAGACTGCCGATAATGGTGGGCCATGCACGGTCCTCGCTCGCCATAGTGCCGCTCAAGCGGAGGGAGCAACGGTGAAGATTCTGGTAACGAATGACGACGGGGTCCACGCCCGGGGCCTGTGGGTGCTGGCGGAGGCGCTGGCCCACCTGGGGAAGGTCACCGTGGTCGCACCCGACCGGGAACAGAGCGGCGTAGGCTCGTCCATCACCCTCACCGCACCCTTGCGGGTCAACAAGCTGCCCTTCACCATGTCCGGCGTCGATACCTACTCCGTGGAAGGCACCCCCGGAGACAGCGTCATCGTGGCCCTCTCTTCGATCCTGGAGGATGGGTGCGATCTGGTGGTCGCCGGCGTCAACCAGGGCCATAACACGGCCAACGAGATCTTCATCTCCGGCACCATCGGGGCCGCGCTTCATGGGCGCTTCCGGGGCCTGCCGGCCATTTCGTGCTCAGTCTTTCAGCTGGACAGCACCCAGCACGATATCGCCGCGAAGCTCGTCGCCCTGATGGTGCGCAAGCAGGCCGAAGGCTTGGTCCCGACGGATACCCTGCTCAATGTCAATGTGCCCAACTGTAGTCTTCCGGAGATCGAGGGGATCTCCCTTACCCGCCTGGCCCTGCGCAACTTTGCCGATGTCGTGGAGGGTCAGGAGAACCGGGGCCGCAAGGTGCTCTGGCTACAGCGCAAGCGCACCAATGTGGACGTCGGCGAGGGGACGGATTTCCACGCCTTGCTCAACCGCCGCATCTCCATTACCCCCCTGGACAACCACCTCTCCTGTCTCCCTGCGCCGGCCATCGCTCCTGAAGTGCTGACGACGCTCTTCCAGGAGCTTAAGGCGCAGGAGTAGCCCGGGGTCGCCCCGGGGCGGCGCGTGGCACGGCAGGCTACGTCGCGCGCGGGGCGTGAGGTGGTTCCAGAGCGCCAGCGGCGTGCTACCATGGCCAGCGGCGCCAGATGGCAGAACGAGGGACATCGTTTTCATACAGGAACCAACCGTTTCGTCGCACGGGAAGACCACAACGGCGAGGCAAAGCTGACCGGGGATACCGGTGGTGAGGTGCCGTATGACGGCGACATGTCCCTACTGCTATGGCACGGGAACCTCGTTTTCGGGCATGTATTGCTCGTTCTGCAATGGGACGGGAGTGGTCGCCGGAGCTCCGCTGGCGACCGCAAAGAGGGAGGAGAGGGGAATGCCGCCGGCAGTCAGTTTCGCAGGCGTGGTCGTTGGTGGGTCGCTCCTTGCGGTGGGTTTGTATCTGGAGCACCCCTGGGTGCTCCTCCTGGGGGTCCTCCTGATGGCGGGCTCGGGCATCCTGGGCCTGGTGCCCACCCGAGCGGCCTACTGAGCAGCCCAGCCGAGCGCGTGACCCCTGCCCAGGCCGGGGGGTAGCGCCCGCCGGATCAGCCATACGCTCCAGAAGCGAGGTAGCCGAGGTGACGAGCCCGACCACGTTGGAGGCCCTGCTGCGCCGCGCCCGGCGCGCCATCGTCATCGGGATTGGCGGGGGCGGTGACATCGCCGGCACCGTCCCGACGCTCGATCTGCTCTCTCTGTTTGGCGTCTCGTGGGTGGCCGGTGGCCTCACCTGGGAGCGCATCGTGTACGACCCCCGGCCTGGCCCGCGCCCCCTGGCCGAGGTGGTCTATGCGACGCCCTTTGCTCCCTGCGCTGCCCTGGCGAACGCGCGGACGCGCACTGCCGACGGCGTGACCTTTGCGGAATCGGCCTTTGCCGCGGTCTTCAATTGTGAGACCCTGCTGCTGGATATCAATCAGGGCGTCCAGGGGATCGTGGACAGCCTGCGCATGGCCCTGACCCACCTGGAGGCTGACCTGCTCATCGGGGTGGATGTCGGCGGCGACTCCCTGGCGATGGGGAACGAACCGGGCCTGCGGAGCCCTCTGGCGGATGGGGTGATGCTGGCATCCCTGGCCCGATTGGAGGAGGAGGGCGTGCCCACCATGCTGGGGGTGCTGGGCTACGGCTGCGACGGCGAGCTAACCCCGGCCGAGCTCGACGCCCGCATCGCGGCCATCGCCGCGTCGGGCGGCTACCTGGGTGCCTGGGGCATGACCCACCGGGCCGTCGCCGACCTGGAGCGCCTGCTCACGCAACTCCACAGCGAGGCGTCCCAGATCCCGCTTCAAGCCGCCCGCGGCGCGCTGGGCCGCCGTCCTATCCGCGACGGTGCCGCCGAAGTGGTGCTCTCGCCCCTGGCAACCCTCACCTTCTTCCTGGACCCGATGACCACGGTCCGTGAGGTGGCCGTCCCGGCCCAGCGGGTCGCCCGCTCTACCAGCCTCGATGAGGCCAACGACGCGCTGCACGCGCTGGGACTCCGGACGGAGTTGGACCGGGAGCGCTGGATGGAGAGCCAGGGCGTGCGGGACTATCGTCGTGAAAAGGAGTTTCAGGAGCAGGCACGCCAGGAGCAGCCGCCTGAAGCCTAGCGGCTATCATTTCCTTCCCCCTCACAAGCGACGTCTCACCATCCTTGGCGCAGCAAGCCCGATGGAGTATACTACACGCCACAGGTTCAGCGTACCGGGGCAGATATGGTATACTCTCGCTGTCTGTTCATGACGGCACCGTGGTCGGTAGCACGCATACGTAGAGGAGGATATGATGGCGGAAGTCACTCTCAAGATCCCGACCCTGACGAATGATGAAGTCGCCGACGTCGTCTTGAACGCGGTGCAGCGCCTCAAGGGTGTCACCAAGGTCCACCCCGATCCGACGACGCACAACCTGACGGTTTCCTACCAGGAGGGACCCGAAGGTACCACTCTCACCGCGATCCAAGTGGCGCTGCAACTGGCCCGCCATCCTCATGCCGCCTTCGCGGCAGGTCAGCGGCGACGGGGCTTTATCTAACCGCAGGTCCGTATCGCCGGGTCGGAGCGCACCGCAGCCACGCACACCTGGGCCAGCAGCACTCCCCGCCAAGTAGCGTGTGCTGCTGGTCACGGGTGAGTGTGCTCGGTGTGATCGTGCTCGGTCCGCAGGCGCTCGGCTGTACACGATGCGGGACCCTCGCGCCCTTGACGTTGGGTGCTTTCTGCGCATAAGCTACGCTTGCAGGTCGGTAGCGGACAGCAACCGTCCCTACTGGGCCTGGCCCGGCTGTGGGGTGGGGCGTCTGCGTCGCCGTTGCTGCTGGGACTCTGTGGTCGAGGAGAAGAACCGAGGATGCGTACACAGGGTACCCGCCGCATCTACTACGGCTGGGTGGTGGTGGCCGTTACCTTCAGTACGCTCCTGGTCACCGCAGGCGTGCGCTCGGCCCCCGGCGTGCTCATCTATCCCCTCGAAAGCGAATTCGGGTGGGACCGGGCCGCCATCGCTTTGGCCGTCTCCGTGAACCTGCTCTTGTTCGGCCTGGTGGGGCCTGTGGTGGGGCGGCTCATGGACCGCCACGGCCCGCGCCGGGTGATGCTGGTCAGTCTGGCTCTCACCGCCCTGGGCGCCCTGGGGACTATCTTCATGCAGTCCCTATGGCAGTTAGATCTGCTCTGGGGGGTCGCGGTAGGCGTCGGCGCGGGCGGCTCCGCCGGGGTGCTCGGCGCGGCGGTCGCCAGCCGGTGGTTCCTGGCGCGCCGGGGCCTGGTGATGGGCATCCTGGGAGCCGCCACCTCGGCCGGGCAACTGGTGTTCATCCCTCTGCTGATGGCCGCCGTGGTTGCTGGCGGTTGGCGCAGCGCCGTGCTTATCGTCGGCATGGCGCTGGTGGCCGTCATCCCCGTCGTCTTCCTGTTGATGCGGGATGACCCGGCCGAGGTCGGCCAGACCCTTGACGGGAACGCCCCGGCAGCGCCCGCGGGCGCCGGGCCAGCGCCGGCTCTACCGCCCATTACCCCGGTCAGCCAGGCCGCACGCACCCCCGATTTCTGGCTGCTGGCCGGGAGCTTCTTTGTCTGCGGGGCCACGACCAACGGACTCATCGGTACCCACCTGATCCCCCACGCCATCGAACACGGCATCCCCGAGATCAGCGCCGCCAGCGTGGTCGGGCTGATGGGGCTCATGAACTTTATCGGCACGACCGCTTCCGGCTGGCTCTCCGATCGCGTGGACCAGCGCAAGCTGCTGGCGGTGTACTACAGCCTCCGGGGTCTGTCCCTGCTGTTCCTGCCCCTGGTCAGCGATGTCTCCGGCCTTGCCCTCTTCGCCATCGTCTACGGGCTGGACTGGGTCGCCACGGTGCCGCCGACGGCCGGGCTGGTAGCCGACCTCTACGGCCGGCGCTCGGTGGGCGGGATTTACGGGTGGATTTTCCTTTCCCACCAGTTGGGAGCAGCGGGCATTGCCTATGTGGGCGGCGCGGTGCGGGTGTGGCTGGGTGATTACGGTCTGGCCTTCCTGGGCGCGGGACTGCTGGCGCTCGTCGCGGCGGGCCTGGTGCTGCGGATCACCAAGCCCCCGGCCCGACTCCGGGCGCCGACCCTCGCGGGCACGGCACCGGCGCGCTAAACGGCTCCCCCCAACGCGCGCTCCTCCTGCCGTGCCAGGTCTCTGCAAGAGTGATGAGCTGCCTGGACGCCCTGGGTGTCTGCGGTTCCTGGAGCGCCGCCGCACCGAAGCCATCCAGGAACCCGGACCGGATGGGACTGCATCCGGCCGGCAAAGGGGCCACCACCACGTCCCCACCTTCACCCGCCTACGATGGGACCGATCCCCTATCATACTCGATTGACAAGAGGTGGGGAGTATGTCACAATCCTGGTAGTCTTCCCGGCTTGGCGCAAGTGCAGCACATATTGTAAGAATTTAGGAGATTTTCCGGCACGATGGCCACCATCGGCGCCCCCGGTCCCGCCGCGGGGAGCACCCGCTGGATATCCCTGAGCCAGGCCAGCCGCCTGCTGGGGGTCAGCCAGGCGACCCTGCGCCACTGGGCAGACCAGGGGCAGGTGCCGAGCTTTCGCACGCCCGGCGGACACCGCCGCTTCGCCGAGGAGGAGCTGTCGGCGCTGGTGCAGACCCGCCGCCCGCTCGCACCCGACCGGAGCCCGGAGCAAGCGCGCGACAAGGCGCTGGTCCGCATTCGGCGGCGCATCCATGCCAGCCGTGGACACCCTAGCCCCTGGTACGACACGCTCGATGAGCGCGGGCGCGATCGGATGCGCTTGTTCGGGCGGCAACTGGTGGCCCTGGTGCTGGACTCGGGGAGTCGGTCCCGGTCGCGCAGTGCGCCGCTGGCCGAGGCCCGCACCATCGGGGCAGCCTACGGCCGGGAAGCCCTGGCCAGCGGGCTCCTGTTGCAGGACCTGCTGCACGCCTTCGTGTTCTTCCGTGCCTCCCTGGACGAGGCCGCCCGCGCCCTGGTACGCCGCGACGGGATGAGCCCGACCCAGGCCCTGGATCTGTGGCAGCACATGTACCGCATCCTTGATGCGGTGCTGCTGGCAGCCGTGGCTATCTACGAGCCCGCCCCAGGAGGGCCACCCCCCTCCTGACCGCACCGAGTCTACCAGATTCCCTATTCCCTACCGGGCCGGACTCACTCTGCTCCTCGCCGCAGCCCGTAGGGTGAGGAAGGACAGCGATGCCGCAGTATTACCCGGCGTTTCTCGACTTGCAAGGGAAGCCCGTCGTTATTATTGGCGGGGGTGAGGTCTGCGAAGGCAAAATCCCCAACCTTCTGGAGTGTGGCGCCACGATCACCCTGGTGGCGCCAGCGGTGACCGAACGCATCCGCGAGTGGGCCCACACCGGACAGATCACCTGGATCCCACGGGAGTACCAGGCGGGAGACCTGGCGAACGCCTGGATCGCGGTGGTGGGCACCGACGACCCCGCCGTGAACCAGCGCGCCGCCGATGAGGCCCGCGCCCGGCGCATCCTGGTCAACACCGTAGACGATGTGAAAAACTGCGACTTCATTGCGCCGGCGGTGGTGCGGCGCGGCGAGCTGGTGCTGGCCATCTCCACCGGCGGGGGCAGCCCGGCCATGGCCCGCTACCTCCGCGAGGAATTGCAGCGGACCTTCCCGCCGGAGTACGCCCAACTGCTCCAGGTGCTCTCGGACGCGCGCACCGAGGTGCGTCGCCGGGGCCTCCGCCCCAGCCCGGAGCGGTGGCAGGAGTGCATCGACGACGAACTAAAGGCATTGGTGCGGGCCGGGGCCCTGGAGGAGGCGACGGCGCGGCTGGTCCGGATGCTGAGCGAGCACCCGCACCCTGTCGGCGCTACGCAGGAGGGATAGCACCACCGTGGTGGTCCTGCTCGTTGGCATCAGCCACCACTCGGCCCCGGTTGCGGTCCGGGAGCGCTTTGCGCTCACCGGCGACGATGGGGACCGCATGCTGCGGTCCCTCCTGGAGTACGTTTCCCACGGCGCGGTGCTGGCGACCTGCAACCGCACCGAGATCTACACCACGGTGCGCAACGCCGAGGTCGGCACCCGCCACTTGCAGCGGTTCCTGTCCGCCTGGAGCGCCATGCCCCCGGATCAGGTGGCAACGTTCCTCTATTCGGCCAGCCACGACAAGGCCGCCCGTCACCTGTTCCGCGTGGCGGCCGGGCTTGATTCCCTCATCCTGGGCGAGGAGCAGATCCTGGGCCAGGTCCGGGATGCGATGCACCTGGCCCATGCCCACAACAGCCTGGACCCGGCCCTGTACGCCCTGTTCCGCCACGCGCTGCGCTCCGGCAAGGCGGCCCATACCTACACCGCCATCAGCCGCAAGGCGGTCTCGGTCAGCGCCGCGGCGGTCGCCCTGGCACGCGATCACTTCGGGAGCTTAGCGGGCTGCCAGGTGCTGGTCATCAGCGCAGGAGAGGCTGGGAAGCTCACCGCCCGCAGCCTGGCCGACAGCGGCGCCGGGGCCATCACTGTCACCAGCCGCACCTATGAGCGCGCGGCGGTGTTGGCCGCGTCCCTGGGAGGGCGCGCGGTGCCCTTCGAGGACCTGCCCCAGGCGCTGGCGCAGGCCGATGTAGTGGTCAGCTCGACCGCGGCGCCGGGCTACGTGCTCACCGCCGACGAGGTGCGTGCAGCCCTGGCCCAGCGCCCGGAGCGCCCCCTGTTCCTTATCGACATCGCGGTGCCCAGGGACATCGACCCGGCCGTAGGCGCGCTCTCCGGTGTGGTGCTCCGGAACATTGACGACCTTCAGCGGCTGGCCGAGGCCAACCTGAACGGTCGCCGCCAGGAGGTCGCCAAAGTCGAGGCCCTGGTGGACCGCGAGGTTCGCTCCTTCCTGGAGTGGTGGAACCGGCGGGACGTGATCCCCACCGTGGCGGCCCTCCGCAACCAGGCCGACGCCATCCGCCGCGCCGAACTGGAGCGCACCCTGGCGCACCTCGACCTGTCCGAGGCTGAGCGGACGCGCATCGACGCCATGACCAACGCTATCGTCAAGAAACTGCTGCACCACCCCCTCACCTACCTGAAGGCCAATCCGGACGAACAGGGCTACATCGAAGCCGTGCGGACCCTCTTTGCCCTGGACGCCCCGGAAGACCACGGCAGACGCACTCCCGCGCGCTCCCGGTCGCGTCGGGGGGACATCCCAGGCGACCACCCGGCCCCTGTGCATCCTGAGCCGGTGGAACCCTGAGCCCGGCAACCGCTCAGGACAGGTAGCGGGTGACGCAGGAGCACGTTGATCGGGGGCACGCCCCCGCGGGGGATACCGTATGACCACCTCTCCACGGCCGCTCATCGTCGGCACCCGGGGCAG
>JACQUQ010000273.1 GCA_016210175.1 Chloroflexota bacterium | reverse complement strand
GTCACCCGCCGTGTCGCCTCCCCCACCGGTCCGTCCGGTCCCACCCCGACGAGGGTGATGAGATACTCGCCCGGTGGGAAGGTGCGGGTATCGAAGGTGAGGCGGTCAGCGTCCCCCTCCAGGGCGGGACGGTCATCGACAACGACCCGCAGGCGTATCCCCGGATCGGAGCGGAGGACGACCGTGCCGGCCCAGGTATCGCCGGGTGGCCAGGGAGGGGTCCAGCCGCGCCCCTCGCCGCGAGGGCGGGCAGA
Source organism: Chloroflexota bacterium (assembly GCA_016210175.1). Classification (GTDB taxonomy): domain Bacteria; phylum Chloroflexota; class Dehalococcoidia; order SHYD01; family JACQUQ01; genus JACQUQ01. The sequence continues at coordinate 9,674 of JACQUQ010000273.1, read as the reverse complement.
GGTGGCATAACGCTGTACCAGCAGCCCCACTGGCTGATCGGTGTGCGCTTGCACGAGATCGAGCAGGGCGGTGCCGGTGGCAACCTGGCCGGAAAAGACCTGGACATAGCGTTGCAACGCCCCGAAAAAGGCGGCATCGCCCATCCGTTGGTACAGGTCCTCCCAGAGCAGCGCGCCCTGACGGTAGACCGTGTTGAAGTATAGCGCATCGGTGGGAAAGTCGTAAATGGGCCGGTTGATCCCCGGCGGGTCCGATGGTCCGGGGGGGAGGAACTGGGTCACCCGCTGCTGCCAGGCCGCCGGAAACACCTGGGGAGCGGTCACCCGGACGTGGTGCAGCGCCAGCCAGGTCGCCAGGGCCTCGTCCACCCAGGGCTCGCGGATCTGGTCGTTGCCCACTATCCCGTAGAACCACTGGTGGGCGACCTCGTGGCGTACCAGGTAGGCCAGGTAGCCCTCCGGAGCGCTCTCCGCGTAGCTGGCCCAGCTCGCGATGCGCACCAGGCCCGGATATTCCTGCCCGGCGTTCATGAGGTTCGTCGAGGGCATTTCGGCCAAGTGCAGGGAGAGCCAGGGGTACGGCCCGAGGGTCTCGTGCAACCATACCAGCATGCTCGCCCCGTACTCCAGGTAGATGGGACCGGCCGCCGCACGCTCGGGCGTGACGAAGGCGACCACCTCGACGGCCCCCACCTGCCGGCGGAAGGTCTGGTACCGCGTGGAGAGCGCCAGGGCGAACTCGCGCACCCCCTCCGCCCGGTACCGGCGCGTCGCCCCCTCCTGCGTCACCAGGGTCCCGGTGTGGGCGATAGCAGGGTCCCCGTCCACCGTCAGCGTCACCTCGTAGTCCGCCACCTCGCTGAAGGTGAGGTCGCCGAAGGGCGGAGGAGGATGCCGGTCCCAGCCCTCAGGCTCCGCCCCGGCCAGGCGCGGGCCGCGGTAGACCGCCAGCAGCGGGTACCACCCCCCCAGGGACAGGATGCCGTCCTGGAACCCGTAGCGCCCTTCCTGGGCAGGCACTGGGACCTGAAAGTCCAGGCGCACGGTCGCGGCAGCCTCCGGCTCCAGGGGCTCTGGCAAAGGGAGGTCGATGGTCAGGTCCGTGACCTGCGGCGTGACGTCCTGGCCCCCTACCTGCGCGGCGAGCGCGAAGCCGGGGGAGCGCGCCGCCTCGGTCTGGAAGACCAGGCGGTCCAGGGGGCGGCCCGTCCGGTTGGGATAACGCACGATCGCCGTCGCCCCTACCGTGCCGGAGCGCAGGTCCACGCGGGCGGTGATAGTGTAGTGCGGTCGCAAGGGGGAGGCGTCCAGGGGTGGGGCGCCGGGCGCGCCCAGGGCAGCCACGAGCGCCAGGGTGATCACGGCGAGGAGCGCGCGCAGCCCGTGCCGGATGCCCTGGGGTACCCTGGGGGCTGGTAGGCTACCGTCGCGCCGCGCGCCTGGGAGAACTGGGTCCATAGTCTCACGTCATCTCAGGAGGATGAACACGGCTCCGGGGCGGTTCTGGTAGTATAAGACGGAGAGGACGTCTAAAAGTGACGGGGCCTCCCGCGCCAGCGCCGGGAGGCGCGGAAGGTGTGATGGCGGCATCCGCCCAACTGCGGATACGGGTCCAGCCGGGAGCGCGGCGGACCGAGGTGGTGGGGCTGACGGAGGGCGTGCTCCGGGTCCGGGTCGCCGCGCCCCCCGTGGAAGGGCGGGCCAACGCCACTCTGCTGGCGTTCCTGGCCGAGGCCCTGGGCGTGCGGCCCTGGGCCGTCCACCTACGCCGGGGCGCAGCAGGCCGCGAGAAGCTGATCACCGTCGAGGGGATGAGCACGGAGGCGGCCCTGGCCCGCCTGCTGGGACCCCAGGGATCGTAGCGGGTATCGGCTCACCTCTCCCCCGGCCCCTCCCCCAAGACTGGGGAGGGGCGAACAGTTTGCATGAAGGAGCAGGTCAGGAGTGGAGTCGCTTCCGGTTCCCTCTCCCCCTGGGTGAGGGAGGTGCCTGGAAGATCCCCCTCACCCCGGCCCTCTCCCAAGGGGAGAGGGAGTCACCGCTTGCCTCCACATCGCAACGGTCCGCCCCCTCCCCCAAGACTGGGGAGGGGAGCAGGTTGCTTTCCCTTCCTGAAGCGGGAAGGGGACGGGGGGTGAGGTTCTTCTCACGGGCCCGTTTCAGGTGCCTAACAAAACTCGAGACGAGGCAGTTTGTCATTCTGAGCGAAGCGAAGAATCCGGTCCTGTAGCGTCCCTTGAGTACGGATCCTTCGCTTCGCTCAGGATGACAATCCAATACGCCACGGTGGTATTAGGGGACGCTTAGAGGCTGTAGACGAGGCTCTGCGCCATCCGAGAAACAACGCTCAGCAAAATGATGGCGATCATCGGCGTCAAATCGAACATGCCCAGCGGGGGGATGACCCGCCGCAGCGGTATCAGAATGGGGTCGGTGATCTGCACCAGGAGCATGGTCAGCGGGTTGTCGCGTCCAATGGGGAACCAGGACAGGATAGCCCGCGCGAAGATCGCCAAGCTCAAGATCTGGGCAAAAAGTGAGATAAACGTCGCCAGGTAGAGGGCCAACTTACTCCGATCCTTTCGGCCGACCAAGGGCCAAAGACTTTTCAAACGCGGCAACCACCGCCTGCGTAATCAACGCCCGGAAGCCCGCCGCCTCCAGCTTGAACAAGCCCTCGGTGGTGGTGCCACCGGGGGAGGTGACCATATTGCGCAGCTCCGCCGGGTGGCGGCCGGTTGCCTGCGCGAGCTCCGCCGACCCCAGCACCGTTTGCAACGACAGCCGCACGGCCAGGTCCCGTGGTATCCCGATGTGAACGCCAGCGTCGATGAGGGCCTCCAGGAACAGGAAGACATAGGCTGGGCCGCTGCCGCTCAGGGCGGTGGCCATATCAATGTATTTCTCGTCGGGGACGAAAACCGCCTCGCCGAGGGCCGCCAGGACGGTCTGTGTGGCCTGGCGCTGGCGCTCATTCACCGCCGCGGTAGCCGTCCACACGCTGATGCCGCGCCCGATTTGCCCCGGTGTATTGGGCATGACCCGCACCACGAGCGGGTGGTCCAGCTCCTGAACCAGGGTCGTGGTGGCCGTCCCGGCGATAATGGACAACACCAGTTGCTGCGGGCCCAGGTAGCCCCGCAGCTCGCTCGCCACCTCCCGCAGGTTCTGGGGCTTGACGGCCATGACCACCACATCGGTCCCATCGAGGGCGGCGCGGTTGAGCGGGTAGGCGTGGATGCCGTAGGTCAGGGCCAGGTGGCGGCAGCGCCCCTCATTGATATCGGCTGCCACCAGCCGGTCCGGGGTGCAGACGTGGTGCTCCAGGAGGCCGCGGATCATGGCCTCGCCCATCACCCCGCCGCCGATGAAGCCCAGACGTAAGCTGTCCATCGCCGCTCCTCTAGCTGCTTTCCTACTGGCCGGGAATCCCGTGCTCTGTCAGGTCTCGTTTGCTGGGTTGCGCTGCCGCCGTGAACGGCGGGCCGGGAACACCCCGGCAGGCCCGGCCTTCCGGCCGGCACCCAGCAGTTCACGGCTGACAGCGTACTACTGTTCGCCCCCACGCGCCGGGGGGCGTGGACCGAAGATCGCCCGACCGATGCGGACGATGGTTGCCCCCTCCTCCACCGCCACCTCGAAATCGTCGGTCATACCCATCGACAAAGCGGTGAGGCCGCAGCGGTCCCGCAGCTCGCGCAGCCGCCGGAACACCGGCCGCACCTCCTCTGGGTCCTGGGCCAGGGGCGCCACCGTCATCAGCCCGGCGACGACCAGGTGGGGCAGGGCTTGCAGGGCTGCGACGAGGTCCGGCGTGTCCTGGGGCAGGACACCCCCCTTGGTGGCCTCCCCGGCCACGTTGACCTCCACCAGCACCGTGATGGGGTGGGTCGCCCGCTTGGCGATGGCCTGCCCCAGCCGCAGTGAGTCTACCGTCTGGATGACGTCGAACAACCGCAGCGCGGCATTGACCTTGTTCGTTTGCAGGCGGCCGATGAGGTGCCAGGTGGGCCGCGGCTGGAGACTGCTCAGCGCCGTGATCTTGGGCTGGGCCTCCTGGACCCAGTTCTCGCCGCACTCCCGCAGTCCGGCAGCGTGGGCTAGCGCGATGGTCTCCGGCGAGATGGTCTTGGTCGCCCCGACGATGGTCACCTCCGCCGGGTCCCGACCGGCCCGCGCCGCGGCACGGGCAATGCGCTCCCGCACCGCCTGGAGGTTCGCTGCGATGTCCGTCACCGTGGTGCTCGCGGTCATCGCCCCTCCCTGCTGGGGTCCCACTCGTCCCAGCCCTGGACCCCACCGTGTGCTGTCTGGCCCCGGTCCGTTCGCTTTCATTATATCGGGTGCGGGCGGCCTTGGCTACCGGGGGACGCGACGTCGAGCCACCCTCATTCGCGGGCCGCCGGGTGCCCGGTCTGCCCGCGCCGGCGCCGCAGCCAGCCAAGTGCCTGCGCGCCGGTGCCGGTCGTCAAGGCGATCCCGAGGAGGATGAGCGCCAAGCCCGCCAGCGCGTTGGGCGGGACCGTTTCGCTCAGCAGCACCGCGCCGTAGACCAGCGCTGTGCCCGGTAGGAGGTAGGTGACCAGGAGGGTACGGGTCCCACCGATCCGCACCAGCAGGTCGAAGTACAGGAGGTAGGCCAGCGCCGTCCCCACCAGCCCCAGCGCCAGCATCGCGCCGATGGCCGCGGGAGAGGGCAGTCCCTCGGGACGGGCTAGGACCAGGGCCGGGCCGACCAGGATGAGCGCCCCGGCGGTGTTCTGGGCGACCGCAGGCACCAGGGGCGGGACCCCGGCAAAGACGTGATGGGTGTACAGCCCGCCGATGGCGTAGCACAGCGAGGCCAGGAGCACCGCGGCCGCGCCCCAGAGCTCCTCCTGGCTTGCCCCTGCCCCGGTCAGCCCACCGCTACTCCCGACCAGCAGGGCCACGCCCCCAAACCCCACCAGGATCCCGGCGCTGCCGGTCAGGGAGAGACGCTCGCCGCCCAAGCGAGCGGGAAGCTGCGCGGCCAGGAGGGCGCTGAACAGGGGTGAGGTGGCGTTGAGGATAGCCGCGGCGCCGCTCGTCAGGTGCTGCTCCCCCCAGGCGATGAGCAGGTAGGGGGCGATGGCGGCCACGACGCCGATGACCACCGCCGGACGCCACACCGCGCGGACCAGCTTGCCAAGATCGGTGGTCGGCAGGGCGCCGGGGTGGAGGCTGAGGTACGCCAGCAGGCCCAGCATGCCCAGGGAGAGCCGGACCGTGACCAGCGTCAGGGGCGTGACCTCGCTGACCGAGACCTTGATGAAGAGGAAGGAGCCGCCCCAGATGGCTCCCAGGGCGACGAGCAAGCCGAGATCCCGCAGGCCCAAAGGGCATCCCTCCACAACCGGAAAAGGACCGAGGCCGCGTATCGAGCACGCGGCCTCGTGGGCGAGCCACCGGAACCCGACGTTCCCGGTAGTCTCAGGGATACTGCTGATGAGCGAGCACACTGCTGCGCCGGGCGCAGCAAAGGAACGCCGTATGGGTGCTGGGGAGCGTCCGCTTACTGGTAGCTGCGGACCTTGTCGAAGCAGCTGCTGCAATAGACCGGGCGATCACCCCGCGGCAGGAAGGGTACTTGGGTCTGCTGGCCGCACTCGGCGCAGACGGCGGGGTACATCTCGCGGCGACCGCCGCCTTCCCCGGACTGGATCCGGCGGTTGGCCCGACACTCCGGGCAGCGCCCCGGCTCATTGGTAAACCCTCGGCTGGCGTAGAACTCCTGCTCACCTACCGTAAACACAAAGTCCCGGTCGCACTCGCGACACCGAAGGGTCTTATCGGCAAAGCTGAAGCTCACCGATGACCTCCTCCTTGAAAAAGATGCTGTGGACGTGGGTTTGGTCACCGGGAGCTGAGGTACTGGTTGCGCCAGGGCCGTAGCAGGCGTGTCTACGGCGGGAACCTTGGATCAGCCTGGGAGCCAAACGTCTTGCCACTGGGCGGTATTATAGCCCACGGGCCGGGGCTGCGCAAGCTACCGGAGAAGAATTCCATCACACCGATGGTAGGGCTGGTTGTGGTTAAGATCAGCCCTGCCCTGTTACCAGGGAGCGGAACGGGGAACAAGGAACGAGGAACAGGGAATATCGGCCACCATCCCTTGCCCGGTCCCGGTTCCTTGCTCCCCCTCCGTTAACACTCGCTAAACCCGCAGGAGTAGCACTTCTGGCAACCTTCCTCGAAGATCAGGGTCGCATGGCCGCACTCGGGGCACAGGTCGCCGATGTGCCGCTCGAAGCCGGGCAGGATGGGTTGCTGCACCTCATCCGGGGCGCTGCCTTCGTCCGGCGGGGCGCCCACCGGCGTCATGCCGATGTCTTCGGCCAGCACGTGGGCGATGGCGTCGGGCAGCGAGCGCACCCGTGCCCGGCCGAAACCGAGGGGCCGCCCGCCGCCGATGCCGGTCAGCTGCCCGACGATCTCCCGCACCCGCTCGGTCTGCGACAGGGGCGACGGCAGCCGCAGCAGCAGCGAGAGCAACCGCCCCAGGGCCTCCGAGACGGCGGCGGTATCCGAGCCTGCCTTGCCGACGTTCAGAAACACCTCGAAAGGCTCCCCGGTGCCGTTACGGTTGACGGTGATGAAGGCCGTGCCCAGGGGCGTCTCTGTCCGGTAGGTGTGGCCCTCCACCATATGCGGCCGGGGCTTCATCCGGGTGGCCGCGGCCTCGCGGACGGGCCGCTCCGGTGCCGGCGGCGCCGGAGGGCGCACCTCCGACGGTGGGGCCGCCGCGGCAGGCGCGGCCGTGGGCGCTGCCGGCTGGTGCGCGACGGGGACTGTGCCGTTTTCGGCTACGCGGTCCTCCTGGGTTCCTGCGTAGAGCACCTGCTCGCCCTTGGAGCCGCTGCGGAACACGGTAATGCCGTTGCAGCCTTCCCGCCAGGCCAGCATATAGGCGTCCTCCACGTCCTGGACGGTGGCCTCGAAGGGCAGGTTGATGGTCTTGCTGACTCCGTTGTCGGTGTGGGCCTGGAAGGCGGCCTGCATCTTGACGTGCCACTCCGGGGCGATCTCATGCGCCGTCACGAAGACCCGCTGCACGTCCAGGGGCACGTCGGGGATGGCCTGCACCGAGCCGTAGCGGACCACCTTCTGCATCAGCGCATCGGAGTGGAACGCCCGCTGCCGCGCCACCTGCTCGAAGACGGGGTTGATGAAGCTGAGCTGGCGTTCCCCCACGATGTGGCGGTAGGCGATGGCGAAGAGGGGCTCGACGCCCGACGAGGCCCCGGCGATGATGCTGATGGTGCCCGTGGGGGCGATGGTGGTCACGGTGGCGTTGCGCAGCGGCGGCCCGTCCTGGTAGATGGACTCGCCCCACTTCGGGAAGGGGCCGCGCTCCCGGGCCAGGTTGGCCGACTCATCGTGGCCTATCCGGTTGATGAAGCCCATGACCTGCTCGGCCAGGTCCAGGGCCTCCTCGCTATCGTAGGGGACGCCCAGTAGCAGCAGCATGTCGGCCCAGCCCATGACCCCTAGGCCGATGCGCCGGATGGCCTGCACCATGTCCTGGATCTGGCGCAGGGGGAAGGGGTTCATCTCGATGACGTCGTCCAGGAAGCGCACCGCCAGCCGGGTGATCCGCTCCAGCTCCTCCCAGGCAATGACCTCCCGGCCGGGGTAGGCAGCATAGGGACCGCCCGTGATGAACTTCGCCAAATTAATCGAACCTAAGTTACAAGCATCAAAAGAATACAAAGGTTGCTCACCGCAGTTATGGACCACCAGGCCATTGGCGACGAAGGAGTGCGTCAGCGGCTCCGTGAGGTCGTACACGTCCTCTTCGCCGTCCGGGGTGAGCGACAGGAAGCGGACGCAGAACGTTTCCCGGTACGGACCACGGTGGTAGGTAGCCAGCCGATCCACCAGCCCCGATTGCTTGGCCTCGCTCAGGAACCCGATGTCGGCCGCGAAGCGGAGCAGGTTGTCCTTGGCGACCACCAGATTGTGGTAGGCGCTGGTCTGGTACTCGGCGGTGCCACCGCGGCCATCCGGCAGCCGGCGCAGCCCACCGGCGCGGCGCTCGCGGAAGATGGTTGCGGCGATCCCGAAGTTCAACAGGAGCCGCTGCACATCCTGGAGCAGCGGCTTACTGATAGAGGTCAGCCGGACGGAGACCCCCTTCTCCGTATGGCCGCTCACGTGGCCGTCGGCAGTAAAGAGGGCCTGGAGGAAGCCCCGCTGCATGTCCTCGCTGCCGGTAAAGACCGACTCCGGTACTTTGTGCTTGTCGCCGGGGTGCAGGCCGTGCTCGGCGGCGATGCGCCAGAACCGGGCCGAACGTACACGGGCCTCGTCCCGTCCGGGAATCTCTTCAACCGGAATCGCGTCGTGGTGGCGACGGCCAACCGGAGCAGGCACGACGCTTTCCATCATGTCGGCGAACAGGGGCGCCAGCTCGCGCTTCTCCTCGCCGAAGAAGGAGAGCACGGCCCGGTCTGCGGTCAGCGTGCCGTCGCCCACCAGCCAGCCCAGCAGTCGGCCCAGCGCGAGGGAGCCGCCATTGCCGAACCCGCCCTTGTGGGAGAGCAGTTGGATCTCGTCGCCCGGGCGGAGGTCGCAGGCCGGCGCCCAGCCACGGCGGGTCATGACCCGGTGGTCGGCGGTCAGGCGCACGGTGTACCCCTCGACGGTCTCCAGGCGGAAGACCGGCTTGCGGCCCGTGTGGAACACCGGCGAGGCCGCAGCGAACGGGACCGCGCCATCCACCGCAACGCGCACCGACGTGCCTTCCTGAGCCAGGTCGGCGGCGCGCTGCAAGCCCCGGTCGGTGAAGATGAGGGTGTCGCCGGTGACGCAGGGATTGGTGGCCTCAATGGGCCCCATGCTGGGGACGGGGTTGGCCGGGCCGGCGTTGATGCGGTCAGCGAACACCAGGCCGGGGTCGCCGGTGCGCCAGGCTGCCTGCACGATGCGGTCCATGACCTCCCGCGCCCGCAGCCGTCCCGTCACCTGCCGGGTGTGGGGGTCCACCAGTTCGTACTCGCCGTCCTGGGCCAGGGCCTCCATGAAGCGGTCGGTGATGGCGACGGAGATGTTGAAGTTGCTGATACCGCCCTGGAGCTTGCACGCGATGAACTCCAGGATGTCAGGATGGTCCACCCGCAGGATGCCCATGTTGGCGCCCCGGCGCTTGCCGCCCTGCTTGACCTGCTCCGTGGCGCAGTCGAAGATCTTCATGAAGGAGACGGGGCCGGAGGCCACGCCCTGGGTCGTGGCGACGGTGCTCCCCACGGGGCGCAGGCGGCTGAAAGCGAACCCGGTGCCGCCCCCTGATTTGTGGATCAGGGCCTGGTACTTGAGGGCGTCGAAGATGCCGTCGATGCTGTCCTCCACGGGCAGCACGAAGCAGGCGGAGAACTGCTGCTGGTTGCCGGTGCCGGCGTTCATGAGGGTGGGGCTATTGGGGAGGAACTGCTGCTCCACCATCATGTCGTAGAACTCTTCGGCGGTGCGGAGCCAGGAGCGGCCCGTGGTGGGGTAGCGCTCCTCGGCGGCGGCGATGGCCTGGGCCACCCGCCAGCACATCCCGTCCGTGTCTTCGATCACCTTCCCTTCTCGCTTGAGGAGGTAGCGCTCCCGGAGCACCCGCAGCGCCGCCTCCGACCACACACCACGCTTCCTATTCGTCATCATAGGAG
>JACQUQ010000272.1 GCA_016210175.1 Chloroflexota bacterium | reverse complement strand
GGGCTTGCGGTAGTAGCGGTTGCCGTAGGAGCGTACCAGGCCGCTGATGGTGAACCCTTCGTACTCGTGGGCAAAGTACTCCACCATATCGCCCCGGTACATCTCGCCGTCCACCAGGATATCGATGCCGATCTCCTCCTGGAAGGCGATCCACTCCCGCGTGGCCTGCTGCTCCAGCTTGCGCAGTTCGTCGGCCTCCAGCTTGCCCGCAGCATACTGCGTCCGGGCCTTCGCCAGGTACGGGGGCTTGGGGAAGCTCCCCACCGAAGTTGTCAGCAGTCCTCGGCTCACACCAGCACCTCCTGGGCGCGTCGCACCCCCTCCACCATGCGCACCAGCTTCTCGAAGGCGTTGCGCCGGGGCAGGAACTCCAGGCCGCAGCTCGGGTTCACGTACAGCCGGTCGGGGGAGACGTGCTCCGTGGCCCGCCGCACCGCCGCCGCCACCTCGTCCACCGTCTCCATCTTGGTGTTGCGGGCATCCATGATGCCCAGGCCCAGCGCCTTCTCCTGGGGAAACCCCCGGATGGCCTCCCAGTTGGCCGGCCCCATGACGAAATCCAGGCCGAAGACCGTGAAGGGCAACCCAAAGAAGTCCGGCGCCAGGCCGTTCACATCGCCGAACCAGGTATACAGGTGGGTGGTCACAGTCAGCCCGTCGGTCACGATGTGGGCCGCTTCCTCGAAGAGGTCGAACTGGTCCTTGGCCTTGACGATGCCAGGCTCGTCGAACTGGATATGCGGCGCCCCCGCCTCCTGCAAGGCCCGCGCCTCGTGGTTGATGGCCCGCGCCAGCGCCAGCACCAGATCGCGCGGAGTGTCATACCAGCGGTTTGCCGACAGGCGGGCCAGGCTGAAGGGGCCGATGAGCACGGCTTTGACCGGCTTCGGGCTGTGCCGCTGGGCAAACTGGAAATCCCGGACTGTGATAGGCTCCCGCCACTGCACCTCGTCCTCAATAACGGGCTGGCGGTAGTAGGTGTTGGTATCGAAGTAGCGGATGAGGCCGTTGATGGTCACGCCATGGAGCTTGCGGGCCACGTACGTCTGCCCGTCTTCCCGGCGGATCTGACCGTCGGTCAGCAGGTCCAACTCAGCCCGCGCCTGCTCGTTGATGGCGTCGATGGTCGCCTCATCCACGATGCGCGCCAGGTCATCAGGGGAAATGCGGCCCTCATCCACCATGCTGATGGCCCGGCGCACGTTGGGGCCGCCGGGGGTCAAGGACGGGACCTTGGGGTAGTTGCCTACCATCGTTGTAATCACCGGCCCGCCCTCCCCGACTGGAGCGCGGCCTGCTCAGATGCCCCGAGTGCCACCAGTTTTTCTTCCTCCTTCTCTTCCATTCCGTGCCTGGCCCCCTGTCCCCTTGGAGGTTCCCTGTGTGGGGAAGGGGACCGGTGTCAAACCCGTGCGGCCACGGCCTGCCGGATGGCATCTTCCATCAACAGGTAGTCCGATTCCGGCAGCAGGTGGACGTTGCCCTGGAAGGCCAGGCGCCAGTGCGCCTCAGGCCACTTCTTGGTGTAGGCCATCTGGGGCACCAGGTCCTGCACCGGGACGAACTCCGACTCCTCCAAGAGTATGAACGGCTCGATGGCGAAGCGGAAGGGGTAATCTTCCCCCTTCTTTTCGCTGCGCCAGACGAGCGTATGGTCCTCGTAGTAGCGGCCCGTGATGGTAGCGATCCCGGCGATTTTCATCTGGCCGGTCACGTAGTAGATGATGCGGTCGCCGGGCTGCATCTTCTCGGCCTTGTTGCGGTGCCGGTGCTTGATCCCCTGGAGGGTAAAGCCCAACTCGCGGGAGATGCGGAAGTTCTCCAAAGAGCTGACCAGCATCCAGTAATTCCGTGCCACGAAGGGGGTCGCCTCTCTAGGGTGTTCTCACGTCGTCTCCACTCACCGTATCCTCAGCGCGGCTCGGTGGCGCACACCACTCGGGCACTACGACCACGACGCTATTGTAGCACACCGTGTCCCATGGCAGACGGCGAGTGCCGTAGACAGCGTGCTGATAAGTCCCTATACTGGGGCGGGCCGGGAACGGCCCGATTGCTGTACCCGGACGGAGGTCCTATGTGAACCTGACAACCGTGCTCTACCTCTCCATCGCCTTGCTCGTCGGCGTGGGTATCGGCATCCAATCCGCGGTCAATGCCGCGCTGGGGAGGATCGTGGGCGTAGTGGAGGCCACCCTGGTCTCGGTCAGCGTCACCTGGCTGCTGGCCGTCCTGCTGCTGGCCCTGGGCTGGCGCAGCGGCCAGTTCGGCCAGATCACCGCAGCGCCGCCCTACCTGCTCATCGGCGGCTTCTTTGGGGCCGCGGTGCTGGTCTCCACCACCCGGCTGGTGCCGGTCATCGGGGTCACCAGCATGATCGGCGGCCTCATTGCGGGGCAACTCATCGCCTCGGTGGTACTGGACGCCGGCGGCGCCTTCGGCCTGCGGGCGATCCCCATCAGCCCGGCCCGGCTGCTGGGCGTGGCCTTGCTCCTGGCGGGGACCTGGCTCACCTTCCAGCGGTAAGCAGGACTGAGGACTGAGGTAGCTTCCACGCTCCACTCAGTCCTCAGTCCCCTTCGCTCAGTCCTTACCTGCGGCTCTCCAGCACGCGCTTGGCCGTCAGGCCGATCTCCGCCGGGTTATCGGTGACCACGACACCGGCCGCCGTGAGGGCCGCCTTCTTCTCCGCCGCCGTGCCCCGCCCGCCGGAGATAATGGCGCCGGCGTGGCCCATGCGCCGTCCCGGAGGGGCAGAGGCGCCCGCAATGAAGGCCACCACCGGCTTCTTGACCTCGCTCTTGATGTACTCGGCCGCCTCCTGCTCCGCCGTACCGCCGATCTCCCCGATGAGGACGATGGCCTCGCACTCCGGGTCCTGGCTGTGCCAGGTAAGGGCCTGGATCATGGTCGTCCCCACGATAGGGTCGCCGCCGATGCCGATAGCGGTGCTCTGCCCCAGCCCCTGGGCGGTGATCTGCGCCGCCGCGTCATACAGCAGGGTGCCGCTGCGGGTCACCATACCGACGTTCCCCGGCCGGAAGGCATCGGCGGGCATGATGCCCACTTTGGCCTTGCCCGGCGAGATCAGCCCCGGACAGTTCGGGCCGATGACGATGGTCTCCGTGCCCCGGATCATCCGCCGGACCCGGACCATGTCCAGGGTCGGCGTGCCATCGGTGATGCACACCACCAGTTTGATCCCGGCGTAGATGGCCTCGTACATAGCATCGGTGGCGAAGGCCGCCGGGACGAAGATGATGCTGGTGTTGGCGCCGGTCTCCCGCACCGCCTTCTCGACGGTGTTGAACACCGGCACCCCGGCCACGTCCTGGCCCTCCCGGCCCGGCGTCACGCCGGCCACCACGTTGGTGCCGTACTCTTTACACAGCCGGGTGTGCAGGCTGCCTTCGCCGCCCGTGGCTCCCTGGACCAACAGTCGCGTCTCCGGGCCAACCAAGACACTCATCGTTGCTCCTCCTTACTCCGCGGCCCGCGCGGCATCGACGGCCTTCTTCGCCCCATCAGCGGTATCCGAGGCTTCGATGAGGCGGATGCCAGCCTCGGCCAGGATACGCCGGCCCTCGTCCACCGCGTTGCCCGTCAGCCGGGCCACCACCGGCACGCTCACGTTCAACGTCTTATAGGATTCCACGATACCCAGGGCGATCACGTCCACGCGTGCCATACCGCCGAAGATGTTGAAGTAAATGGCCTTCACGTCGGGGTCGGCGGTGAGTTGCCGGAAGGCGCCCACCACCCGCTCGACGTTATTGACCGTGCCGATGTCCAGGAAGTTGGCGGCGTCGCCCCCGTACAGCTTGATAGCGTCCAGGGTCGCCATCGCCAGTCCCGCGCCGTTGACCACGCAGCCCACGCTGCCGGTAAGCTTGATGTAGTTGTTGATGCCGTTCTGCTGGGCCTGGACCTCCAGGGCGTCCTCCTGGCTCACGTCGCGCAGGGTCTGGACGTCGCGCTGGCGGAACAGCCCGTTATCGTCAAAGTTCAGCTTGGCGTCCAGGGCCAGCAGTTTGCCGTCCGTGGTAATAACCAGGGGGTTGATCTCCGCCAGCGAGCAGTCCTTGCTCTCGAAAGCCCGGAACAGGTTTCCTGCCAGCGCACCGAAGGCCCGGACCAGGGGTGTGTCCAGGCCCATGCCGTAGCCCAAGCGGTTGCCCTGGAAAGGCTGGTAGCCGGAGATGGGGTCAATATAGGCCCGCAGGATCTTCTCCGGGCTCTCCGCCGCCACCTCCTCGATCTCCATGCCGCCGGCCTCCGAGGCCATGATGACCGACAGGGCCGCCGCGCTATCAATCACGACGCCCAGGTACAGCTCCTTGGCAATCTCCGCGGTCTGCTCGACCAGCACGCTATGGACGGGCACGCCCTCGGGTCCGGTCTGATGGGTGACCAGCCGGGAGCCGAGCATCTGTCTGGCGATCTGCTCGGCCTCGTCCGGGGTGCTGGCGACTTTGATGCCACCGGCCTTGCCCCGGCCCCCGGCGTGGACCTGGGCCTTGATGACCACCCGGCCCAGTTCCTCGGCGATAGCCCGGGCTTCGGCAGGGGTTTGGGCCAGCCGACCCTGCGGTACCGGCACCCCGTACTGGGCGAGTATGGCTTTTGCCTGGTACTCGTGAATTTTCATGGTTCCCCTTTCTCTTTCTCTCAGGACCCGGAGAACTGAACGCTTTCAAGAGCCGTTCGGGCGACGGGAGCCAGGGCCGGGATGGGTAAGCTGGGCCTGGGGCAGGGTGCTCGTCTCGTATCCCAGGTTTCACCGGTGTGGGTCCTGCCGACCGCTCCCCCATCCCTCACCGAGACGGAGAGCAGCAGGGCAACGCGTCTGATGCCCCAGTACCTGAGTCCGGTCGCACGCGCCCACTGCGGCAGCAGAGACCGCTACGCGACAGCGACCCGCCCAGGAACGCTGCGGTACGCCCGCTCCGCTGGGGGGCTGAAGAGGAAAAGTAACGATGCACCAGCGTCGCAAAGGGAGGACGGTGCAGGCAACCGGGCATACCTGTGCGGACCCGTCCTGAGCGCGGTGGCAATTGTAGCATAAGCCAGCACGCGCTGCCAGAGGCAAAGCGGGGAGCGCAGGGCTGAGACGCCAGGCGGTGACGTTCCGGAGCTTCGGCATGCGGTTTTGCTGGGTCTCCCTCGCGTCATCGCCCGAAAACTTGCGGCAGCGGGTCAATTTGAATTCCGACCAGTCCGACAAGACTACTCCGCCACAACAACAACCGGTTTTTGACAGAAATGGCCGGGGTTGGTTAGGATTGGGCCGTGCCTGGCCACCCTGTGACGTCGTACCTGCCGTGGAGCCAGGAAAACATAGTCTAATAACGAGGGGGAGGTTCCATGCCCGGGCATTTCGATGATATCAGGTCCGCCCTTGACCGCGTCTCCGCTGCCTGGAAGGCTAACGATGGCTCGGCTGTCGCGAGCTTCTTTGTTGAAGATGGCAGCCTCATCAATCCCTTCGGCCAACGTGCCGACGGGCGTACCGCCGTCGCCGCCATGTACTCCGAGTACTTCGGGGGCATGCTGCGCGGTACCTCGACCACCTTCAACCTTGCCAGCGTCCGCGCCGTCGGAGACAACTACGCCTTCGCCGATGGCGAACAGGCCATCCTTGCCCCCGATGGCAACGTCGTCCTCAACGTCCACATCGCCGCGCTGCTGCGCCGCGACGCCGACGGCTGGCGCTTCGTCGATTCTCGACCCTACGTCTTCGCTACCATGCCTAGCTGAACTCTGGGCGACTCAGGTCTTTTCGACATGGCTACTCCGAAAATAGGGTGGCCGGGGCACCAGCGCCCGTTCCTTTCGACCAGCTCAAGGAACGGGCGCTGGTGCCCCCCAAGGGGCATAAGAACTTTTCGTCGGATAAAGAACTAAGAGCCTGGAGCTTAAACCGACCCACGGCTAAACTTGCCCTGCACTCGTACTACGCTCCACCGACGTGCTATAATCGCGCGTTGGTTGGAGCGGCGCGTTGCGCGTCGCCGGTCGGGCCATGGGGCCGTCTTGGGAGCGATGCGCTCAGGCCGGGACCTGAGTCCGGTGAGTCGGATGAGGAGCGAGGTGCTATGCCATCGGTACGGGTGCTCTCACCCGACAGTGCGGAAGCGCTGCGGCTGTGGCTCGATCAGCCTGGCGTGCGCGGGGCAAAGCGCTCCCTGCTGGCACGGCGGGCGGCAGGCTACTGGCTGGGGATCGACGGGATGGACGGGCCGACCAGCCGGGCGCTCCAGGCCGAGGTCCACGCTGTGGGGGGAGAGGCCATTCTGGCGCCCCGCGCCGACCAGGTTGACGCGCTGCTCCTGATGACCCCGGAACAGTGCGCATCGCTGGTCACCCGGCTGCGCGGCGGGCCGCGTGCGCTGGCCCGCTGGGGCGCGGACATCGCGGCTGCCCTCCGGAGTGCAGCCCGCCCACCGCTGCCCCTGGTCCTCGGCGGGCGCCACCTGGACTTCTCTCGGCGGGCCTACGTGGACGCGGTGGTCAACGTGACGCCGGACTCCTTCTACGACGGCGGCCGCCACGCCACCGTCCCGGCCGCCGTAGACTACGCGCTGCGCATGGTCGAGCAGGGCGCTGACCTGCTGGAGATCGGTGGAGAGTCGGCGGGGCCGGGCAAGCAAGTGTCGGCACAGGAAGAGGTGGACCGGGTGGCCCCGGTGATCGAGGCGCTGGTCCGGCGCACCGACGTGCCCATCTCCATTGATACCCGCCGCTACGAGGTCGCGCGGGTGGCGGTGGAGGCCGGCGCACACATCGTCAATGATACGCAATCGCTGGCCGATCCCCGGATGGTCCAACTGGCGGCGGAGCGCAACGTGGGGCTGGTGCTGATGCACTTTCCGGGGCGTCCGGGCGAACTGCCCCGTCGCTGGCGCTACCATGACCTGATGGCCCACATGGCGAGCTTCCTCTGGGAGCGGGCCGACCGTGCTCGCCGCGCGGGTGTGCTGCGCAGCCGCATTATCATCGATCCCGGCATCGGCTTCCACAAGACGGACGCGCATGACCTGGAGGTGTTACGCCGCCTGCCGGAGCTGAAAAGCCTGGGGTATGCCATCATGCTGGGCACCTCCAATCGCGGCTTCCTGGGCTGGGCCACCGGGCTGCCGGTGGGGGAGCGGGTCGAGGCGACCGCGGCAACGGTGGCCTATGGCATCGCGCAGGGCGCTCATATCGTGCGCGTACACAACGTGAAAGAGTTGGCCCGCATCGTCCATATGATGGCGGCGGTGCTCACCGGCAGGCCGTCCTCAGCGCCGAACACCGACCGCGCCCCCGCCCTGCCCGTCGGCCGCCGGTGATCGTCCAGGCCGTGCTGGGACTCCTGCCGGGGCGAAGTTGACAGCGCCGCGCACGGGCGCTATGCTGCCGTGCGCTGGCGTCATGCCGGGAGCGGCTGCTCCCGAGGTGCTGTGGGGAAGTGGGATGCATCCTCGTATTTTGCTGGTCGATGATGATCCGGCGGTCCTCAGCGGTCTCCGTCGTGCGTTCGCCCTCGAAGGCTACGATGTGCTCGTGGCTGAGGATGGCGAGACCGCGCTGGAGCTGGCGCAGGGCCAGGCGCTGGACCTCGTGGTGCTGGACGTCATTCTGCCCGGCCTCGATGGACTGGCGGTCTGCCAGCGCCTCCGGGCAGCCTCCGCGACGCCCATCCTCCTGCTGACAGCCAAGGACACCGTACCCGACCGGGTGGCCGGACTGGACCGGGGCGCCGATGACTATCTGGTGAAGCCCTTCGCCCTCGACGAGTTGCTGGCGCGGGCGCGGGCCCTCCTGCGTCGCGCGCAACCCCAGGCCCAGGGGACCCTGGAGTTCGCCGACCTCGTCCTTGACCTCCAGGCCCACGAGGCCTTTCGGGCGGAAGAGCCGCTGAAGCTCACCCCCCGCGAGTACGAATTGCTGGTCTTCTTCCTGCGCCATCCCCGCCAGGCGCTCTCTCGCGAGCAACTCTGCCAGCACGTTTGGGGCTACGCGTTCGAGGGCGAATCAAACTTCATCGACGTCGCGGTGAAGGAGCTGCGGAAGAAGCTGGAGGCCAACGGCCAGTCTCGCCTGATCCAGACGGTGCGCGGGTACGGCTACGCGCTGCGCGAGGAGTGAGCCGTGTCGCTCCGCTTGCGCCTGACCCTCACCTATAGTGCCTTCGTGGGGCTGACCATCGCCGTCTTTGGCCTCGTCCTCTATACCACCATGAGCCAGAACCTGGAAGCGGAGATGGACCAGCGGCTCCAGATCCGGGCCGACCAGGTGCAACTCACCATCTGGCCCGGTACTGACTCCTTGACCCCTGAGGACCTGACCTCGGCCAAGCTGGACCTGTCTCCCCTGGCCGACCTTGATGCTCCGGGCCTCTATGTGCAGGTGCTGGACCGCGCCGGGCAGGTGCTCGCCACGTCCGAAAGCCTGCGGGGCGCGGTGCTCCCGACCCACCCCGCGAGCTTGGCCGCGGCCTTGGAGGGGAAACGCGTCTTCAGCGATATCACCGTCGGCGAAGGCCGGGGCATGCGCATGCTCAGCGTGCCCATCGTGGTCGAGAGCCGGGTCGTGGGGGTGCTGGAGGTCGGCCAGTCCCGCCGACCGTTGCAGGATACCATATCCGACCTGCGCACCCTGCTGCTCCTGCTCGGCGCTGCGACCCTGGCGATTGCCGGCGTGGGTGGCTGGTTGGTGGCCCGCCACGGTCTGCTCCCACTCCGCGCCATCTCCCAGCAGGCGGCGGACATCGCGGCGCAACGGGATTTTCGTCAGCGCCTGCACTTGGCCGAGCGCCGGGATGAAGTGGGCCAGCTCGCCCGGACCATCGATAAGCTCCTGGAAACGGTCCAGGATACGCTGCGCTGGCACCGGGAGTTCGTGGCCGACACCTCCCACGAACTCCGCAATCCCCTGCTGGCGCTGCGGACCAACCTCGAACTCATCGACCGGGTTGCCGATGCTGAGGCGCGCGCCGAATGCGTGCGCGAGGCGCGCCAGCAGATTGAGCGGATGAGCCGGCTCGTCTCTGACCTCCTGCTGCTGGCCCAGGTGGAGGCGGGGCAGGTCATCGAGCGACGGCCGGTGGCGCTGCGCCCTCTGATCGAGAGCGTGGCGCGCGACGCGGCACAGCGGGCAGACGGCCAGCAGGTGCAGATCGCCGGGGCGGAGCCGCTGGAGATCCTGGGCGATGAGGGGCGGCTGACCCAAGTGCTCACCAACCTGGTCAACAACGCCCTACGGCACACGCCGCCCGGCGGGACGATCACCTTGCGTCTGGGGCGCGAGGACGGTTGGGCGTACCTGGCGGTGGCCGACTCGGGCGAGGGCATTGCACCGGAACACCTGCCACACATCTTCGAGCGCTTCTACCGGGTGGAGAAGCCGGGCGCCCGCGCCGGCCACGGCACCGGGCTGGGATTGGCGATCGTCAAACACCTGGCCGAAGCGCACGGCGGCTGGGTCACCGCAGAGAGCGAGCTGGGCCGTGGCAGTTGCTTTACGGTCTGGCTGCCGCTCCGCCCGGGGGTCCGTCCGCCGCTGCGTCCGGCGCGCGCCGCGGCCAAGACGTAACCCGCCACGCCGGGCGGCGCCCGCACGCCGGTTTGCTCATCCAATCCTCATGTTCGGCTCATCCGCGGCTCATCCCCTGCCGGTACACTCGCTCTGAGCCCATCGTTCGTCCAGCGTCGGCGCGGGATACTCTGCACGCCGAAGACCATGCGCAGGTGAGGTAGGAAGCGGCGGCGGTCTGAGCGCCCCACAGGACGGGGCCTCGGCGCTCCCGTCCCGGTAGGCAAGCCCACCCGGAGGGCTGAGGGCACGCCGTTCGAGCGCGCGCCGGGAATACTGTTCCACCTCCCCCGTCGGGGTTCCCTGGGGCGTACCGCCCTGGATGTCCAGCCTGCTCGGTCGCTGAGCGTGCCCCGCAGGCCGACGAACTATGGAGGACCACGCATGTCCATGGCAACCATCCACCTGGGGCAGCGTCGCCTCAGCGACTACGCCACCGCCGTGGCGCCGGAGGCGCTGGCGGCGCTGCGGCGGCTGGCCGAGCCCCTGGCCGGGCTGCGCGTGCTGCACTTGAGCGCCGGTCCCTTTGGGAGCGCCACCGCGGAAACCCTGGCCGCCCTGGTCCCGCTCCAGCGCGACCTGGGGCTGCTGGCCGACTGGCAGTGGCTACGCGGCGATGCGCCGCGGGTCTGGTCGGCGCTGTACGAGGGACTGAGTGGCACCAGCGTCCACTGGGGCCGGAAGGAACGGGCGGCCTGGCACGCCGCGGCCGAGCGGCACGCGGCCGCCATCGCGCCCGGCTATGATGTAGTCGTCGCGCACGACCCGCAGGCGGTGGCCCTGGCCCAGGCGCTACCGGCGGCGGCAGGCCGGCCGCGGTGGGTCTGGCATTGCCACCTCGATATCCGCCGCGCCCAGGGTGACGTCTGGGCCGACGTCCGGCGTGCCATCCAGCCGTATGCCGCCGCCCTCTTCCCGGCCCCGGAGCTCGTCCCGCGGGATATCCATATCCCGTACCGGGGCGTGGCCCGGCCCGCGCTCGATCCCGTCGCGCCCAGGAACCTGCCGCTGCCGTCGGAGGCGATCGCCGCCCTCCTGGGCCGGCTGGGGGTGGACCCGAACCGGCCGCTCATCGGTCAGTTTTCCCCCATTGACCAGCGCTACGCTCCCATGGCCGCCCTCGGGACCTACTGGATCGCTCGCCGGGACATCCCGGACTTGCAGATCGTCCTGGTAGACCCCTCCCTGGTCCCCTCGGAGCGGGCGCGGCGCGACCTGGAGCAGGTCGCCCAGGCCGCGGCCGGGGACCCGGATATCCATCTCCTGACGCCGCACGCCGGCCTGGGGCCAACCGAGTTGAA
This sequence comes from Chloroflexota bacterium, assembly GCA_016210175.1. Taxonomy (GTDB): domain Bacteria; phylum Chloroflexota; class Dehalococcoidia; order SHYD01; family JACQUQ01; genus JACQUQ01. The sequence continues at coordinate 4,871 of JACQUQ010000272.1, read as the reverse complement.
CGCCCTGGAACGCGCCGTCGCGGTGGTGCTGCAACTCGCCGTGCCCTGCGGGTTCGGGTGGGGCCTGGCCGAGTGCCAGTGGAAGGGCAAGCCCGCCATCGTGGGACGCCACGGACAGCTCCCGGAGCAGGTGGGCGAGGGCGCGAGCGGGTTGGTGGCCGAGGGCGCCCCGGATGCGGCCGCGGCGGTGGTACGGTTGCTGCGGGACCCCATCCTCGCCCAGGAGATAGGGCGACGCGGGCATGAGTGGGTCGCCCGCGACTACCTTATTACCGGCCTCGTCGGCGACCACCTGCGTCTGTTCCGCCGCATCACGGCGAGCCCGCTGACCGCTCCGCGCAGGTGGTAACCAGGGGGAGGGTGAAGGAGCGCCGGTGACGATATGGACGTGAACCTGTTCGCATTCCTGACCACCATAGACTGGGGCCATCTGGGCGCCGCGGCGCTGGTCTTCCTGCTGCGCGTGGCGCTGATGGCCGCGCTGGCCTTGCTGGCGTACTGGCTGGTCCGACGGTGGATACCGCCGGCGGCCGACCTCATCCTGCGGGCGGAGCGCCGCCTTGCCGGGCTGCCGGCCGCGGAGGAGCAGGCCGCGCGGCGGGACACCCTGCGCCATCTCCTGCTCCGCACCATCCAGGGGCTGCTCGTGGCCGTCGTCGGGGTGCTGGTGCTGGCCGAGTTGGGGCTGAACCTCTGGCCGCTGCTGGCGGGAACGGGCGCCCTGGGCGCCGTCCTGCGGGTGACGCTGACGGTGGCGCTGGCCCTTCTTCTGCACCGGCTGGCGGAGCGGGCTACTCCCCATCTGGTCGAGCTCGCGCTGCGGGTGGAGCAAACCGACCTGGCCGCGCCGGTAGCATCCGAAGAGCAGGCCAAGCGGCGGGATACCCTGAGCCACGTCCTGCTGCGCACCCTGGAGGTGCTGCTGGTCGTCATCGGCGGCTTCATGGTGCTGGCCGAGCTGGGGTTCAACCTGGCGCCGCTCATCGCCAGCGCCGGCATCGCCGGCATCGCCATCGGCTTCGGGGCGCAGTCGCTCATCCGGGACCTGTTCGCCGGGATCTTCATCCTGCTGGAGAACCAGTATGGCAAGGGCGACGTGGTGAAGATCGCCGGGGTCGCCGGGATCGTCGAGGACGTGAACCTCCGGCGCACGGTGCTTCGCGACCTCGATGGTATCGTCCATAGCGTGCCCAACGGCGAGGTCCGGGTGGCCTCCAATTTCACCCGCGGCTGGTCACGGGTGAACCTCAATGTGCTGGTCGGCTACGACCAGGACCTGGACCGGGTCCGGGCGGTGCTTGACCGGGTGGGAGAGGAGCTGGCCGCCGATCCGGAGTGGGCGCCGCTCATCCTGGAGGCGCCCAAAGTGTTGCGGGTGGACGCCTTTGAGGAGTCGGGGATCGCGCTCAAGGTCCTGGCGACCACCAAGCCCATCAAGCAGTGGGATGTGGCCGGAGAGCTACGCCGCCGCATCAAGGCGGCCTTTGATGCCGAGGGGATCTCGATCCCGTTCCCGCACCGGGTCGTGGTGATCCAGCAGGCCGAGCGACCGGGTGCCGCACCGGAAGCGTGAGGGGAGAGGGAATGGAGCGCGGGCGGTTCAGCCGCTGGCGCGTGGCGACCGCGGTCGGGACGCGGGTGCGAGATGGCGGCACGGCCGCGGTCACACGCCTCGATGCGTTCTCGGCAGGGCGGCTGCTGCGCACCCTGGTCCGGGAGATTGGGGATGATGACGTCTTCGGGATGGCGGCGGAAATGGCCTACCGGTTCCTCTTCGCCGTCTTTCCGCTGCTGCTGTTCCTGGCGACGGCCCTCGGCTTCGTGGGCGATGCCCTCGGCTTCGACGACCTGTTCGCCGGCCTCTTGCGCCAGGTGAACCCGCTGCTCCCGGACCCCGTCAACCAGACGCTCAACCAGTACGTGGCGGGGCTGCTGGGCACACGGTCGTCCGCCTTCCTGACGGTGGGGTTGGTGGGCACGCTCTGGGGCGCGGCGGGCGGCGTGGGTACCCTCATCAAGGCGCTCAACCGGGCGTATGATGTCGAGCACTTCCGTCCGTTCTGGCGCCGGCAACTGCTCGCCCTAGTCGTGACCGTGACCCTGCCGCCCATCGGCCTGGCGCTCTTTATCCTGGCGGTCCTGGGGCGTAAGCTGGCCGTCTGGCTGGGCGATGCGCTGGGGCTGGGGTACGGGCTGGTCGAACTGATGGCGCTGGCCCGCTGGCCGGTGCTGGTGCTGCTGCTCGTGGTGGGGCTGTCCCTGCTCTATCACGTGCTGCCCAACACCCGCCACCGCTACGTGTGGTCGCTGCCGGGCAGCATCTTCGCCACCGCGGGCTGGCTCCTGCTCACCCAGGGGTTTAGCCTCTACGTCGCCAACTTCGGCAAATATGACGCGACCTACGGGAGCTTCGGCGCCGCCATTGCCTTTCTGCTCTGGCTGTACCTGGTCGGCGTCGTGGTGCTCCTGGGCGCCGAAATCAATGCGCTACTGGAGCCGACCCAGCGCAAGCACTGGCGTGCCCTCGGCAGCCCCACTGGTGCGGCAGACCAGCCACCCCCACCCTAGCGGTCGGTCATTCCCTGGTGTGCGGGATACCGGGAGCGGTGGGCGCACCTCCCTCGTCTGGCCCGACGCCAGAGCGTTGGGGACCGAGGGCACACGGCACTCCGGGGCGTTCCCGAAAAGGAGGACAACCGATGGATCGGACTCCATCAACTATCCTGGTTCCGGTAGAGGACCCCCGCCAGGCTGCGGCGCCCCTGGCCCTGGCCCATGCGCTCCTGGGGCAGCACGGCGGCAAGGTCATCGCCCTGGGTATCGTATCCCTGCCCGCGGACAGTAGCCCGACCGAAGGGATGCAGCTGGCGCGGGCGCAGCGGAAGCTGCTGCGGGAGGTCGGCCGCCTGGGTGAAGCGCCGGGCGTGCAGGTGAAAACGCTGGTACGGGTGGCGCCCGACCCCTGGGAGGTCATCCGGGAAGTGGTGGCGCAGGAGGACGTGGACCTGCTGCTGCTCGCCTGGAAAGGCGGCGCCAGCCCGCGCAGCCGGGTGCTGGGGGGTTCCATGTACCAGGCGCTGCACGCGCCACCCTGTGACACCGTGCTGGTGCGGCCGGGGACGCGGCAGGACCCGCCCCAGAGCATCTTCCTGCCCCTGCGCGGGGGACCCAGCGCAGAGCTTGCGGTGCGCCTGGCCGCGGCCATCGCCCGGGAGTCGGGGGCTACGTTGACCCTGATGCACGTGGACCGGAGCGATGCCTTGCCTGCCGAGCGCGTGCAGGAGAGTCTCCAGTTCGGCGATCTGGCGACGCACCTCGGCCGGGACCTGCGCGTGCGCCGGGTGTCGGTCACCGCCCCATCCATTGCGGAGGTCATTGCCAGTGAAAGCCAGCACCACGACGTGGTGATGATGGGCGCCCCCCTGGCCGGCGAGGGTCCCGGCCAGATGGCGGCCGTCCCCGAGGTCGTGGCGGCCCGTTCCGGGGCCCAGGTGCTGGTGGTGAAAAGCCGCACGCCGGTGGATCAGGCCCAGTTCCGCCCCCGGCCGGCGTCGGTGAGCACCCTCGTGGACCGCTGGTTTGCGGAGCAGAGCTTCCACGCCCGGGAGTTCAGCGACCTGGAGGAGCTTATCGCGCTCAAGCAGCGCCAGGGGTTGACGGTGGGCCTGGGCATCCCGACCCACAACGATGCCTCCACCATCGGCACCATCCTCCGGGTGCTGCGCTGGGAGCTGATGGAACGCTATCCGCTGCTGGACGAGCTGGCGGTCCTGGACCTGGGATCCCAGGACGAGACCCTGGATATCGTGCGGGAGCACGGCATCCCGGCCTTCCGGATGGCGGAGGTGCTGCCGGAGTTTGGGGGGCGTCCGGGACGGGGGGATGCGCTCTGGAAGAGCCAACTCGTCCTGAAGAGCGACATCCTGGCCTGGGTGGAGGCCGACATCAAGAACATCCACCCCAAGTTCGTGTACGGGGTGGTCGGCCCGCTGCTCCGGCACGAGGACCTGGTGTATGTGAAGGGCTTCTACCGGACGCCCATCCGGGTGGGCAACCTCTCGCACCAGACGGGAGGCGGCCGCCTGACGGAGTTGCTGGCCCGGCCCCTGCTCAACCTGTTCTTCCCGGAGCTGTCGGGGTTCATCTATCCCCTGAGCCGGGAGCACGCCATCCGGCGCTCCGTCCTGGAGCGGCTGCCGGTGTTCTCAGGCGATGGTACGGAGCTGGCGCTCCTGCTCGATGTGCTCCACACCTACGGGCTGCACGCCCTGGGCCAGTCGGAGTTGGAGGAGCGCATCCAGCGGGCGCAGCCCCTGGCCTTCTTGGGACAGCGGGCGCTGGCGGTGCTGCACGCCTTCATGACACGGCTGGAGGCCCGCGGCAAGGCCCGGGTGCTGGTCGACCCCCAGGCGACCATGAAGCTCATCCTCCAGAGCGAGGGGCAGTTTTCCCTGGAGGAGCAAGTCCTGGAGCAGGTGGAGCGGCCCCCGATGATCAGCGTGCCGGCCTACCTGGAGCAGCGCGCCCAGATCGCAGCCGCGCACCGACAGACCGCGCTGGCGGCGCTCTTCGGGTAAGGGCAGGCCGGGCCGAGTAGGCTGGGCACCCTGCCGGACGGCGGCGCCTGGGCCGGCGACCTCCCGACGCGAGGGTTTTGCGATATTCCGGCCCGGAAATGCTCGCTTTTTGTTAGAGCAAGCTCTTGGTTCCCGGCGACGCGTGTGGTATGCTGAAATCAGCCCCCAGGAATTGAGTAGGGTGCACCTGGCGGACCCAAGGATACCGAACACTGAGTAGGGCTAGGCCCTGCGGGGCCGAACCCGAAAGGTGCATAGGGTACCGTAAGCTGCCAGGGTACTCCGAAAGGTTCC
>JACQUQ010000271.1 GCA_016210175.1 Chloroflexota bacterium | reverse complement strand
GGCCTGGACTGCCTGATCCTGCCCGGCGGCTTCTCCTACGGCGACTATCTGCGGCCGGGCGCCATCGCGCGCTTCTCCCCGGTGATGGGAGCGGTGGAACAGTTTGCGGCGCAGGGCGGCCTGGTCATCGGCATCTGCAATGGCTTCCAGATCCTGTGTGAGGCCGGGTTGCTGCCGGGCGTGCTCCTGCGGAACCGCCAGCTCCAGTTCCGCTGCCAGTGGGTCCACCTGCGGGTGGAGCACATGGCCCCCTTCACCTGGGCCTGCCAGCCGGGGCAGGTGCTCCGGGTCCCCATCTCCCACGGCGACGGGAACTACTATGTGGACCCGGAGACCCTGGCGGAGATGGAGCGCAACCGCCAGGTCCTGTTCCGCTACTGCACCTCCGGGGGGGAGCTGACCCCGGAGGCCAACCCCAACGGCTCCCTGGAGAATATCGCTGGTGTGACCAACCGGGAGGGCAACGTGCTGGGCATGATGCCCCACCCGGAGCGCTGCTGCGAGGAGGTCCTGGGCGGTACCGACGGCCTCTTCATCTTCCAGTCCATCGTGCAGTACGTGGCGGGGCGGATACCCGTCCCCCCGACGGGGTAGCGCCCCGTCCGTCCCCGCCCGCCCCACAGCCGGACCGCCCGCACGGGGGCAGACCTTGTGCTTGCTGCGGAAGAGGAGGGAGTGTGAGCACCCGGACCCATCTGCGTGCGCTCCTGCGACAGCCCGGCATCGTGGCCGCGCCCGGCGCCTACGACTGCGTCTCGGCCCTGGTCATCGCCGCGACCGGGTTCCCCGCGGTGTATATGACCGGCAACGGCGTCTCGGCCGCGTACCTGGGGGCCGCCGACGTGGGCCTGCTCACCCTGACCGAGATGGCGGGACAGGCCGCCCGCATCGCGGCCGCCGTCTCCGTCCCCGTCATTACCGACGCCGATACCGGCTACGGCAACCCTCTCAACGTGACCCGCACCGTCCAGGAGTACGAGCGGGCGGGCGTGGCCGCGCTCCACATCGAGGACCAGACGTTCCCCAAGCGTTGCGGCAACATGGAGGGCAAGACGGTCATCCCCCGGCCCGAGATGGTCCAGAAGGTGCGGGCCGCGGTCCGGGCGCGGCAGGACCCGGACCTGGTGATCATCGCCCGCACCGATGCGCGGGACCCCCATGGCATCGCTGATGCCATCGCACGGGGCCGGGCCTACGCCGAGGCCGGGGCCGACATGGTGTTCGTGGAAGGCCCCCGCACGCGGGAGGAGATCGAGCGGGTCGCCCGCGAGCTACGGGGCATTCCCCTGGTGTTCAACAACTCGGCCAGCGGCAAGGTCCCGCCCATCAACGTGGCGGATCTGGAGGCCCTGGGCTTCAAGCTGGTCATCTTCCCCACTCACGCCCTCTACGCGGCCACCCGCGCCGTGCAGCAGTTCATGGCCGCTCTGCGGGAGACCGGCGACCCCCGTAAGGCGCCGGTGGACCTCGTGGACTTCGAATCCTTCAATAGCCTCATCGGGCTGGACCGCATCCGGGAGTTAGAGCGGGAGTTCGTGACGGAGGGGTAGCTGCGGCAACCGTTGACGGGGGTACGGATTCACCGCAGCGTACACAGCGCGCGCAGAGTGTACGCGAGGGAGGAAGGAGTTCGCTCGTGCTGCTTTTCCGCCCCACGTCGTCGGCTGCCGCCGACCCTGACCTCCACGCGGTTCTGCGGGAGCTACGGTCGGAGGTGATGACCGTGGTAGCAGACCGCTTCATTGGGCTGTACTTATGGGGATCACTGGCTAACGGCGGCTTCGACGCGTTCAGCGATATTGATTTCGTGGTCGCTCTCGACTGCGATATCCCCGATGACGGCCTGCCTGGGCTGCGGGCGATGCACACCAGGCTCCGCGCGCTGCCCTCGGCATGGGCCGCCCACCTCGATGGGTCATATATCACCACGACGACCCTGCGCCGGTATGACGCGGACCACCCACCGCACCTGTACGTGGACCACGGCACAACGGAGCCGGTCAGGTCCCACCATGACAACACGTGGCTGTTCCGCCACGTTGTCCGAGAACGGGGGATGACCCTCGCAGGTCCCGCCCCCCATTTGCTGATCGACCCGGTTGACCCCGATGACCTGCGACGCGAAGCCGTCGCCATGACCCGTGGCTGGCTGGGGGCCTATGTGACCGACTCGGACCCGCTGAACACCTTCGGGCTACAGACGTACTCCGTCCTGACCCTGTGCCGCATGCTCTACACGCTCCACCACGGCGACGTCGTGTCCAAGCCCTTGGCGGCCGCATGGGCAATGCGCTCCCTCGACCGGCGGTGGGCGCCCCTGATCGAGCACGCCTTGCAAGCACGACCTGAAGGGATCTTACGGTACCGCGAATCAGCCGATCCGGAAGCTGTGGCAACGACGTTGGATTTCATCCGCGACGCGCTGGAGCATATGCGCGACAAGCCCGCGTCCGACTGGTCGGACCGCGGCTGAGGGCCCGACCAGTACCGAACAACTACGACGGATGCACCGCGACCTCCTGAGTATTCCCGTCCCCTTTGGGGCTGTCATGCTGAGCGCTAGCGAGGAATCCGGTGGGGTGGCACTCCTCCCAACCCGATGCTTCGCTGCGCTCAGCATGACAGAGTCGAACCATCAGGACGAACGGGCCTTTTCGGGCAGCCCTACCCCAGGGTTCATGACCCGCGCCACTGACGATAGCAGGTAGTGTACTGCGTCCGTCGCAGTGTAGCCGCCGTCCTCACGCTCGAGCACGTGGTGGATGAAGCTGTAGTCCTGGCCGGAGGTGACGATGGGCGGTTCCTCGCCCGCCTTGGTGGTCAGACCCAAGCCGGTGGTTGCCAGGAGGCCATTGCAGATGCACTTGCGGCCTTCGGCGTGCTCCAGCTTGCCGCCCTTTTGCAGGTAGGTCGGGATGGGCTCGGACGCGCAGCGCAGGCCCAGGCCCCCGGCCCGGGTCTGATAGGGCTCCAGCAGGTAGCCGAGGCTACACATCCGCTGCCGCGACGCATAGACGTTGGGGTCAGACAGGGTGCCTTCGAGCTGCGCAACCTGGAACGGGAAGCCAGAGGGCGAGGCCTTGGGGTCTGCCAGCACCCGCAGATCGCCGCGAAAGGCCCCACGGCGCAGCTTGGCTTTCAGGTCGTCGCGCATGCCCGATTCATCGCTGTAGGCAAAGATGGTCCCGCACTGCACGCCCTGCGCGCCCAGGCTGAGCGCCTCCCGGATCTTTTCCGGGCTGTTGTAGGTCCCCGCCAGCCAGAAGGGTCGGCCCAGCTTCTGGATCTCCTCCAGGTCCGTCACGTCCCGCTCCCCGTAAATCGGTTCCCCATGCTCGTTGAGCCGCAGCGGCCCCCGCGGCGGCGCATTATGGCCTCCCGCCCGCGGGCCTTCAATGATAAAGCCGTCCACGTAGCCGGTGGCCCGCGTCGTGAGCACCTTCGCCAGGACTTCCGAGGTGATGATCGCCAGGAAGCGGGGCCGCTTGAGCTTGGGGTCGCCGTTGCGGTGGGGCAGCGTCCGGGGATCGAACCAGATCTCGTGCCGCTCTTTGGAGC
>JACQUQ010000269.1 GCA_016210175.1 Chloroflexota bacterium | reverse complement strand
GAGCGCAGCCCTGCGGAGGCTGAGGTCGTGGGTTCGAGCCCCGCCGAGCGCGCCATCGGACTTATCTATCGTGGGCAGTAGTGGTATACTAGCCCACGATTTGTTTTCTCGCGGAGGGTCCGATGGCGCTGCGGCTGTTGCTCGCGCTCACGCTGCTCATGGCGTTTGGTGCCGCCGGCATCCTGCCTCCGCACGCCCCTGGCATCGTATGGGTCGCTGCAGTTTCCGAGGTACGTCCCCACCCTGCTCCCGCAGCCGACCCAGGCCCTCCCTCCGTCCGCAGTGTGCCACCCCCCAGCACGACCGAGGCCCTCGCGCGCACTGCTGCGCCGCAGCCGGGCCAGGAGCGTCTGGCTGGTGAGCCACCCAGCACGACCGCGGCCCCGGCGCGCGCTGCCGCGTCAGCCCCACAGGACCCGCCCCCGGCCGTTCCCATACCCGCAGCCGCCACCGCGGAGGACCTGATGGCGACCCTGGCGGGGTTTTCGGGGAAGAGCAACCAGGAGCGCCAGGCCTACCTGGCCGAACGCCTCTTCCCGGAGGCCGGGCTTACCGATATCACCCTGCAACGGGTGTACTATGACGGTGGCTGGGGGGAGGAGTACGGCAACTGGGACGGCCTGCACAATGTCATCGGCTGGCGACGCGGCTCCCTGCCAGAGCAGCAGCGGCGTCGCATCGTGGTGGGCGCCCACTATGATAAAGTGACCTACCCCTGGCGCAGCGCCACCCCCGGCCACAGCGACGGTATCCTGGACAACGGCACCGGGGCCGCGCTGCTGGCCCGCCTGGCGCGGGAGGTCGCGCCGCCCAAGCATGACCTGGTGGTCGTTGGCTTCGCCACCGAGGAGCCGCCGCCCTTTTTCGCTGGCTCCACGACCTACTTCGGCGCGCTCAGCCCCGAAGAGCGGGATGCGGTGCTGGCCTACGTGAACCTGGATGTGCTCGGCCGGGGAGAGCTGGCGATGGTGATGAACTCCAGCCCGCCGCTGGCGGCGGTCGCCCTGGCACGCGCCGCCAGCGGCGGGCTGGGCCTGACCTGGCGGGCGGTCTCCCTGGATGTCAACAGCGACCATCTGCCGGCGCTGTCCTACGGCATCCCGGTGCTGGCTCTCACCTCCACTGACTACGACGGCCGTCACATCCACGCCCCGGAGGACCGTCTCTCCGCCGTCGATCCCGCAGCCTATGCTCGCCATTACGCCACCATCCGGGCGATCCTGGAGGCCCTGGACCAGCACTTCGCCGGCCCGTGACTGAGGAAGGGACGCTACTCCCCGGTCCCCTCGTTGCTGCTGCGCAACGGGGATGGGCTCGGGCCGGGGGTGAGGTTGACCTCCTGGGCCGCGCGCTCGGGGAGGGCAGCCAGGCGCCGGCTCACCAGCAGCAGGGCCACCAGGCCCAGGCTTACTCCAAACCAGAGGGTGCTCAGCCGGATGAGCAGCGCGGCGGCCGCCGCCAGGTCTCTGGGGAGGGCCAACAGGAGTTGGGACAAGCCGGCGATGCTGCCCTCGGCCACGCCCAGGCCGCCCGGCGTCAAGAGCAGCGCGCCGCCCAGGGTGGACGCGGCCAGGATGAAGGCCGCCTGGACCACCAGCAACGGACCCCCTTCCAGCCCCAGCCCCTGGAGCACCAGCCAGAAGGCCAGGCACTCGGCCCCCCAGGAGACGACCCCCAGCACCAGCGCCAGGGTCAAGCTCGCGGGGCTGAAGAGCGTGCGGGTGGCGTCGTAGAAGATGCGGAGGTGCTGCACCGGAGACCGGAGCGGACCGATACCCTCCGCCGCGGTGAAGATTGCATCGGCCAGGGGCCGGTACCACACCACGCCCAGCCCGACCACGGCGGCGGCGCCAAGGGCGGCGATGGCCTGCCCGGCGACCGGGAGCAGCACCAGCCCGCCGGAGGCCAGCAGTACCAGCGCCAGACCATCTGTCAGGCGTTCTGCGAGCACGATGGGCGCCGACCGGCTCATGGGCGTGCCCGCCAGCTCCCGCAGCAGGTAGCTCTTGAGCCATTCGCCCACCTTCCCCGGCGTCATCGCCATTGCCATGCCGGTGCAGAAGATGAGCGCACTGTCCCGACGGCGGAGGCCCTGGACCCCGATGCGGCTCAGGTAGAACTGCCACTTAAGAAAGCGCAGGAGGTAGTTCAGGAGGGTCAGGCCCAGGATAGCTGGGACGAGGTCCCAGCGAAAGCTCACCAGGGCCGCCGCTACTTGGGTGACATCGCCATAGACCGTCAGGGCGACAAACACCGCGGCACTCAGGCCCAGCGAGAGGAGCAAGCGTCCACGCAGGTTACGGAGCAGCATAGGCCCTATTGTACCATGACCGTTGGCGTGTGGGGTGCGGGAGCGCGGCCCTCCCGGACGGGCGCCCGGCCGCACCGGGCGGCAGCGGTCCCATATCTCCCGCGCGTTGGGATGTGCTATACTCCCGGATGGGAAGCGATAGCGTGGGTGATGGACGCTTCCGGGGGGATGCGGCGGGTCCGCGTGGGAAGATCGTACATCGTGAGGGGAAAGCGCGAGTATGGAAGAGAACGCCGCGGTCGGCCAGGATATTCGGGTGGTGCGCTGGGACCGAGAAAGCCCGCCGGTGGAGGAAGAGCTGTACGCCCGTATGGAGGCAGAGGGATATGTCCCGTACCTGCGGGCCGAGCCGCCGGGGACCAAGAAGCCCCTGCACCGGCACCCGTTCCCGGAGATCACGTGGGTGCTAAGCGGTTGGATGCGCTATAGCTTCCCGCTGGGAGAAGGAGCGGAACCCTCCCCCGTTATGCTCAAGGCCGGAGACCGCATCGATCTCCCGGCGGACCTCCCGCATGAGACGGCGGTGGAAGGCGCTGCCTATGCCGTCTATCTCACCGCCTCGCCCTTTGCCCTGCCGGTGGTGTCCCCACCGCCCGGTGTGAACATCTAAACGGGTGGCAGGTCGTCCACCAGCCCACAGCCAGCGCTGGCTGTGGGCTGGTGTCGTCGTGCGCATCGCTCCGACCTGCCAAGTCTGCACTGCTCCGGTGGCGGAATACGAAGACAAGCGTAACGGCTGCCCACCCTCGTCTGAGGGCTACGGTACATCCCGCGCGGGAAGGGGCGTGTGGCCGCTGGCAAGGTTGTGGGCGCGCAGGGAAGGCTCCGGCAGGCGGTGGCCGCGCAGACTGGCGAGGGTCCAGCGCACGGCCTCATCCAGGCTGATCTTGTGGCCGATAGAGATGTACAGCGGTTTGGCCCGTACCCTGGTGCGGAGCACCGCGCCGATGACCTCGCCGCTCCCCTGGTCGCGCAGGGGCGTCCAGTCGCCCGGCTGGACGCCCGGCTCCTCGTGGACCCCCGTCAGCCGGGACTTGGCGCAGCCGATGGTCGGCAGGTCCAGCACGAGGCCCAGGTGCGAGGCCAGCCCCAGGCGCCGGGGGTGGGCGATGCCCTGGCCGTCCACGAAGAGCAGGTCGGGGACCATGCGCACCTGCTCGAAGGCCGCCAGCAAGGGGGGCACCTCCCGGAAGGACAGGAAGCCGGGACGGTACGGAAAGGTCATCTCCCGCTCTGCGGCCCGGACCTCCACAGGCTCCAGGTCGGGGTAGCTGAGGACCAGCACCACCGCGTAGGCCAGGTCGCGCCGCACCGGGAAGTGGACATCGGCCCCGGCCACCAGGCGCACCCCCTCCAACCGGTCCGCACGGACCACCTGCGCGGCCAGCCGTTGCTGGATGGCCGTGGCCTCGGCAAGCGTGACCTGCCACGGGTGAAGCTGGCGGATGTCCATAGCCCCAGTATACTCCGGGGCAGGGTGGCTGCCCAGGCGCATGGGCTGGCGCTAGTGTTTTGTCAGCTGTGAACTGATGGGTGAGACCGCCGCCGTGAACGGCGGGCCCGCCCTTCAGGGCGGCGGGGTGGAACCCATCAACGGAGGATTGACAGGGCGCTAGTGTTTTGTCATCTGTGATTTGAGGGATACCGCTCGGTAGGGGCGGGTTTCAAACCCGCCCTTACAACCCTGCAATTCGCCCGTGACAGGGCGCAAGCTCGAAACAACGATGGCAGCGGGGTTCGCGATCAGAGCAAGGAGTCATGGTTGAGCGCCGCTCGTCTCGCAACGCGCACGGACTACCCGGCTCCGACCAGCGGCAGTATCTGGTACACCCACTCGGTCAGGGCCATATAGTTGCCGGTGATGAGGAGGACCCCGAACCCCACCATGAGCACGCTGCTGGTCAGCCCCATCCACGGGACGATCCGCTCCAGGCGGAAGAGCACCGGCAAGACTTTCGCCATCGCTATCGCGGCTACCACCAGCGGGATGCCCATGCCCAGGGAGAAGAGGAACATCGTCATGGCGCCGAGGGCGACCGAGCCCGCCAGCCCGACATAGACCACCATCGCGGTGATCATCGCGGCGCCAAAGCAGGTCATACAGCCGGTGGCAAAAGCCAGTCCCGCAAACATCAGCTCAACGGGATTGGCTGCCTTCTGGCCGTGGGCCATCCCCGAAAGGACCGGCATCTTGCAGACCAGCGGCGCGCGCACCTTGGCGGCGACCCGCAGCGCCAGGATGATGATCAGCAGCCCGCCGCCCATGGCCGCGTAGCGCTGGTACTCGTAGAAGTCCGCCGAATCGCTGAGGCTCTGCGCCGCGAACCCCAGCAGAGCGCCCCCTGCCGTATAGACCAGGGTGAAACCGAGCACGAAAAAGAAGGCAGCTTTGACCACCTGGAACCGGCGGCCCAGGGACACGCCGCCGTTGGCCTCTTGCATGCTGAGGCCCGCCAGCGCAGGGATGAAGAAGACGGTGAGCTGGAAGAGGCAGGGCCACATGGCGGCCACCATGCCGGCCAGGATCGCCAGGATCGAGACCCAGGTGAGTTGGAACCCGGAAAGTGCGGCGGCCCCGGCAAAGCTCACGGGAAGATGCCAGGTCAGGCGCTCGCCTCCAGGCAAGCGCAGTTCCAGCACGTGATGCCCCAGTCCCGGCGGCGGCGCGGCAGGGAAGCGGACCAGCGTCGTCCGGTGATGCGGGGAGACCGCGAGCGGCTCGCTCAGATCGGGCTGGTACTCCCGCCCGTCCAGGCTCATGGAGACCACGAGGGGTTCAGCGGGCAGGTCGGCGGTGTGGAGACGCTCCGACACGACGAAAACCGTAAAGCTATCCGGGAGAAAGCGACTGGCTGCTTCCACCGGCAGGGCGGCGCGGAAATACGCGGGCGTGGCGTAGGTGGCTTCTACCTTGATGCCGCTTTTCCCGCCATACGCCAGTCCCTCGCGCCCTCTGGTCAGGCGCTGCGACAACGCAGCGACCGAAGGTTGGCCCGGCGCGTCAAAGGACGCTGTCTCAGCCGCCTCGATCGGTAAGGCTAGGGGAAGCGTCCAGGTGAACACGCTCTCCCCCCCGGACTCCAGGGGCATGATGAGGGTGAGGGAATGCTCCTCCTGGCTGAGATGCTCAGGGTCCATGCCCGAAGCCAACGGAAAGAGCAGCCGGGAGCTCCGGTACCCGTGACCATCATCGCTCAGAACCGCGGACTCGGAAGGCGCGATGGCCTCGCCCTGGTCCAAGCGCAGTAGAGCTGGTATGGGCGTACCAAAGCCGGCATGGTGGTCGTCGTTTTCTTCCTGAACGAAGAAGATAACCGTTGGCCGCTCCAGGCTCGCCTGCGGCACCTCCTCACCGAGCGACCTGAAGAACCAGGGGGGAGTATAGGTGACCGCTACGGAGGTCCCAGGCGTCGGCCCGATGCCGCTTCGGGTGAGCAGGCGCTCGAGCTCCTCCCCACTGGGCAACACCGTGCCCGCCCCGACAGCGGAAGCTGCCTCACCACGGCGCTCAACTCCGGAGTGGTCTCCGCCCCGGAGCCAGGGGAACAGCCACTCTGCCGTCAGGCCCGCCCCATACAGGACGAAGGCTCCGACCACAGCCAGGGTCAATGGCGCCAGGATCATCCTCCGGGCGGACCAGGGGATGGTGCGTATGTGCGCCCCTATGAGGATTATCGCCAAGAGTCCGCCTAACCCCACGCCCTCGGCAATTTTGGAAGCGATTCCGAGGACTTCTACCTCCCCTGGCCCGTGGCCGAAGGGAGCGGGAACCACTCTGGTGATGGCCCACAGCAGCAGGAATGCCCCTGCCAGCACAATACCCACACCGTACAACGTGGAGGACGGTTTACGCCAGAAGGCAATTCCCCACGCGATCTCGGCGATGCCTGCCAGCACGAGGAACAAGGCATGGCCGGCATGGTCCAGATGATCGGGGGCTGCAAAGAGATGCAGAACGCCAGCGAGAACAATGAAGACGACTGCTCCTGCGGACACCCGCCGCTGACCACGGCTCTGGTCCGAGCGCCTCGCGCAGGCACGCGCTTCCATAGCATTCCCTCCCGCCAAAAG
>JACQUQ010000268.1 GCA_016210175.1 Chloroflexota bacterium | reverse complement strand
GCTCCAAAGCGCCCATCCAGCGCCTCGCCGACCAGGGGGCAGGGGTGTTCGTCCCGGTCGCCATCGGGATTGCGGCCCTGACCTTCCTGGGCTGGTACCTGATCGGGAGCAGCGCCTTTACCTTTGCCCTGATCAACACCGTGGCGGTGCTGGTCATCGCCTGCCCCTGCGCGCTCGGCCTGGCGACGCCCGTGGCCCTGATGGTGGGCACCGGAAAGGGCGCGGAGCACGGCATCCTCATCAAGAACGGTGAGAGCCTGGAGAAGGCTCGCAGCATCACCACCATCGTCCTGGACAAGACCGGCACCCTCACGCGCGGCGAGCCCAAGGTGACGGACGTGGCGTCCCTGCACCCGGCCTTCAGCCGGGCGGACCTGCTGCAACTGGCCGGCGCGGTGGAGCGGGGCTCGGAGCACCCGGTGGGCGATGCCATCGTGGCCCAGGCGCGGGATGAAGACCTGGACCTGGGACTGACCGTGAGCGACTTCGCCGCCGTGCCGGGCCACGGCGTGCGGGCGGTGGCCGACGGCCGCCAGATTGTGCTGGGCACCCGCAAGCTCCTGCGGGAGTCCGGCGTCGCGGTGGCGGAGGCGGCGGAGGCGCAGAGCGCGGCGCTGGAGGCCGAGGGCAAGACCGTCGTGCTCATAGCCGTCAACGGCGTGCTGGCGGGAGCCATCGCGGTAGCCGACACCCTCAAGGAGGGTGCGGCGGACGCCGTCGCACGCTTCCGTCATCTGGGGCTGGAAGTCGTTATGATCACCGGGGACAACACCCGTACCGCCCAGGCTATCGCCCGGCAGGCCGGGATCGACCGGGTCCTGGCGGAAGTGCTGCCCGAAGGCAAGGCGCTTGAGGTACGGCGGCTCCAGGCCGAGGGCCGGGTGGTGGCGATGGTGGGCGACGGCATCAACGACGCTCCGGCGCTGGCGCAGGCCGACGTGGGCGTGGCTATCGGTACCGGTACCGATGTGGCGATGGAAGCGTCGGACATTACCCTCATCGGCAGCGACCTGCGGGCGGTTGCGACGGCCATCGCTCTCAGCAAGGCCACCCTGCGCACCATCAAGCAAAACCTCTTTTGGGCCTTTTTCTACAACACGGCAGCCATCCCCCTGGCAGCCCTGGGGTTCCTGAATCCCATGATCGCGGCCGCGGCGATGGCCTTCAGCTCCGTGTCGGTCGTGACCAACGCGCTGCGCCTGCGGCGCTTCCAGGCTAAGGTGTAGGACGGCACGGGTGGGTGACCAGGCCGGACCGCTCCCCTCTCCGCGGCAGGGAGGGGAGCGGGGGCCAGGGGGTGACGTTGCCCAACGCCCGCTCAGTCCCCGGTGCTGGTTCCTCAGTTCTCTGCTGGCGGGCGTAAGGAGTAGGCATGTTCGGTAGGACCATCCAGGTCGCCCGCATTCTGGGTATCCCGCTCCTGGTGGACTATAGCTGGATCATCCTCTTTCTCGTGGTGACCGCGGCCGCCTTCAGCCAGTTCCGGCTGCTGTATCCCCGCCTCTCCGTGGCGGAGTATGTCGCCTTCGGCCTGGCGACCAGCATCCTCTTCTTCAGTTCCGTCGTCCTCCACGAACTGGCCCATAGCGTGCTGGCCCGGCGGTTCGGGGTGCCGGTGAAAGATATCACGCTGTTTCTCCTGGGCGGCGTCTCCCGGATCGCCCAGGAAGCGGCCTCTCCCTTCAGCGAGCTGGTCATCGCCCTGGCCGGCCCCTTCTCCAGCCTGGTCCTGGCCGCCTTCTTCTCGGTCGTGTGGATGGCCTTCGGCCCCCTGCACCAGGGGGTGGCAACGGCCGCGCTCTCCCTGGTCCTGGTGAATGTGGCGCTGGCGGTCTTCAACCTCATCCCCGGCTTCCCCCTGGACGGGGGCCGGGTGCTGCGGGCCATCCTCTGGTGGCAGTTGGGCGACCAGCGGCGTGCTACCCGCCTGGCATCGCTGCTGGGCCAGGGGATTGCCTACCTGTTCATGGCCGGGGGGCTGGCCCTGGCGGCGCTCTCCAGCGGGCACTTCCTGATCAACGGCATCTGGCTGGTCTTCGTCGGCTGGTTCCTGGAGCGGGCCGCGGAGCGCAGCTACCGCCAGGAGCTCGTGCGCGAGGCGCTCCAGGGCTATTCCGTGCGGAACCTGATGTCCACGGACCTGCCCACCGTCCCCCAGGATCTCACGCTGCGCAGCCTGGTGGACCAGCACCTGACCCCCGGGGGGCCGCTGGCCTACCTGGTCGTCGAGGGTACCCAGCTTCGGGGGACGATCTCGGTCCGGGAGCTCCGTCGTGTGGCAAAGAGCCGCTGGGAGCAGTTGACCGTGGGCGAGACCATGACCCCACTGGCCCAGGTGCCCCAGATCAGCCCCGATGCGGACGTCCTGGCCATCCTGGAGCGCATGGACGAAGCCGGGGCCGAGGCGGTGCCGGTGGTCGAAGATGGCCGGGTCGTGGGCATCCTGGGCCGGGACGTGCTCGTGTCGGTCGCCCAGCGGCGCAACGGGCTGGCGGCCTGAGAGCGACCGGCCACCTTACTTCCGGCCCTTTTCCCGCACCGGTGTGAGGCGCTGCCCCCGCTCCGATGCGGAGCGAGGGCCAGGGGAGCGGTTGCCCAACACCCTGTGATCCTGAGCGAGGAACACCCATGATACTCCAGCGCAGCAGCGCGCAGACCGCGGCGGCGGTGCTCCTGGCCCGCAGCGCCCAGGCCGCGTCCCGTCTCCTGGGCCGGGGCGCCGGCACGGCCCTGCCCGGCCTCATCGCGCAGCGCATTGCGACCGATATTATCCTCCGGCTTGCCACCCAGATCCCGCAGGGCGCGGTGTTGGTGAGCGCTACCAATGGCAAGACCACCACCACCCGCGCCCTCGCGACGATCATGGACGAGGCGGGCCTTCAGCCCATCTATAATGCCACCGGCTCCAACCTCCTTCGGGGCATCGCCACCACCCTGGTGGAGCAGGCCAACCCCCTGGGCCGCCTGGCCGTCACCCCCAAGACCATCGGGCTCTTTGAGGTGGATGAGGCGACCCTGCCCCAGGCGGTGGCGCAGATACGGCCGCGGGCGGTGGTGCTGGGCAACCTGGCCCGCGACCAGCTCGACCGCTACGGCGAACTGGACGCAGTGACGGCCCGCTGGCGCGAGGCGCTGAACCGCCTGCCGGAGGACGCGTTGGTGGTGCTGAACGCTGACGATCCGGCGGTGGCGTCCCTGGCCCCTGGCCTGGAGCGGCGGGTCGTTACCTTCGGCCTGGAGGACGACCGCTGGGGCCGTGCCGATCTGGAACACGCCGCGGACGCGAAGTTCTGCCTCCGCTGCGGGACCAAGCTCACCTACCGGCTGGCCTACTACGGGCACTTCGGCGACTACCGCTGCGCCGGGTGCGGCTGGGAGCGGCCCCGGCCCCAGGTGGTTGGCTCCGAGGTGACCCTGGACGGCCTCGCCGGGCTGCGGATGACGATCACCGCGCCCCAGGGGACGCTGGCCGTGGAGGTCGCCCTGCCGGGCCTCTATAATGCCTACAACATCCTGGCTGCGGCCGCGGCTGCCCTGGCCCTGGGCCTGCCGCCGGAGGCGGTCCGGCGCGGCGCCGGGCGGCTCACCGCGGCCTTTGGTCGGGCGGAGCGCCTGGGCATCCAGGGGCGACAGGTCTATCTGCTCCTGGCCAAGAACCCGGTCGGCCTGAACGCCCTGTTGCGCACCCTGCTGAGCGCCCCCAGGCCCCTGCACCTGCTGTTCATCCTCAATGATGAGATCGCCGACGGGCAGGATATTTCCTGGATCTGGGACGCGGATTTCGAGGTGCTGGCGGGACAGGCGGGCGCGGTGGTGGCTGCGGGCAAGCGGGCCGAGGATATGGCCCTGCGGCTGAAGTACGCCGGGGTCGGCGACGTGGAAGGCGAGGAAGGAAACCACGCGCGGCTCCTCATCCAGCGTGACCTCCCGACGGCGCTGGACCTGGCGGTGCAGCGGGTCCCGCCGGGCGACACGCTGTACGTACTGCCGACCTACACCGCCATGCTGGAGATCCGGACGCTGCTCACCCGCCTGGGCTACCTTGCCCCCTACTGGAAGCGAGGCTAGGGGGTGCGCCTTTACCTCTGCTGCGGTCAGGCGTTAAGCCATTGGAGGACAACGCGCCCCAGACAGCAGCGGGGGCAATCGTCGCAACGAAAGGATAGTCCATCATGACCATGGAAGCCAAGCGGCAGTCCGAACAGGTGAGCGGCATTCCCAATGTGACCTATGACCTGATGGCGGTGCTCACCAACAAGCTCGAAGGCATTGCGGCCATGGAGGAGTACAAGCTGGACGCCCGGGAGTCCGGCGACCAGGAGGCCGCGGGCATCTTCGAGCAATTGGAGCAGCGCGCCCGCGAGGACGTCCAAAAGCTGAAGACCCTGCTGGCACGGCGGTTGGCCGCCTAGTGCAGGATCAGGAGACCTCTTCGGAGTCGGTAACCGTAGGGGCGAACCTTGTGTTCGCCCTGGGGGTAGGATGGGGCAAATACAAGATTCGCCCCTACCTCCCACCAGGGAATGCCGAGCACCTCTCCTGATGCCGCACTAGTGTTCTGTCAGCCGTGAACGGCGGGCCCGCCCTTCAGGGTGGCGGGATGGCACCCATCACAGGAGCATTGACAGAGCGCTAGTGCTTTGTCACGGGTGAATTACTGGGTTGTAGGGGCGGGTTTGCAACCCGCCCCTACTGAGCGGTATCCCCCAAACCACGGGTCACAGACCACCCGCGCGTTCCTGGGTCGCCGGGTCCCGCGCATGACCGGGCAGGAAGAACGCATGCGTGCCGAGCGCAAGCGGATGGGATACGCTGCGGGGAAGGATGCACGAGTCAGAAGCTATGAACCTGGAACTCACCATCGGCCATCTCTACCCTGACCTCATGAACATCTACGGCGACCGTGGCAACATCCTCTGCCTGGTGGAGCGGTGCCGCCGCCGTGGGATCCGGGTCACGGTCGTCGCGATCGGCCTCGGCGACCCCTTTGACCCCCGTGCCTACGACCTGGTGTTCATCGGCGGCAGCCAGGACAAGGAGCAGCGCTGGGTCGCCCAGGACCTGGTAGAGCGCAAGGGTCCGGCGCTGCGCGATGCGGTAGAGGACGGCCTGGTGGTCCTGGCGGTCTGTGGCGGCTACCAACTCTTCGGCCACGCCTACCGCCCGTCCGAGGGGCTGGATCTGCCGGGCCTGGGCATCTTCGACATCACCACGGTCCACCCCGGACCGCAAGCGCCCCGCTGCATTGGGAATATCGTGGCCCGGTGGGAGGGCGGCCTGCTGGTGGGCTTCGAGAACCACGGCGGGCGCACCTACCTGGGACCGCAGGGAGCGCCCCTGGCGCGGGTGGTGGCCGGGTTCGGCAACAACGCCGAGGATGGCACGGAGGGAGCGCGCTACCAGCATGCCTTCGGCACCTACCTGCACGGCTCCCTGCTGCCCAAGAACCCCGAGTTCGCTGACTTCCTCATCGGGCTGGCCCTGGAGCGCAAGTACGGGCCGGTGTCCCTCCCGCCCCTGCCCGACACCCTGGAGCACCTGGCGCACGATGCCGCGGTGCGGCGCGTGACGGGCGGCAGCATGCCCCGCCGCAGTACATAAGGGGCAAATCCCATCTGTCGTGCCCGCGCCGGGGTGTCTTCCCCACATAGCAGGCCCCGGAGCAAGCTCCGGGGCCTGGCTGCTGGTCATTCTGTCGTGATGGAGCCGGTCGGGCGGGGGTGCACCCCGCCCAGGTACCCTAGATGTCGAAGTACAGGTGGAACTCGTAGGGATGCGGCCGCAGCCGGACCGGGTCCACCTCGCGGTAGCGCTTGTAATCGATCCACATGTGGATCAGGTCCTCGGTGAAGACGTCGCCCCGCAGCAGGAACTCGTGGTCCGCCTCCAGGGCCTCCAGGGCCTCGGCCAGGCTGCCCGGCACCGTCCGGATACTGGCCGCCTCTTCCGCCGACAGCTCGTAGATGTCCTCGTCAATGGGCGCCGGCGGCTCGATCTTGTTGATGACGCCATCCAGCCCGGCCATCAGACAGGCGGCGAAGACCAGGTACGGGTTGCTGGAGGGGTCCGGGCAGCGGAACTCCAGCCGCTTGGCCTTGGGGCTGGGGGAGATCATCGGGATGCGGATGGCAGCGCTCCGGTTGCGGGCCGAATACACCAGGTTCACCGGGGCCTCGTAGCCCGGCACCAGACGCCGGTAGGAGTTGGTCGTGGGGGCGCAGATCGCCATCAGCGCCGGGGCGTGGTGCAGCAGGCCGCCGATGTAGTGGCGGGCCATGTCGCTGATGAGGCCGTAGGTCCCCGCCTGGTAGAAGAGGGGCTGGCCGTCCTTCCACAGGCTCTGGTGAGTGTGCATCCCGGAGCCGTTGTCCTGGAACAGGGGCTTGGGCTTGAAGGTAACGACCTTGCCCACTTGCCGGGCCAGGTTCTTGAGAATGTACTTGTAGAGGAACACCCGATCGCCCGTCCCGGCCAGGGTGCTGAAGCGCATGTCGATCTCGCACTGGCCGGCCGTGGCGACCTCGTGGTGGTGGGCCTCCACCTGGATGCCCATGGCCATCATCTTGAGCACCGCCTGGGAGCGGAACTCCTGGAGGGTATCGGCGGGCGGCGCCGGGAAATAGCCTTCCTTGTAGCGGGGCTTGTAGCCCAGGTTGGGCTTCTCGTCCCGACCGCTGTTCCACTGGCCCTCGACCGAGTCGATGAAATAATACCCGCTGTTGGTGGTCTGGTCGAAGCGCACGTCGTCGAAGACGAAGAACTCGAGCTCCGGCCCCCAGTAGCTCACATCGGCGATGCCCGTGGACCGCAGGAAGGCCTCAGCCTTCTGGGCCACATACCGAGGGTCCCGGCTGTACATCTCCCCAGTGATGGGGTCCTTGATGTTGCAGAACATGGTGAGCGTCGGCGTTTCCAGCATCACGTCCAGCATGGCGCTGGTGGGGTCCGGGATGAGGAGCATGTCGCTCTCGTTGATGGGCTGGAAGCCGCGAATGCTGGAGCCGTCGAAGCCGATGCCCCCGGAGAAGGCGTCTGCCGTGAGCTCCGTGACCGGAATCGTATAGTGCTGGAGCAGGCCGGGCAGGTCGGCGAACTTGAGGTCCACCATCTTGATGCCCCGCTCCTGGCAGAAGGCGATAACTTCCTGTGGGCTGCTAAAGCGCTTGACCTCTCCCTCAACTCGGGCCGCGACGTCGGCGTACTCGGCCATACCGCTGTTTCCTCCTTCCGGCTCTCCCCACGTAGGGCGCCGCTCGCTCTGCCGGCGGCGACTGCCCGCCGTCACGCTGCTTGCTGGCTCTATTGTCGTGCCCCTCTGTTACGGGGCAATTTCGTGAATATTACAGCCATGTTAACAAGGCCGGGACCTTCGTCCCGGTTGCCCTGCTACTGCGCCAGACCTCCCAAGATACCGGCGCTCTTCTCGCGGAATACCAAATAATCTCTGATATACTAATAATTTTCCTTGGACGTTATCCTTCCGAAGGAAGTCCGTCGTACCTGCTCCGACTACCCCAACAAGGAGGACGACTGTCCATGCTACGCGCGTCTCGCTTCTCCTACCTCGCCCGCGCCGCCGTCGTCGTTGCCCTGGCCGCGGCGCTGGGCCTGCTGGCGGCTGGCCCCGTCCGGGCCACAGAGAGCGCCGCACTGCGGTGCAACTTCGGCACCGTACCCGAACCCGGCGAAGTGGTCACGAACCCGGTGTTTCTCTCCGTGGCCTTTAGCTGCTTCCGCAATGACACCCTGGTGATCCCACCGCCCGACAGCACGCTGTTCCTGGACGGAGCGCCCATACCGTTCAACCGGGCCGGGGAGTTCGGGACCGAAGTGCTGTTCACCAACGTGACGCTGCCCCTGGGACCCCATACGGCCAAGGTCGTGGTCGCGGGCGATGGCGAGTTTACCTGGAGCTTTACCGTCGTGGGGCCGGGAGACCTGCCCAAGGCCGGCGACGCCGCCCAGACGCTCCCGGTGCTCCTGGCGCTCCTGGCCGGTGTGCTCCTGCTCACCGGTGGCCTGACCCTGCGCGCCCGGCGCGCCGCGGGCCGCTGAGCCTCCTGCGGGGAACGCGCCCACACGCACCTGCCAGAGGGGTGGGATGAACCCACCCCTCCCCCGCGACCGGGGGTCCGTGCTCAGCGCGCCTCTCGGAAGCGGTAGCCCACGTTCCGCACTGTCTCGATGTACACGTGGTCTTTGTCCTCGATCTTGCTCCGCAGGCGGCGGATGTGGACATCCACGGTGCGGGCCCCGCCATAGTAGTCGTAGCCCCAGACGCGGTTCAACAGGGTCTCCCGGGTGAAGACCCGCTCCGGGTTGGTGGCCAGGAACTTGAGGAGCTCGTATTCTTTAAAGGTCAGCTCCACCGGGCGGCCGGCCACATACACTTCGTACTTCGCCAGGTCGATGATCAGGTCGCCGTAGGTAATGACGTCGGGGCTCTCGGCCGTCTGCTTGCCAAACCGCCACAGGCATTGGCGCACCCGCGCCGCCAACTCCAGGGGGCGGTAGGGCTGCACCAGGAAATCATCAAACCCTACCGTGGCGTCGTCACTGGTCAGGTCCTGCTCCGCCAAGAGGGCCAGCACCGGGAGCGCGGCGTCCTGCTTCGCCAGGCCCAGGATGTCCCGCACGTCGCTGTGGGTCAGCAGGCCCGCCGTGAGATCGATGAGGACCAGTTCCAAGCCCCGGTCATCCAACATGCTGATGGCGTCGTCGGCCCCCCTTGCGCTCAGCACGGTGTGCTGCAAGCGACGCAGATCCGCCGCCAGGCGACGGCCGGTTTCGTCTTCTCGGACAACGAGCAGAATACGGGCCACGGACGCTGATGTTCTCCCTTGCTACGGCCAGCTTACCCCAACCACCACGGTCGTGCGACGCCAGGACGCTCCCCAGTATACCGAAACTTGGCCCCGACTGCACACAATGGCGCAGGCCGAAGCCGGATCATCGGCCTCGGCCTGCGTCGGCCCGGACCGGCGCGGCGTGCTATTCTCCCGCCCGGCCTTCGATGCGGTCCAGGTCGGCCAGCAGCTTCTCCACATCCGGTAGGCCACGTTCGTAGACCTCGGCTACCTGGACCAGGCCCTGTTTATCGATAATGAAGGTCGAACGCCGGGCGAGGCCCCGGTCTGGGTTGTACACCCCGTAGAGGTCGGCGACCTTCCCCTTGGGGTGGAAGTCCGACAACATGGGGAAGCTCACCCCGCCGATATTGTGCGCTGCCCACGCCTGATGGCAGAAGACACTATCCATACTGACGCTCAAGACCTGAGCGTTCCGCTCTTCGAAGCGCGGCAGCGCCTCCTGGAGCGACTTCACTTCGTTCTCTCAGCCGCCGGTCCAGTCCATGACGTAGAAGGCCAGGACGACGTGCTTCTGCCCACGATATTGGCTCAGGGTCACCGTCTCCCGCGGTGCAAAGGGCAGGGTAAAGTCCGGCGCAGGCTCCCCAATCTGGGGGATGCGCGCCTCTGGTGCCGGGACCATCGCTTCCTCCTTCTTTACGAGCTATCAGCCAGCGGCGTCCCTTGCCGCCACAGGGGGATCGCGCAGGGAGCAGCGCTCCCCTACGGGAGGCCGGGCAACGCCACGCTGACCGCCGGCGGCTGCTAGCGGAGCGTGTACCCCGGCCGTGGTATGACCACGATGGAAAGATCGCTGAACCCCTGGGTTTCCTGGGCGAGGTCGCCCAGGCGGTACCGCCACTCGGCTTCGCCCTCCAGGGTCAGGCGCTCGTAGACGATGGCAGCCCGGTCGCTGGGCACGCCCGCGTGGACCAGGTCGCGGGCCAGGGCGGCGGGCATCACATCCCAGGGCCGGGGCAGTACGATGAGATGCCGTCGCCCCGCCAGGGCCGCCGCCCGCAACTCCTCCCGGTCGCCCGCGAGGTCCGCCCGCTTGTGGAGCGTGATGAACAGGGTGTCCTCCATCGCCAGCCCGGCACGGGCGCAGGCGATCTGCACCGAGCTGACCCCCGGCACCAGCCGCAACGGACCGCAGGTCTGACGGGCCAGGGCCAGCAACTCGCTCCCGGGAAAGGAGGGGTCGCCGTGGGCGCACAGGACGCAGCGCATCCCGGCCGCCGCGCGCTGGGCCAGCGTGCGCAGCCCGTCTGCCTGGGTACGGTAGTCCAGCACCAGTTGCTCGCCGCGGATGTGCTCTGCCACGACGGTGAGCACGCTCCGAAACCCGGCGACGCAGTCGGCCGCGGCGATCAGCTCACGCCCGCGCACCGTCAGATAGCGCGGGTCGCCGGGTCCAATCCCCACGACATCAATGCCGGATGGCTCAGCCATACCTGCCCCCGGAGACCGCATCGGCTCTCCATTCTACTCCCTTGGTGGCAGGGAGACAACTCGCGCTCAGGCGCGGCGCGCAACGCCGGGGTGCGGAGGGCGCCACCGGGGACGGGACGCGAGACTTTTGCGAGATCGGCGTCCGTCGGTACCATGGCCTGCGCCCCGTCGTGTAGCGTAAGGTGGATGGTAAGCGGGTGGCCGCGAGCGGGCATGGTCAGGGCCAAAGGGCATGCCGTTGCAACGTCGGAGGATGCCGGGCCTGCCGCGCCACCGGCCCACAGAACGGGCTGTGGGGCGACCGCCCGGCGTCTGCCGCCTCCCGGTGGGCTGCCACCGGACACGACAGCAAGGAGGACCGCATCATTGACGAGCCATGATGCGCTGAACTATATCGAAATCCAGAACGAGACGGGGCGACCCATCGTCGTCCAGGTCCAGCAGAGCCGGGATACCTTCCACCTGCGCATCGTCATCGACGACCTGCGCGGTGCTCCTGATGGGCCTCCAGGCTCCCCCAGCCACGGCACCTCGGTGCCGCCGCGCCGGGTGACGTTCGCGCCGGTCTCTCGCGGTCTCTCCTAGCCCGCTGCGGAGCCGCTTGCCTGCCTCCCTCCCTCCCTGGTAGTGTAGGGGCATGTACCAAGAAGATCCCAAAGGCTTTGTTCTCGTCATCCTCATCGGTATCCTGCTGACCTTCCTGGCCGTCTGGACGCTGGCGAGCTGCGCGCGTGTGACCTGGCAGTGAGGCCCGGCCGCGCCGCGGCTCAGGGGGAGCGGATGAGCCAGCGCCGCAGCACGGGGATCAGCCGGTGGAGCGCTCGCCCCAGGGACCCGGCCTCCTGGAGGAGGCGGTCCGCGCCCCGGCCCAGGCCCTGCGCGTGGACTTTCGGGTCGTTCAGGTAGAGCGCCGGCAGGCCCCGTACCACCCAGTGGTGAAAGGGAGCATCGGGCAGGGGTGCGGTCGCAGCCAGGGCCCAGTGGAGAAAGTGCCGCAGGCGGTGGTCCCGCTCTCCGGCAGAGGCGTAGGGGCTGACCAGGTTCAGGTCGCGGCCTTCCAGGTCTTCCGCCTGGTCGATGTAGTAGTCCAGCAGGATGTGCAGGCCGCACACCGCCGGGAAGTAGGCGGCCACCAGGGTGCGGGCCTGCTCCGGGCGGACGTCAGGGCGGGTGGCGGCCCGCAGCAGGGCGAAGATCGCCAGAGTCGAGCCACAGGCCGCGCTGAACTCCCACCAGAACAGGCCCGGCTGCGGCCACTCCTGCCGGAACCACGCCTCCAGACGCGGCGCCCGCGCCCCGATAGGGTACAGGTGCTTGTACACCTGGAGGTCGGCGTACCAGCGTGCCAGCCGGGCGATCTCGCCCGCCACCGCCGGGAAGGCCGGGAGGCCGCGCAGCCCCGCCCGGCACTCCGCCACCAGCGCGGCCAGATAGCCGCCGTCGTCCTGCTGCGGGTGGAGGCGATAGTACGCACCCTGGGGCGCCTCCAGGGTCAGCGCGTCCATCCATGCCTGGTGCAACTGGCGGAAGTCCGCCGGGTCGCCTGCCCCGCTGCGGTCGCAGAGGTTATCCAGGTAATCGCTGATGGTCTGGAGGGCAACGATGAGGGCGACGAGGTCCGGGCGGGTCCCCTCCGGCGTCAGGGCGTACACCGCGCCGCCCTCCGCGTGAAACCGTTTAGCGGTAAGGCTGGCGATGGCCTGCGCCCGGAGCTCAGGGTCGGGGATCTGCCGGGCATGCGGCAGCCAGACTTCGTCGAGCGCCGCAGTCACCAGCGGGAGCACGGTCCGGGCGTACCGCCCCGTGAGGGCCAGGGCCGCCGCCCACTCCCTCATTCCGGCCCCGGGGGCGCCTGCTGGGGACGCTGGTTCCAGGGCGTCGGTCTGCGCCGCGGAGGCATCCATGGCCAGGGTCCCGAGCTGGCGGGGACTCCCTGTGCGCCCCCTGCGCCAGCCGGATCCGACGAGCTGTGCGCACCAGCCGCACAACCCCACCCCTGTGTGCATGGTGTACCTCACGGATCGCTGCCGTCGGGGCCTCCCTGGCCCGGCCGGTTGGGGCACCCGTTCAGGGGGAGGCAGGCGGCTCCCAGGGGTGCGTGGCGTAGCCGATCAGCTTGTAGGTCAGCTTGGCGGCGGTGTAGACGCAGGACAGCGGTCCCTGGGGAGGGCTGAGTTCCACCACATCAAACCCGACGATCTCCCGCCGCTGGGCAACGGTCCGCAGCAGCCGCAGCGTCTGGTCCCAGGTGAGGCCGCCCGGCTCGGGCGTTCCGACGGCGGACATGAGGGCCGGGTCCAACACATCCAGGTCAATACTGATGTAGACCCGCGACCCCAGGGCCGCGACGATGCGCTCGACCGCGGGCCCGTCCAGGGGGCCGTCCTCGGCGTAGAAGGTCACGATGTCCGGGCGTGTGCGCAGGAAATCGTGCTCCTCTCGGCTGAGGCTGCGCACCCCGACCTGCACCAGGGGGGCAAACTCGGCAATCCGGCGCGCGGTACACGCGTGGCTGAAGCGGGTCCCCTGGTACGTGTCCCGCAGGTCGGCATGGGCATCCAAGTAGAGCACCGTGAGGTCGGCATAGCGTTCGGCGTGGGCGCGGGCCGCCCCTGCGCTCAGGGAGTGTTCACCGCCCAGCAGCACCACCAGCTTTCCCGCGTCCAGCAATGATCGGGTGACGGCGCTGACCCGCGCGAGCATGGCTTCGGGGTCGCCGACCTGGGGCTCCAGCTCCGGCAGCGTATGGATGCCGACCGCGGCGATCTCCCGGCCCAGCTCGTGGTCAAACAACTCCAGTTCCAGGGAGGCATCGACCAGCGCCCGCGCGCCCTCGCGAGCGCCGGGCTTGTAGCACGTGGTGCTATCGTAGGGTACGGGCAGGATAACCACCCTGGCCCCTGCGAGGGTCGCCTCCGGACCCTCCAGCCCGCCGAAGTTCCGCGGGCTGGTAAACCAGGCTGCGTCCATACGGGCCTCCCGAGCAACAGCGGGCTACCGGTCCGCGGTCCCGCAACCGAGCGCCGCGACCTTCGGCTGCCCGCGCGGGGACGCGGGCAGCGCAGCCCCAGGAAATGCTGACCAAGAGGTAGAGACCGGGTGACCGCGCCGTTCGTGGCTCACTCGCCGAACGAACTCCGGGCGCCGGCCTGTGCGACCGCGCGCCGCTCGGTGTGGACCAGGTCGGCGGCACGGGCCGGATCGTGGGGGTATTCGAGGCCCCGCTCCAGAATGCGACATTCCACCGTGGCCAGCCCAAAGGCGGCCTTGAGGTTCTGGATGGCCTCGTCGGTAGCAAAGCCTTTACAGGAAAAGATATCCACGTTGACGTGGGACCGATCGGGGAAGGTATGGATGCTAATATGGCTCTCGGCAATGAGGACGAACCCCGAAATGCCCCAGTCCTCGGCAACTTTGCCGTGATACTTGAAGACGTACGGAGGCATAATCTTGGTCATCCCGATGCGTGCTGGATAGTGATCCAGCAGATCGAAGATGAAATCCAGGTCCGACAGCCGCTGGCGGTCACCCCCGTAGCCGTCAACGATCAGGTGCATTGATACCCCCCTTCTCCGGCGGAATCGATCATCGGCCCAGTGGGCCGAATCACCCCCCTCCTCAGCGACAAGCGTCCCTCAGCAGCGAGGGACGTTTGGCCCACTCCACTTGGGCCTGAGTCTGCCGAACCATCCGGCCGTCACTGCGCTGCCAGGCCGCCTGGCGCACGCAACTGCTCTTCGTACCAACGCTCCAGGTCATCCCGGCGAATGCGATATTCTTTCCCGATCTTCGCGGCCGGCAGCTTGCCCTCACGGCACCAGCGTTGGACGGTGGCCTTACTGACCTTCAAGATCTTCGTGACCTCGTTCACCGAAAGCAGTTCGTCTGCCACGCTGCCACCGCCCCGACTCCTGCACACCCGGTGCGATCCACAAGCCACAATATTAGCAGTTTCCGGTGATGGGCGCAAGTACCTTGACGATAAGGCGAGATGGCAGCGTCCCCGCGTCGGGCAGGCTGTGCCGGGTCCTGGCCTGGTCGGTTGCGGCCCCGGCTCAGGTGAGGTCGTCGGGCGTCGCCTTGCGGAGCACCGGCGGGAGCGGCCCGGTAACCTCGCTCGCTACCACCTGCTGCGGGGCGATGACCACCAAGCCGACCTGCGGCCCGCCCTCACTCGCCACAACGACCCGATCCCCCGGCGCAAGCCCCAGGCCCACCGGGTCCACGTAGCAGACCTTCCCGGCACGCTGCCATCGGATGCCAAGAACCCGCTGGGCCATGCTCTCCCCCTCAGCACCGAGCGCAGGCCACCTAAACGACTCCTTGCGCCACGCCCACGCTCGGCAGGTCCAGCAGCAGGACGTCCAGCGCCAGGCGGGGGTTGGCGTTCTGCTCAAGCTGCGCGCGTGCCGCGCGCAGCGCCCGCACCGCCCCCATGATCTCCGCCAGGGTCAGGCGGCGCGCGGCCGCGGCGAGGACCTCCCGGTCGTCGGTTGCCAGCGCCAGGTCGGGGGGACACCCGGCATGGAGCAGGAGCAGGTCGTGCCAGAGGTCCAGGGCCACGTCCAGGTTCGCCAGCACCTCAGCACGACGTCGCCGGAAGTCCGCGGCCTGCCGGGCAGCCCAGGCAAGACGGCCCTCGGTGCCCTGCCGCACCATATCCCACACGGCAGCGCGCTGGCGCTGCCACTCCGCCGCGAATTCGGGGTCCCGCGCGGCACGGACGGCCCATCCGGTACGGCCCCGCGACACGCGCGCCAGCGCGGCAGCCTGCTGCGGCGCAAGCCCCTCTTCGGCCTCCAGCAGGTGCGCAATAGCGTCCACCGGCGCCGTCTGTACGACCAGCCGTTGACAGCGGGAGCGCACGGTCGGGAGCACCGCCTCCTCATCCACCGCGGTCAGGAGCAGCACCACGTGCGGGCCTGGCTCCTCCAGGGTCTTGAGCAGCGCGTTGGCCGCCTCGCGGCTCAGATCCTCGGCCCCGTCGATCAGGAAGACCCGGAACCGGCCCTCAAAGGGCGGGAGCGCGGCGCTATGGATCAGGTCGCGCACGCGGTCGATGCCGATCTCCTTCCGGGCGGCGCCGGTATCCTCGCTGCGCGCACCCTCCAGGCTCAGCGTGACCACATCGGCGTGCTTGCCGGCCGCGATGCGGCGGCAGGCCGCACAGGAGCCACACGGCGGGTCCTCGTCCAGGCAATTCAACGCTTGGGCCACGTGGAGCGCGAGGGTGGTCTTCCCGGTGTGGGGGGGACCCACGAAGAGGAGCGCGTGGGGGAACGTCCCCTGCGCCAGGCTACGGCGCAGGTACGCCAGGGCCTGGTCCTGCCCCGCTACCCGCCAGGGCACGCCAGCCTACCCTTCCAGGGGCGCGAGGCACGCCGGGCGGGGCACCCTTCGGGCTGCCCCCAGACCATCAGGCCCCGCGGCACGTCGTTACAGCACATCGTACTGGAACAGCTCCTCCAGCGACTCGCGGCGGCGGATCAGGCGCGCCTGCCCGTCCCGGACCAGGACTACCGCCGGTTTCGTCGCCTGGTTATAGTTGCTGGACATAGCCAGGCAGTAGGCGCCCGAGGCCGGAATAGCCAGCACGTCCCCGGTTGTCAACCGCGGCAACTCCGCATCCCGCAGGAGAATATCCCCCGACTCGCAGTACTTGCCCGCCACCGTCACCCGCTCCGCTGGCGTCTCCAGGGCCTTGTTGGCGACCACCGCCTCATAGCGGGCCTCATACAGGGCAGGCCGGATGTTATCGGCCATCCCTCCGTCCACGGCCACGTAGGAGCGCACACCGGGGATGTCCTTCCTGGCGCCGACGGTGTACAGCGCCACGCCCGCCCGCCCCACGATAGCGCGCCCCGGTTCCAGCACCAGGCGGGGCGGCGCCATGCCTGCGGCGCGACACTCCTCCAACAGGATGCGGGTGATGGGCTCGGCGTAGGCGGCAATGGGCGTGGCCGGGCGCTCCCGTACATACTGGATGGGGAAGCCGCCACCCGGACTGAACTCCCGCAGGTCCAGCCCAGAGGCGTCCCGCATCTGGGCCGCAAAGCGGATCCCGGCGCGCGTCGCCTCCTCATACGGCTCGACCTCGAAGATAGGCGAGCCGAGGTGCATGTGCAGCCCCACCAAGCGGAGATGGGACGCCGCCTGCGCGGCGTGTACGGCCTCGACGGCCTGGCCGGTCGCCAGCGGAAACCCGAACTTGCTATCGGTGATGCCGGTGGTGGTGTAGGCGTGGGTGTGGGGATCGACGCCGGGCGACAGCCGCAGCAGGATATCCTGCACCGTGCCCCGCTCGGCGCACAGCCGCTCCAGCAGCGCCAGCTCGGAGAAGTTGTCCACCACCACGCGGCCGATGCCCCAGTCCAGGGCCGGGCGCAGTTCGTCCTCGCCTTTGTTATTGCCGTGGAAGTACACCCGGTCCATGGCGGCTTCCACCGACCGGGCGACCGCCAGCTCCCCGGCGGACACCACATCCAGCCCCAGGCCCTCCTCGGCGAGCAGGCGAAGCACGGCGCGGTTGACGAACGCCTTGCAAGCGTAGATAACGCGGACCTCCGGATAGCGGTCGCCGAACTCCCGCAGGAATTCCTGGCAGCGCCCGCGCAGCGTGACCTCGTCGAACACGTAGAGCGGGGTACCAAACTCGGCAACCAACTGGAGCGTGTCACACCCGCCGATGACCAGGTGCCCCGCCTCACTGACCGCCGCGGTCTCCGGGAAAATGGTCGGGAACGGCGCCTGCTGCATCTTCGCGTTACACTCCTCAAAAGTACCTTAAGGCGCTCCAACTGCCTACGGTGATTATAACGTAGGCGCAGCCGCCTCCGCAAGGGAAGCTCCGGGCGAACCCCTGCGCCCGGCGGCCTCCCGTCGGGACGGCCCAACAGCAGGCGCTGGTTGGGGGAGGTGGCTGCCGCCCGCGCGGGAGGCCATTCAGGGGGCATTCAGGGCCTGTGGTCAAAAATTCATGTTGTGGTAATCTCTTGGTAATACGTATGTGCTACGGTAGGACGGAGGGCACGGTACCGCGCCCGCCATCCTGGTACGCCCCATCTGGAACAGTGCTAAGGGAGTCCCTATGAACTCTGCTACCGCTCACCCCATAGGTACGACAAGCCCTGAGTATGTGGAGAAAGGTACGCTCCTGGTCGTGCTCCAGGACGACTGGCTGGCGCAGCACTTCATGGCGCTCTTACGCCACGCCGGGTACGCCGTGCTCCCGGCGGTCTCGCCAGACGACGCCTGCGGTGTCCTGGCCCGGCAGGACGTCAGCCTGGCCCTCGTTGACGTGGCATGGGGTCCGGGAGAGGTCGCGCAGGTCGCCGAGGCCGCACGCCGTGCTCCCCGCCCGTGCCCGGTCGGGGTCATTGTGGGCTGGTGGGACGAGCGGGTGAGCGAGGTCTACCACATGACCGACCTGCTGGTCTACAAGCCGCCCACGGAACGCCAACTCCTGGCCGCGGTGGAGTCTGCCGTGGCCCGCCACGGCCTGAGCGCGTAGTCCGCAGCCCCAGCACTCCCCGGCTCCCAGGGTCCGGCCACCTCACCTCCGCCTCGAAAGGCTGTGCGAAAAGGCCACCCCACCCCCTTTCCCGACGCGGCAAGGGGCAGCAGCCCCCGGCCCTCTCCAACGCGGAGCGGAGCCGGGGGAGCAGTCCCGGCCTTCCCCTCACGCGCTGAGCATGACCCCAGGTCTTTACTTCACCGGCGGGTAGGTGTTGACGATCTGAAGGGGCTTACGCATATATTACGCCCGCGCGCATCCCCGGAGGGGAGCATGGACCTGGCCGCGCTGGCGGAAGGCTTCCGGCAGATCGAAGCGATCACCGGCCGCCACCAGATGACGGCGCTGCTGGCGGACCTCTTCCGGCGCGGGCGGGAGGACGCCGGCATCCTGCCCTACCTCCTGGAGGGCCGCCTGGGACCGCCCTACGCGGCCCCGGACCTGGGGATGGACGAGCGTCGCATCGCCCCAGGCGGCCGGGCCGGGGGCCTACGAGGAGAAGGTCGGGCGGCTCCGGGACCTGCTGCGGTGCCTGGGTAGCGGGGTGGATGTCCTGAACCATCCCACGGGACGACTCTTGCTGCGCCGGCCGGAGTACGACGTGGACGTTGAGGCCATGATCGCGGCCGCGGCCGAGCACGGCGTCGCCCTGGAAGTGAACGGGCAGCCCGACCGCCTCGACCTGGACGACATCTGGTCACGGCGGGCCAAAGAGGCAGGCGTACTCACTGAACTGCTCCAGCGATGCCCACGCCCTGCGCCAGCTGGACTACGTGCGCTACGCCGCCGCCACCGCCCGCCGGGGGTGGACCGAGCCAGTGAACGTCCTCAACACCCTCCCGCTGGCCCGCCTCCTGGCCTACCTGGGCGACCGCCGGCGGAAAGCCAGGGCCGCGTAGAAGGAGGCCTTCCGTAGAGCCTCTTTCCCACGCCCTGGAGTACGAGCGGCTGCCTGTGGCCGTGCGGGGGGCATTCGTACTACTGCCCCGCCAGGCATACACTGATGGGTGCGACTGCCGCCGTGCACGGCGGCCCGCCCTTCAGGCCGGCGGGGTGGCACCTGGCACAGGGGGATTGACGGAGCACTACGCCGTTACCGCGTCGAGAGGTCGCTCGCGCGGAAGACTTCTGCCGTAGCCTGCCAGTAGGCCCCCAGTTCCTCCGCCCATTCCCTGGGCCGCTGGACGAACTGTCCCTGGTCGGCCTCGTGGCTCAACCCGATCAGGTTCGCATTCATGTCCGACAGGCGGGTGAGCAGGCCATCAAGCGCCTGGCGCTGGTCCTCAGCAAGCTGCCGCAACGCGGCGATGCTGCCCGGGCTCGCCCCGACCAGGGGGCCATGGCCGCGCCCCAACTGCTCCAGAGCCTTAGCCAGGGCCCGGTACCGCTGGACGCGGAGCGCCAGTTCCGGCAAGAGGTCCTGGTCAATGCTCTGGATCATGACCGCTACCTCGGCCCGGACACCGGCGACGGTCAGGTGTGGGAGTTCCGCAGCCAGGGCGTCACGGCGTTCGAGCACGCGGATGAGGTAGGGATCATGGCCTCCCAGCCGGTAGCGCAGCTGGCGGTAGACCGTGGGATCGACCTGGGTCGCGGCCATCGCCAGCCAGGCGCCCAGGGAGATGAGGGTGGGGATGGGCCAGGCTGCGGCGAACGCTGCGAGCGCAGGCAGCGTGAACATGGCCCCCAGCACCAGGAGCCCCGCCAGGCCCAGCCAGGCGGCCGGCGGCCGCAGCCCCGCCCGGACGATGGCTGCCAGCGTTTTCAGCACCACGTCCATCAGCTCCCCCTAGTGCTCTGTCAGGCATAAACTGATGGGTTCTACCTCGCCGCCGTTCACGGCGGCGAGGTAGAACCCATCACCGGAGGAGTGACAGACCACTAGGGTGTGTGTGCAAAATGGCTACGTGAGCCAGAGAATTGTCATGGCAATTACCCAGAGGGCTCGGTAACTCTCCCCCAGCTTCTGGTAGCGGGTGGCGAGGCTCCGGTTCTGCTTACAGCGGTTGCTGAGCCGCTCCACCTGCTGTCGTAGCCGGTACACCGCCTGGTCAAACCGCCCCGTGCGGCATTCGTTGACGCGGCGGGGGATGGTATACCGGATGCCCCGGCGCCGACAGGTGCGGCGGCTGCGGCGGCTGCTGTAGCCCTGGTCGCCCACCACCCGGCCCGGGCGGCGCCGGGGCTGGCCCCGGCCAGGGCGCTTGACTGCGCCTTGGTCCAGCAGCGGCTCGAACACGGTGGCTTCGTGCTGCTGCCCTGGGGTCAGCACCACGGTCACCGGCTTGCCGTGGCCCTCGGCTCGGAGATGGACCTTGGTCGAGAAGCCGCCCTGGCTGCGTCCGAGTGCTTGGGCTGCCGCATCCCCTTTTTGCACCGGCAGCGTGCTGGTGCGCACGGATGACGGTGCCATCCACAAAATGGATATGCCAGTCGAACTGGCCGGCGGCATCGGCCTGCTGGAGCACCTGGGCCAAGAGCCGGTCCCAGACCCCGGCCTCTCGCCAGCGGCGGAAGCGGCTATGGACCGTGGACCACGGGCCGTAGCGTGCGGGCAGGTTCCGCCAGGGGGCGCCGGTGCGCAGCTTCTACAGTATGCCGTTGATGATGGTGCGGTGGTCATGGGCGGGACGCCCGCGCTGGGGTTTTGGGGGTGGGAGCAAGGGCTGGAGCCGCTCCCACTGCTGGTTGGTCAAGTCGCCTCGGTTCATAGTACCAGTATACCTTGACCATAATCAGTCCAGCCAGTTCCAATTTTGCACACACACCCTAGTGCACGATCAGGGGGGGGCATAGGGAATCGGGCTGTGGTAGGGGCGCATGGCCATGCGCCCCTACCGGTTGCCCATGCCGAAAAC
The DNA here is from genome assembly GCA_016210175.1 of Chloroflexota bacterium. Lineage (GTDB taxonomy): Bacteria > Chloroflexota > Dehalococcoidia > SHYD01 > JACQUQ01 > JACQUQ01. Next base: position 9,792 of record JACQUQ010000268.1, on the reverse strand, counting down.
GTCTGCTGATCCTGCCCTAGAGCACCCGCTGGACGCGGGCGTGCAGCAGGGCAATCTCCCGGTTCAGCCGGTCGAGGTCGTGCTCGATGCACTCGCAGTCCAAGCGTAGGCCCCAGATCTCGGCGTTGAGCTTGGGCTGGGCGCTGTCGGGCGCACCGAGGAAGCGGCCCCGGCGCTCGGCCTCTCGCTCCTGCAACCATGCCTGCCGGGAGCGCAGCAGTTCCTCCAACTGCTTCCGTCGCTCCTACTGGGCGGCCAGCACCCGCAGCGCCTCCGGTCCCTGGAGCCGGGCCATCTCCTGCACGCCCTGGTCGGTCATCGTCATCGCTTGTTCCTCCTGCCCACTGGAGCAATGAACGATCGCAGATACACGATGGCCTTGCCACCCTTGCCGCTGCCGGCGTTCGATACGTTCAGGGTCAGCTTGGAGGCCGCCACGGCCCCCAGGCCGTCCTTCTGCGCCTTCTGCGTGGTGGCGGCGTTGGAGAGGTTGGCGCCCAAGCCGTGCAGCACGTCGGCACCGTCCGAATCCGTCACCGTCACATCGTACAGGTCCGTGGGCTGCGTCCCGCCCGAGTCGGGAAGCTGCACCGCCCGCACTACCTCGCCGGTGAAGGCCTTCGTGGTGGTGGCATCGGCATTCCCCGAGGCGTCCGAGGTCCACTCGAGCGTGACCTTGCGGACGCTGGTGTAGGTGACTTCGGTGATGGTGATGGTCCCGGCCACGGCTCACCCCTCCCTGCGCAATGCCCGTCAGAAGGGCAGCCCGTCGTCTTCGTCGTTGCGCCGGCGGCCGTTCCCGGAGCCGGCCATCGCGTGCTCCCGGCGCTGGTTCTGGCCCTGGCGCCTGGACTTCCTGAACTGGCCCATGACGGTCACGGTCCACGCCGACAGGTTCAGGCCCGTGCGCTCCCGGCCGTCACTGCCGGTCCAGGTGTTCAGCCGCAGCCGACCCTCGCAGTAGACCTCGGCCCCCTTCACCAGCTTCGGCTCCAACTCCTCAGCCTGCTCTCCCCAGGCCGTCGCCCGGACCCAGGTGGTCACGGGGTCCTGCCCGTCCCTGGCCTCTGTGGCCGCGACGGAGAAGGTCAGCATCGCCGAGCCGTTGGCCGTGTACCGCAGCCCCGCGTCGCCGCCCAATTTGCCGGTGAAGGCCGCATGGAGTCCGTTCATGGTGCTCTCCTCCTACTCCGGTGGGGCATGGGCGGCGCACCAGGGCAAGCCCCGCTCACAGTCGAAGGCCGTCACCTCCTCGTGGCAGCCCTCTGCGGCGCAGCGGTCCCACGGGGGGATTTCCTCATTTTTCTCGTTGTAGAGTCTTTTCCACTGCTCGGAGGGGCGGCCCCGTCCCTGGGGTTTCACCGTGCGCCGTTCTGCCAGTCCCAGACCCTCCAGGTTCTCCAGTGCCTGGGATACCTCGGATGCCGGGACGCTCCGGCCCAGGCCTTCGTGGATGTCGTCACGGGGTAGCCACTCCCCCGCAGTTCCCTCCAGCACCGGCAGCATCCTCAACGCCAGCCCGCCGCTGGGGGCGATAGCCGCAACGCCGAAGTGGGTCAGGGCCCGGTGTGCGTGGGACCGGAAGTACTCGGTGAGCTCTCGTGCGCCCCGCATGGTCTCCATGTCCAGGGCTACGTCGGCGGGGTCGGTCGGGTGCTTCAGGCAGTGCAGAATCAGGGCCAGCCGCGCCGCCTGATTGGGGAGCTTGGCATAGATGCCCTGTACCAGCCCCTTGGCCTGGGCCGTCCCCTGCTGGTTCTCGTTGTACCAGGACACCCACAGCGTCCTGGCCTGCTCATCCATGCGGACGGGCTCATCGCATGGTTGCCGCCGGAGCTGCCGGAACAGGTGAGCCACCGCCCCCTTCGTGCTGGGGGAGACCGTTGCCTCGGTCCATCGCTCCGGCAGCACGTCCGGGTATGACCACAGGATGCGCTCGATGAAGCCGTCCCGGCGCCCTGCTTCATTCGCCAGCTCTATGAGGAGGTCGGGCTGGATACCCCCCGCTACGCCGATGACCGGCTCAGGCACAGAGATGGGGGCGGCCCCCTTCCGGTCCACCTTGATGGGGGCACCGGCCCACAGGGAAAGCCAGTTCTGGCGGTCCCCGCCGCGGCCGCTTTTGTAGGCATCGAAGGGCTTCACCCAGGACACCAACTCATCCCGGACCAGGGCGAAGCCAGGGGACTCATCCCGCAGCTGCGCCGTGGCCTCGATGGTGCTGTCCATGGAAAAGAAGTGCTGCATGACCAGGGGGTTCGGCTTCGGCCCCTTCAGGTTGGACTTGTCGGCGGTCCAGGCGTTCAGGTCACGCTCGTAGTGGTCTTGCTCCACCTAGAACTGCTCGCGGGCCTCTCGTTGCAGCACGTCCAGGGGATACCGGGCCAGGTCCGGGGCTGGGTCTTCGTGCTTCCAGGGGGCGCAACCACGGCGGTATAGCGGATGGCCCGTTGCTCAAAACTCGGCTTCAGCTCAAAGCGAACCCGGTTCCCCAGGGCCGTGCCGGCGAAGGTCAGCAGGGGGACGGCGATCATCTCTATACGAGAAAAATGAGGAAAATAAGGGGCGCGGCGGCCAGGGCCGCCCGCAGTGCGCCGGCGTCAGGGCGGGCCTGGAGGTAGTCGGCGGCGTCGCCCTTCTCCGGCGTATCCTCCCACGAGAACCACCGGAGCGACCGGGCGATACCCTGGAGCCGTTGCCCGACGGGCTCCATGTGGGCCCGGCCCTTGGCGTCGGCGTCCGGCCACAACACCACGTCCCGGCCGTGCAGAACCTCCAGGACCTCAGCATCAGGCGTCCCATCCGCGCCCGTGACGGTGGCCACCGCCGGGATGCCCGCCCGCTTCAGGGCGTCGCGGGCCTTCCCCCTCCACCAGGGGTACCAGCGCCTCGGCCGGGGTGCGCTCCAGGTCCTCGGCCCCATACGGGGGCAGGGCTGAGGTCGTGAGCCCCTGGAGGCCGGGGCGGCCGTTGCGCTGCCACCACATGCGCTTGGAGCCGTCGGAGAAGTCTACCCGCACGTACTCCAGGCGCTCAGTAGGATGGGGCAGCCGGTACACCGTCTTGCGCAGGGGTACGGACTGGCCGTGCTGCTGGTGGCCGTTGCACTCGTGGCGTTCATATAGGAGCGACCGGCAATAGGCTCGACCTCGCCCGGAGAGTTCGCAGGAAAATCAGGGCCGGTGCACCAAAATCGTGCCTGACCAGATCCCTATGCCCGCTCGTTACCGCCCTCCGCTCGCGGCCTATTGCCGGTCGCTCTAGGTCCGCCCAGGTCCGCCTCAGGGCCTCCAGCACCCGCTCCAGGGCGGTCATGAGCGCCCCCTTTCTCGGCGGTGGCCTCGGCGCGGCGGTGGACCTCCGCCGCGGCCCCCAGCAGGTCGGTGGCGATACGGGCGAGCCGGGCGTCCTCGTAGGCGGCCGCCAGCCGTGCGGCCAGGTCTGCCGCCGTCACCAGGGCGTCGAGGAGGGCCTGCAGTGGGGGCGCCGTTGGTGGTACGATTTGCCTGGTGTTGGTGTTCATAGGGGTTGTCCCCGCTCCCGCGTCGCCCGCTGCCGGCTACAGCGGGTTTCGCATTTCTACTCAACATGCACATGAGCAGGCCCGGCATCCGTGCGAACCGGGCTTATTGTTTGTCGCACGGATGGCAGCGGCATGAGCGGCCTGGACGCGCTCAGCAAGGTTGGCGGGCACATCACCCCGGACAGTGGCGGTGTAGCTGCCGCTGCTCATCACAGACTTACGCACGGTCGCTGTCCTCCTACACCGGGGCGGTAGCGACGACCTGCTGCTGGGGAGGCGGGCAGCCGAGCGCCTGGCGCAGCAGCACCTCCGCCTGCCAGGCGACGGGACGCCGCTCCAATACGGCTACCGCAATGAGGCGGTTCGCCGTAGGCTCATCGAGTTCGATGCTGAGCCGCATAGAAAAAACCCCCTTGTAGAACCTGCTACAAGGAGGTTAGCGAACTCCGAAGGGGGGCATATGTTGTTTTACCACTGGAAAAAGATTACCAGGCGTTACCCCTTCGCTTTCACCCGGTCAGCCCGCTCCTGCTTTCGAGCTGCGTTGGCCCGCACAAAGTCGTCTTCATCAAGGATGCCCTTCTTCAGAAGACTGGGTAGTGACTCTGGTCAGCAGTGAAGGTGTGCTATGCTGAGCTTGGGAGGAAGCTCAGCAGGAGGACACACCGATGCAGCAGACGACGCACCCACGCTGTGGACATGGTGGTTCACCGCGGACCGTCAGCACTGGGAGCAGTCGTGGTCACCAGCAATGGGCCTGTCGGGCCGGTGGCCGCTCCTTCCGGACCACCACCGGCACCCCGCTGGCGCGGTTGAAGACCCCCGTGGACGAAATCGCGCGGGCGTTGCTGGTAGTGTTGCGTCGGGGCAGCCTGCGGGCCGCCGAGGAGATCACCGGCCACAAGTACGAGACGATAGGGCGGTGGCTGCGGCGAGCCGGCCAGCATGCCGAAGCGCTGACGGAGGTGCTGGTGCACGACCTCCAATTGACGGAAGTGGGGGTCGACGAGTTCTGGTCCTTCGTGCGCAAAAAGGGGACCCTCCGCCGTCTGACCTGACGGCCGGGCAGCCGGTCCCAACGGGTGGTGAGTGCTGGGGCGCTTGCACCATCAACCGCCCCAGCCGCTTCATCGTCGCCTGGGCCTCCGGGAGACGGGATGCGGAACTGGCTCTCACCCTGGTGCGCACCACCCGGGAGCGGACCGTGGGTGGTGTGGGCATACCCTGGGTGAGTGACGGCTGGACCCCGTAGGTGGAGGCCATCCAGGAGGTGTACTGGGACCCGGTGCTGGCGGCGGGGCTGCCGCGAGACGTCTTCCTGCCGGCGCCGGGGGTGGCGTTGACCCAGGCGGTGAAGCACCGTAAAGGGCGTCGGCTGGTACGTGTGGAAGTGCGGGCGGTGCTGGGGAAGGCAGCGACACAGCCTATCGCGGTCTATGTGGAGCGGCAGAACGGGGTGCTGCGGGACCGACTGGCCTGCCTGACCCGCAAGACCCATGCCTTTGCCAAGGCAGAGCAGACCTGGACGGCCTGCTTCAGCCTGACGCTCGTCGAGCACCACTGGCTAGGGCCGCACGTCGCGTTGCGGGCGCCTCTGGAGGTGCCGGATGGTGGACGGCGCTACGCCCGGCGGACGCCGGCTATGGTGCTGGGCTTGGCGGATCATGCCTGGTCTCTGTCCGAGTTCCTCACCCATCCCGTCTATCACGGTACTTAGGAGTCACTACTTAGTGTTCTGTCAGCCGTGAACTGATGGGTGAGACCGCCGCCGTGAACGGCGGGCCCGCCCTTCAGGGCGGCGGGATGGCACCCATCACAGGAGGATTGACAGAGCACTAGACCTGGTGGAGCTGTATCAAATTACCGCAAGTATCATCAAATATGGCCTGGGTTCCCCACTCCGTTTTTGTTGGCTCAGAACGAAACACCACACCTCGCTTTGTCAATCTCTCGAATTCTTTTTGAATGTCCTCAACACCAAATACTATTACCGGCAGACCTGTGTTATAGAGCGCTTCTTGGTATGGCTTGCCGATCAGGTTGTCACTCGGCTCAAGTAGTAACCCAGTACCATCTGGCTCTTCGGGAGAGGCAACTATCGCCAAATTGGCTTCTGGAATGTACAGCCTTTCGACGAATCCCAGAATCTCCGTATAAAACTTAAAGGCTTCGATTGGGTTATTTACACTTATGCTGGTTAGTGCAATCTTCATATACGAGCCCTCCGCTGGGTACAATTCTCGGGACCGAAACAAGGCGTCGAGCGACAAGCCTCCCCTTGCAGTTCCGAGGACGTGTTTGCACACATGCCCTAGCCCCCCAACTGCTCCAGTTGCGCGGCCACCCGCTGAACCCGGCCGGTGGAGTTCAAGTTCTCGTAGGCCTGTCGTGCTTGCTCCAGGTGCTCCCGCGCCTCCGCGGTGCGGCTCCGCTGGAGCAGGAACTCCGCGTACCACTCGTGGCCCATGCCGATTTCGTATTGCTCCTCGGACTCTTCAATCGCCGTGATACCGTGCTGGAAGGCCGCTTCACCTTCCGGGTCCTGCCCGGCGGTAGTGAGCACCTTGCCCAGCACCAGCCAGGTCGTTCCCTGGGAGTAGGCATCGTCTTCGGCCACGACCTCCCGCCCCTGCCGGGCGTAGTGCTCGGCCTGCTCCAGGTCGCCCAGGCCCAGGTAGGCCTGGCCCAGGGTGCGGTAGATCTCCGGCAAGATGCTCTTCTGGTCGTGGGCCAGGCACTGGCTCTCGGCCTCGGTGAGGTGGTCCCGTGCGGCCTCCCAGAGTTCGGACTCGACCTCGATCTGGGAGAGGAGGTGCAGGCTCCGGATGTGCATGGCCGATTCTTTGATGGCGGAAGCGTGGACGCGGCCGCGCTCGGCGGCCATCCGGGCCTGCTCCAGGTTGCCCTGCTCAAAGTAGATGAGCCCCAGGTTGACGGAGGCCGACGCCTGGGAGCGCCGGTCGCCCAGTTCCTCAAAGACGGCCAGCGCCTCTTCCAGGGCTGCCAGGGCCTCGTCCATGTGGCCCCGCATGTGCTGAATGCGGCCATGGAGCGTCAGGCTGGTGGCCCGGCCGCGGCGGTCGGCCATCTCACGGTAGGTCTCCACGGATCCCCGCACATTGCCCTCTGCCTCATCGACGCGTCCCCGGTAGACCAGGGCCGTGCCCAGCAGGGCCAGTCCCCGCGCCTCCACCCAGCGGCTCTGCGCCTGGCGGGCCAGGTCGATGGCCTGGCGCACCGTCTCCTCAAACTTGGCCAACTCGGCCTGGTCGGAGGCAATCTCCCCGATCACCAGCACGGCCTGGGCCTGCCCCGCCACGTCGCCCGCCTGGGCCAGCAGGTCGGCGGCTTCCCGCGCCGTCGCCTCCGCCGTGGCCAGGTCGCCCTGCTGGCGCAGGATCTTGCCCTTGAGTTGCAGGGCGGTCCCCACCAGTTGCGTCAGCCCCTGCTGCTGGCCGTCGGTGATGACCACTTCCAGGTTGCGGAGGGCGGCCTCGTACTGGCCCAGGGGCTCCTGGGCCAGCGCCTGGGCCAGGGCGACCTGCGACTCCACCAGCGCGAGCGGCGTGCCGTACACCTCCCGGGGAGCGCCCTCGTCGTCGAGCGCGGCCAGGTCCCGCACCGAGGTCAGCACCCGCTCCAGACGGGCAGCCGCATCGGCGTAGGACTGGCGCAGGCGCGCCCGCTCACCGGCCACCCAGCCGTAGTGGATGGCCTTGAGGACCGGATCGAAGTCGCCGCCCAGGGCCAGCAGGTCCGTGGGCACGGCCTGGCTGTAATGGTGGGCCAGGGTCTCCACGGCCTCGCTGACGCGGTCGCCGGCGTGCTGCTCGAGCCACTGGCCGATGCGCCGGTGCTCCCGGCTGCGGCGGGCCCGGGTCAGCCCGTTGTAGGCCACGTCCCGGGTCAGGGTGTTCTGGAAGCCCAGCTCGCGGTCGCCCACGAAGGCGGTCTGCGGCTTCTCGAAGACCCACTCCTTGTTGACCACGCTCCACAGGGTCATCACCCCGTCGGACTCCAGGTACGCCGCCGGGTAGGCCAGGGCGCTCTCCCAGAAGGTGTCCCCGACCACCGCGGCGGACTGGAGCAGGTTGCGCTCGGTGTTGGGCAGGTTATCCAGCCGGGCGGACACCGTGGCGATGACCGAGTCGGGCAACTCCACCTGCTTCTCGGACTGGGAGATGGTCCAGCCCGACGGTCCGCGCGCCAGGCCGCCGTTTTCCAGCAAGACGCGGATCAGCTCTTCCAGGTAGAAGGGGACGCCGCCGGACTGGTCGGCCACCCGCTCCTTCCACTTGCGCGGCAGGCGGTTCGGCGCCAGCAGGTTTTCCAGCAGCTGGAGCGACTGGGCCCTGGTGAGGGGCTGGAGCCGGGCCAGGGTCTCGTTGGCGCCCTGTCCCCACTCGGGCAGGCGCTCCAGCAGCTCCGGGCGGGTCAGACACAGGAGGAAGATAGGCCGCCCGGCGATGGACGCCAGCAGGCGCTGGACCAGCTCCAGGATGATGTCATCCGCCCAGTGCAGGTCCTCGAAGATGAGCACCAGCGGTCCGGTCTCGCTCCAGCGCAGGAAGAACTGGCGCCAGGCCCAGTACAGTTCATCCTTGATGTTGGCGGGGTTGATGTTGGCGACCCGGCTATCGCTGAAGGAGACGCCGAGGGCGTAGGCCAGGCGGTGGGCTACCTGGGTGGCTTCGTCCTCCACCGACCCCTGGACCGGCGCGCCCCCGGCCTGCACCGCCCGCTCGATCAGCTCGCGCAGTCCGTCCAGGAGCTTGCTGCGCACGGTATCCAGGGGATCGCTGTCGAGGATGGCGAAGGCGCTCTTGAGCATCTCGCCCAGCGCGTGGAAGGTGATGCCCTGGCCGTAGGGCAGTGAGCGCCCCTTGAGCCAGGTGGAGCCAGCGAGGTCCTCCGCCTGCACCCGCGTTTGGAACTCCGTCAGCAGCCGGGACTTGCCCATACCGGGCATAGCGACCAGGGTCAGGCGGTGGGGCTGATGGCTCGCCAGCATCTGCCGGTAAGTCGCCACCAGGAGGTGCAACTCCTCCTGGCGTCCCACCATGGGCGACTCCATGCCGGCGATGCCCCGGCGCTGGCCGCGGTCCACCTTGACGCCGGCGACCTCGAAGACGGGTAGCGGCTCGGACTTGCCCTTGACCGTGATGGGTTCCAGCACCTCGTACTCGATGAGGTGCTTGGTCAGGTTGTAGGTCTTGAGACCCACCATGACCTTGCCTGGCCGGGCGTTGCTCTCAAAGCGGGAGGCGGTGTTGACCACGTCGCCCATGACAGTGTAGTCCTTGTCCCGCTTGGAGCCGACGGTCCCGGCGATGACCTCGCCGGTGTTGACGCCGATGCGCATGCGCAGGGTGAAGCCCCGGCGGCGCTCCAGGTCGCGACTGAACTTGGCCAGGAATTCCTGCATGCCCCAGGCCGCCAGGACCGCGCGCTCGGCGTCGTCCTCGTGGGCGACGGGCGCGCCCCAGATCGCCATGATCAGGTCGCCCTCGAACTTGTCCACCGTGCCGTCGTACTTGGCGACCTGGTCTGCCAGCCCCTTCAGGCAGTTATCCATAATGGTCTTCATGTCTTCCGGGTCCAGCTTCTCGGACATGGCCGTGAACCCGGACACATCGCCGAAGAGCACCGTGACCAGCCGGCGCTCGTCCTCGACCGGGGCTGCGACCAGAGGCGGGGCGGCCGTCGTGGTGGTGGCAGGTGCCCGCGGCGTCGCCACCACCACGTTGGGGACCGGGTGCCCGGCGGAACCGTTCGGCCCGCGGGCGGGCGCCTGCGGCGGCGTAGCGGGTACGGCGGGTGGCGGCGGCGCAGGTGGGGCTGCCGGGGCCTCCGGAGCGGGCGGCGGCTCGACCACCACCGACAGAGGCGCGGCGGACGCCGCCGCAGCCGGGGCTTCGGCGGGCGTGGCCGGCGCAACCGGCGGCGAAGGGGGAGCCGGGGGCGCTTCGACGGGCGGTTCCGCGACCGGCGGAGGAGCAGGCTCCGGTGTTGCGACCGGCGCGGGCTGTGCCGGGACCATCGTCGGTTCAGCCGGCGCGGCGGCAGGCGGCTCGGTGGCCGGAACCGGGGCCGGAGGCGGTGTGGCGGGGGGCTCTACCACGGGCGGCGCGGCTGCGGGCGGCGGCGGCGCGGCGACCGGCGGCACTGCCGGAGCGGGTGGCGCTACCGGTACAGCGGCGGGTGGTGGCGGCGCGGCGACCGGCGGCACGGTCGGCGCAGGTGCGGCCGGCGGGGGTGGGGTCGGGGGT
>JACQUQ010000263.1 GCA_016210175.1 Chloroflexota bacterium | reverse complement strand
CCACCACCACGAGCGCTGGGACGGCGCGGGCTATCCTGAGCGGCTGGCGCGGGAGCACATTCCCCTGGGGGCACGCATTATTGCCGTGGCGGATGCCTACCATGCCATGACTTCGGACCGCCCCTACCGCACGGCCCTCTCGCGCGCGCGGGCCTTGCAGGTGCTGGAGCAGGAAGCAGGCAAGCAGTTCGACCCCGAGCTGGTCCGGCTCTTCCTCCAGCTCCCCGAAGACGCCCTGTGTGACACCATCGAGCTGGAAGACAGCGGAGGGAACCATGATGAGCACCGAGCGTATGGGGAACACCGAACTCGACGCGCCGCCCCCGATACGTGTCCCCAGTAAGGTCCGGGTGCAGGCGCAGCAGCGCATCGCCTCGCTCACGAGGTGGCAGGGCCGGCTCCAGGGTGGCCTGATGGTGGTGGGCTACGTGCTGTCCTTGGTCTGGCTCCAGATCCCGCAGCTCCCGGTGGCGGTGCAGGCGTTCGGGGTATGGGTTATCCTGGCGGTGCTCCTGGCGCTGCTGGTCATGGTGTCACGGCGCTCCGCGCGCCGGCTGGCAGCCCTCTACCGGAAGGCCCTCGACGACCTGGAGCAGGAGGTTCACGACCTCAGCTTCCGGGAGACGACCTCCACCATCGTGGACCAGATGACGCGGGTGTACACCTATGATTACCTGGCTACCCGGATACACGAGGAACTCGACCGTGCCCGCCGGTATACCCGTCCCGTGACCCTCATCCTCGTTGACCTGGTCCAATTCCGGGATGTCAACGAGCACTATGGCCGTGTCCAGGGGAACCAGGTGCTCCGTCGCTTCGCCCAGAATATCCTCCGTCCGTCGGTCCGCAGCCATGACGTCGTGGCCCGGTACGGCGGTGACGAGTTCGCTATCCTGCTCCCGGAAACCGACACTCGCCAGGCCCTGACCGTTGCCCAGCGTCTCGTCGAGCGGGCGCGTCGGGGCACACTCCTCCCACCAGACGGACGACGGCTGCCCTTGCCCATCACCTGCGGCCTGGCCAGCTACCCGGACGACGGCACCACGGCGGAAGAGCTGGCCCACGCTGCCGAGGCCGCGCTGCTCCAGGCCAAACACACCGACCTGACTGCGGCGCACGCGCCGGGGGAGGGAAGCGAGTGCGCCCTCGGGTGAGGTCGTGGGCGTTCCTGACCGTCGGGGCGTGATGGCGGAGCGCGGCGCACGACCGCGGCGCCCGCCGTCGCTACGCTACGGACGCTCCGTGCGCTCCTCTCCGCCGGGCGCCGTCGCGGTCCACGAAGGGGTACCGCTACGGCGAGAGGGTCTTTCCGGCGCTCTCGCTGACGCGGACCACGCTCAGGACGCTGGGCACGGCCTCCAGCCGGGCCAGCAGCCGGCTCAGTTGAACGATGCCGGTGGTCTCGAGTACGAAGGAGAGCGAGGCTGTGCCGTCGGGCATACTCACGTGGGACACCTGGGCCATATTGACGCCCTCGGCCGCGATGACCGTGCTCAGGTCGCGCAGCAGCCCCACCCGGTCCCACGCCACCAGCCGGATGGGGACGGCGTACAGCTGCCCCATCGGGCCCCAGTCCACCGGGATGAGGCGCTCGGGCTCATCCGCATGGACGATGTTGTAACAGTCCCGCCGGTGGACGGTCACGCCCCGGGTGCGGGTCACGTAGCCGGTGATCTCGTCGCCCGGCACGGGATGGCAGCAGCGGGCGATGTTGGTCAGCAGGTCGCCCACCCCCAGCACGCGCACGCTGGCCGGGGACACCTGCTGCCCGGTCAGGGAGCGGGTCACCACCGGCTGCTCTTGCTGGGCCGCCAGCCGCATGGCGATGGTGCTGGGCGACAGATCGCCGTAGGCGATGGCCAGGAGCATTTCCTCGACGGTGTCGTACTTGAAGAGCCTGGCGATCTCGTCCTCGGTCTGGGCGATGCCCAGGCGCTTGATCTCCTTATCCAGTAGCTCCCGGCCCTTGGCGAGGTTCTCCTCCCGCTCCTGGCGGCGGAACCACTGGCGGGCCTTCTCCCGTGCGTGGGCCGTCTTCAGGTAGCCCAGGCTGGGGTTGAGCCAGTCGCGGCTGGGACCGCGGGAACTCTTGCCGGTTAGGATCTCCACTACATCCCCGGTGCGCAGCGGGGTGTTCAGGGGCACCAGGCGACCGTTCACCTTGGCGCCGATACAGCGGTGGCCCAGGTCGGTGTGGATACGGTACGCGAAGTCCAGGGGGGTGGCGCCCGCGGGCAGGTCTTTGATGTCGCCTCGGGGCGTGTACACAAAGACCTGGTCGTGGAACAGGTCGGTCTTCACCGACTCCACGAACTCCTCCGCTCCCTGCACCTCGCGCTGCCACTCCAGGAGTTGGCGCAGCCACGCCAGCTTCGCGTCGAACTCTACCGGCCGGCTGGCCCCCTCCTTGTAGCGCCAGTGGGCCGCCACACCGTACTCCGCGATGCGGTGCATCTCGTGGGTGCGGATCTGGATCTCCAGGGGCTGGCCGCCCAGGCACATGACGGCGGTGTGGAGCGACTGGTAGCCATTGCCCTTGGGATTGGCGATGTAGTCGTCGAACTGGCCGGGCAGCGGGTGCCAGAGCTGGTGGACCACCCCCAGCGCGCTGTAGCAGTCCTGGACCGTATCGACCAGCACCCGCAGGGCCAGCAGGTCGTAGATCTGGCCGAAGTCCTTCCCCTGGGTGCGGTACTTCTCGATCTTGGTGAAGATGCTGTACAGGTGCTTGGGCCGTCCCGTCACCTCCGCGTGAATGCCAACCTTCTGCAACTCCGTCTGGAGGACCGGGATCACCTGTTCGATATACTGCTCCCGTGCGGCCCGTTGCGTCGCGACCAGTTGCGAGATCTCCCGGTATTTCTCGGGCTGGAGGTAGCGGAAGGAGAGGTCTTCCAGCTCCCACTTCCACTGCCAGATGCCCAGGCGGTGCGCCAGGGGCGCGTAGACCTCCATGGTCTCGCCCGCGGTCTCCCGGCGCTTCTCCGGGGGCATGGCCCACAGGGTCCGCATGTTGTGCAGCCGGTCGGCCAGCTTGATGAGGACGACCCGGATATCCTCGGCCATTGCCAGCAGCATCTTGCGCAGGTTCTCGGCCCGGATGGTGGCGCTGGTGCGCTCGGCGCGGCTGCGGGGACGTGCGCTGTCCGTGGCCGGCGCGGCGAGTTTGCTCAGCTTGGTGACACCGTCCACCAGCTTGCGCACCTCCGGCCCGAAGCGCCGCTCGACCTCCTCGAAGGACACCCCGCAGTCCTCGGGCACATCGTGGAGCAGCGCGCTGACGATGGTATCCACATCCAGGCGCAGGTCGGCGACCAGGATCGCGGTGTGCAGCGGGTGCTGGATATAGGGCTCGCCTGACTTGCGGAGTTGCCCCCGGTGGGAGGCCTCCGCGAACGCGTAGGCCTGGCCGATCAGGTCCGTTTTATCGGGCGCAAGGTAATCCTGCACCTTGGACAGCAGGTCATCCAGGCTCACCAGGTGGCGGACGGTGGAGGCAAGGGCGTAGGACGAATAGGAGGATGGGCTCGCCATGGGCGCACCCCTTTCTTACCACCCCGGTATGGTGCGCGCCCGCCGGGGGAGACCATCAAAAAAGAACATAACGCGTAAGATCCCTTACCCCCTACAGTAAGGCAAGTGCGGCCGGATGACAACTGGTGTCCCGGAGCTATTTATAGAGCAACACCGCTGCTCAGCGCGGGTTACGACGCGGTCGGCGGCGGGGCCTGCGCAAGGTCCAGGCTGGCCGGAAGCGCACGCGTGGGGATGGCTGCGCTCCCCAGGGTGGGCTGGCCCTTGGCCCAGCGGATCGCCTGCCCTCCCCTACCGGGGTTCAGGGGCGGATAGTTTCGGATAGTTTCGATGTAAAGGCAGGTGGTGGCTCCCTCTCCCCCTGGGAGAGGGCCGGGGTGAGGGAACGCTTCCTGGCACCTCCCTCACCCTCACCCTCTCCCAGCGGGAGAGGGGATGGGCAGCGGCTCCACTCCTGAGATGCCATTTCATGCAAACTGTCCGCCCCTGAACCTACCGGCGCGAGGGTGCGCACGAGAGAGGCGGCCATGGTGGGCCTGATGGTCTACGACCACCGCGGGCGGCCGACGCCGCACCGCTTCCCAGGGTGCAGCTCGGTTAGCCGGGAGTGCGCTTTCCGGTGCGGCGGGGGCGTCGGTCCTCACTGGTGCGCACCACCGGGAGCGGGGCCAGGTCCGCGAACTGCTGGCGGCTCAGGGGGCACCACTCCCGCCAGGTATCGGGGAAGATCCGGCAGTGCTCGGGGCGGTCCTTGTAGATGCCGCACAGGTTGCTCTTGTTCAGGAAGAGGCAGGGTGTGGCGTGCATGATCCAGGCAGGCTGCCCGTTCCGTTCGTAGGCGACGATCTCAGGCTGGGGCAGGTGCAGCTCCCTGGCAAGGCGGGGCAGCCGCTCCGCCTCCTCCTGGGTTAGCTCCACAAAGCCCCACTTGCAGCAGCGGGCGCCGCAGATCGAAGAACAGATTGCCTTATCGGTACGCCCCATGCCCGCGCTCCTCGCCGCGTCTGCCGGACCTTCCCCCTTACGGGAGCGTCTGATAACCTCTCCCCCGGCCCCTCCCCGACACGGGGAGGGGAGCGGCTCCCCCCTTCCCGCTTCGGGAAGGGGGCCAGGGGGTGGTGTTGCCAAACGCCCCCTTACGGGAGCACCCGGAAGCGCACTAGGGTGAACAATACGGTGAAGCCATCCTGCCAGCGGATCTTCTTGCCTTCGTAGAACTCCCGGCCGTGGTACCGGATGGGCACTTCCTGGATGCGATAGCCCCGGCGCAGGATTTTCGCGGTGATCTCCGGGTCGAACCCCCAGCGCGGGGACACCAGGCGCAGGCCCCGCGCCACCTCTGCGGTAAACACCTTGTAGCAGGTCTCCATATCCGTCAGGCGGGTGCGGTAGAGCAGGTTCGTCGCCGCCGTGACGAACCGGTTCCCGAAGTTATGGAGGGCTGACATGGCCTCGGCCTGGCCCAGGAAGCGGGAGCCGTAGACGACCTGTGTTTCCCCCCGCAGGATAGGCTCCAGCAGCTTGGGGTAGTCCTCCGGGTCGTACTCCAGGTCGGCATCCTGGATCAGGAGGATATCGCCGGTGGCCTGGGCCAGCCCGGTGCGCACCGCGGCGCCCTTCCCCTGGTTCACCGCGTGGCGCAGCACCCGGGTGTCAGGCGAGCGGGCCTCCTCCTGGAGCAGGTCCCAGGTCCCATCGCGGGAGCAGTCGTCCACACAGATGATCTCTTTCTCCAGCGTGAGGGAGACCGCCCGCACCCGCTTCAACAGCTCGTGGATGGTCCGTGCCTCATTGTATACGGGGATAATGACGGAGAGTTTCATGGTGAACCGCCTTGCACGGGGGAGGTCGCCCTCGGCTACATTGCCTTGAGAGATACCGCATTTCCCCCCACAAGTCAAGGCGTGCCTCTCGGCGCGTCCTCGGCCCCGTGTTGCGCCCCCGCGTTCCCGCCGCCGGCGTGTGTTGCGGAGGTCCACCCCGTCAGCTACCGGACCCTACCACTCAGGAGGGTAGGCAGTCTTGCCATAAGCGCCGTGGCCGTTGCCGCACCCACTGTCCAGGGTGGTAGGGGCAGGGGTGCAGCGGGATGGTGGCCCGGC
Source organism: Chloroflexota bacterium (assembly GCA_016210175.1). Lineage (GTDB taxonomy): Bacteria > Chloroflexota > Dehalococcoidia > SHYD01 > JACQUQ01 > JACQUQ01. The sequence goes on along the minus strand of JACQUQ010000263.1, from coordinate 17,255 downwards.
AGCGCGCAAGTTGCAAGATGCCCCCGCACCATGCGGGTATGCCAGGGACTTCCGGCCTGGCGTTATTCCAACGATATTGGACCGATTATTTTTACATAATGATCGGTTCACCGTCTGATCATCCGGCATCGCCGCCCCGCTGCCGCCGTCGTGGGGTAACCCGCCGGGGCAGACCGGACAGGGCGCCGCCGGCGGCAGCCGGAGCGCGCAGGATGACGTTGAGGAGGCTGCACCGCCGACACCAGGCGGGGAGCCAGAAGGAGGTCCCAGGTGGTAATGCAGCGCAGCACACCGGCCCACGCCACGGCGGCAGCCACACAGGCCGGCGATCGCGCCGGCTTGCTGGATGCCGCGACCATGCGGGAGGTGTTTGCGGCGCAGGCGGCGGAGTTTGCTGACGGCAGCCTGATCCTGGATGACTGCACGGTGCTGGGCGCGACCAAGAAATTGCGCAAACTCATCGTGGAGTACCGGCTGCGGGCGCACCACGCCGCCCAGACCGATGCGGTGGAAGAGCTGCCGGTCATCGGGAAGGCCTACGCCCGCGACCGGGGCGCCTACGCCTACGCGGTGATGGCGGCGCTCCACGCGAGAGGGTTCTCCGCCGACCGCGGCTGCGCCGTGCCCCGCCCGCTGGCCTACCTGCCGGAGTGGCGCGTGCTGCTCCAGGGCAAGGCCCTCGGGGTCCAGTTATCCTCCCTGCTGTACCACCCCGACCGGGGTCCGGCGGGGGCCGGCCAGGCGGCCCGGTGGCTGGCCCGGCTGCACCAGTCCGCGCTCCCGGAGGAGCTTGCCCCGCGGGCGGAGCCGCGCGACGGGCTGGAAGACTACGGGCGCGACCTGGCCGCTGCCTACCCCGGCCAGCGGCGCAGCGTTCAGGACCTCCTGACCCGGCTGACCGACCTCCTGGGCGAGCCCAGCCGGGAGACCCTGGTCCCGACCCACGGCGACTACCATCCCAAGAATATCTTTCTTGATGGCCCCACGGTCACGGTCATCGATTTCGATACCTTCGCCCTGGGGGAGCCCGCGCGGGACCTGGGCTACTTCCTGGCCCAGTGCGCCATCATGGCCTACCACAAGCGCGGCAGCTTTGCCCCGGCCCTGGCGCCCATCCAGGCGTTCCTGGAGGGGTACCGGGCCGCGGGACTGGACCCGGACCTGCGGCGCGCGGCCCGGTACGTGGCGCGGGCCTTTTTCCAGAGCCTGCACTACGAACTGTGCGTGCTGCACACCGGCAACCATGCCCTGATTCCCGTGTGGCTCGACCAGATCGCTGCCTGGCTGGCGTGCGCCGCCGACCCGACCACGCCCCTGCCCCTCGCGGACTGGAGGTAGCCCGGCAATGGCCCGCATCTCTTCTCCAGTGCGCCGGACGCCGCTGGCCCTGGTGCACCACGGCAACCAGAACCTGATTACCGACGGCTACGACAACCGCGAGGGCATCTCGACGGTGGTGGAGCGCTTCGCCGCGGTGCTGGATCTGCACCGGCGCTACCGGATTCCGCTGCACCTGCACCTGAGCGGCACGCTGCTGGAGGCCATCGCCTGGCACCGCCCCGACTTCTTCGCCGTGGTCCGGGGCGCGTGGGAGGCCGGCCTGCTGGAGATCGTGGGGAGCTGCTACAGCCAGAACATCATGCCCCTGTTCTCGCCGGAGCACAACCTGCGCCAACTGAATGAGGAACTGGACGCGATCGCCCGTTTCCTGGGTGTGCCTGCCCGCCGGGTACGCATCGCCTGGGTGCCGGAGCGGGTCTGGAACACCGAAGCTCTGGCGCCAGTGCTGCGCCACCGCGCCCTCCGCAACGGCGGCTACCACGCCGTGCTGCTGGATGACCGCCTGGTGTACCTGGCAGGGCCTGCCTCCGCGGAGAGCCCCCGCGCCGCGTTTGACCGGCAGCAGGTGCGCTGGATACGCGACGACCGCTACGGCCACGGCGCCCCGGAACGCCTCAGTCAGGCCCCCTCCACGCGAGACCTGGGGCCGTCCTCGCGGTGCCACGAGATCGCGGGCAGCGGCGGCCTGGTCTTGCTCCCCATCTCCTTCGCACTGCGCCACCTGATCCCGCCCTGGAGCGAGGACGCGTTCGACCAGGTGCGCACGGTGCTGGCAGCGGTGCGGGAGTGCGGCCCTGATGCGGTGGCGGTGTACGGGGACGATCTGGAGAAAGTCGCTGGTATTGGCCCGTGGGCGCCCGCGGGCCTGGACTCCTACGAAACCTTCCTGGCCTGGCTGCGGGAGCAGCCCGACGTCACGCCGGTCCTCCTCAGTCACTATCTGCGGGGCCGCCGTCCGGCCCGCACGGTCCCCGTGGAACCCGGCACCTTCTTCGAGCTGGCTCACCTCTGGGAGGCCGGAGAGGAGTACCACGGCTGGTGGCGCAATCCCGCCTGGGAGCCGTATGCCCGCTCCCTGGCCCAGGCCGAGGACGCCGTCACAGCGGCGCGCGCCGCCGGTGGCAACCCGGCGCTGCTGGACCTGGCGGACAAGCACCTGATGGTCTGCGCCTACGAGACCGGCTGGCACGTGCCCGGCGAGGGGGTCATGGAGCCTGCTCCGTGGTCACGCGCGACCGCCAGCCACGCGCGGGCGAGCCTGGTCATCGCGGCGGCTGCCCGCTGGATGGCCCAGCGGGATGGCCGGGCCCATGCCCGCCTGCACGATATCGATGGCGACGGGGAAGACGAGCTGCTCCTGTCCAACGACCACCTGCTGGCGGTGTGCTCGCCCGCGTGGGGCGGCCGGCTAGTCTATCTTTTCGACCTGCGCGGCCGGGCCGGCAAGCTGATGGTGGGCAATCCCAGCGACGACTGGAACTGGCAGGAGGAGCTGAACCGGGCGATGGACTGCCCGCCCAACCATCCGGGGGCGCTGGCCGAAGTTGGCGGGGAGCACGACCCGTACTCGGTCGAGATCGTCCGCACCGATGGCGCACGCGCTGCGGTGGTCTTGCACCAGAGCGCACCGGGGAGCCCGCTGGCCGGGATGCGCAAGGTGCTGGAGCTGAACGCCCGCAGCCGGGCCCTGGAGGTGACGTACCTGCCGCCTCCTGGGGCCGCTGCCGAGACGGTGTGCTGCCTGTCCCCGGACTACCTGGGGCTGCTGCGGACGGGGCGGAGCCGTCTGGCGCCCCTGGCTGGCCCCGGCTGGCGGGGCTGGCGCAATGGCCCGGCGGTCGCCTGGGTTGCCGTGGACGGCGCCGGAGGGCCAACGTGGCAGGACGGCACACCCGCCGGGGCAGGCCACGGGTGCCTGGTGCGGTTCACCTGGGCAGGCCCCACCCGCATCCGCATCGGTGTGGGGCCTCCCCCGACTGCGGCGCGCCCAGCGAGAGCACGCAAGGCTGCGTGACCTGCCCAGGGCGGGCACAGACGAGATCTTCGGAGATACCTCCCCTAGTAGGGGCGAAGCTGGTCTTCGCCCATGGGGGCAGGGGGGCGACGACAAGCTTCGCCCCGACGACGACCGACCCCGAATCGGAGCGCAGCGACCGCGGCCGGCGTGGTCGGCTCACCCGTGAGAGGAGGTACCCTGTGAAAAACCCGGAACGTCCTGAACTGGCCTTCCTGGCCCGGCCCGAGTTCATCGCGGGCCGGCTGCTCCCCGCGCTCCCGCCCGCGCTGCGGGCGCTGGCCGACCGGCCCGAGGTGCGCCAGATCGATACCGAGGACCCGGAGAAGATGACTGCGGTCTACCGCCTGGCCGATGGCACGCGGCTCTACGCCAAGGTCTACCAAGAGGAGGCTGCGGGCCAGCACTGCGCCACCGTCCTACGCCAGTTGCGGGACCACGGCTTCGCCGACGATGCCCCGTATCGCGTGCCGGAGCCGCTCGCCTACCTGACCCAGGAGCGGGTGCTGGTCATGACCGAGGCGCAGGGCGTGAACCTGAACGACTACCTGGGGACTAACAGCGCCGCCCAGCGCGCCGGGATGCAGGAGGCGGCGCGCTGGCTGGTGCGGCTCCATACCGCCCCCATCCAGGTCGGCACGCCCGCACCCTACTGGGAGCACTTCTTCAAGCTGGCCCGGCGCACGGCCAAGGCGGTGGAGCGGCGGCCGGCATGGGCCGAGCGCGTGGTGGACCTGCTGGACCGCCTGGCTCCCCTGGCCCAGGAAGCCGCCGACCGGCCCCTGGTGCAGACCCACGGCCAGTTCCGCGACCTCCACCTCTACCTGGCCCCGGACGGTGTGACGGCCATCGACTTCGACCGCAGCCGGCCCGCCGACCCCAGCGCCGACCTGGACGAGTTCGTCCACCGGCTGCGCTGGAAGACCTTCAAGCACTACCACGACCGCCCCGACGAGCTGACGGGCGCCTTCCTGGAGGAGTATGCGCGGCTGGCTCCTCCCGGCTCCCTGCGCAACCTCTCCTACTACGCCGCCTACCGGACCCTCTACAGTCTGATCGGGCTGCTGCGCTCGCGGGATGATGATGTGACCTGGGAGGAGGAAGTCGCCTTCCACTTGGATGATTACGAGGCGGCGCTGGCAGGGCGCTTCCTGCCGCGCCTGTAGCTACCAGGGCGGCAAGGGAACCCGTGCCGCCGGCGGCTGAGAGAGACGCATCCGGGAGAGGAGAGCACATGCCGCTCGCCACGCTGCTGCTGATCGCCGCGATCATCTGCTTTGCCCTGGCCGCTATCGGCATCACCGTCCCGCGGCTGAACCTGGTCGCCCTGGGGCTGGCCCTGGGGTTCGCGAGCTTCCTGGTGGGAGGAGGGAGGCTGTAGGGAACGCCCCCCCGCTGCCGGCATGGAGATGGAGCGCCGGGAGGGCAGGGTGCGGGACGCAGCAATGGCGGGTGAGACGGACAAGGAGGCTGCCGACCAGGAGACAGCCGTGGACCTGCAGGCAAGACCGGCGCGCCTCGCCGCAGGCCCGCCGTAGAGAAAGGGGGAGTGAGCATATGGAAGTCACGAACGGTCAGGGGCTGCTGGATCTGCTGCGGCGGCCCGAGTTCATCAGCGCGGTTCTGGATCCCTTGCTGACCGCGGGCAGCGCCCCGGCGCCCACGGGGTGGGAGGTCAGCGTGGCCCAGCTCATGGGGACGGAGCGCGTGACCCTGGAGTACCGCCTGGCCGACGGCAGCCGCCTGTTCCTCAAAGCCTACGATGACGCAGAAGAAGCGGCCCAGGCCTCCCGCGCCCTCCAGGGCCTGTGGGAGGCGGGCTTTGGCGGGAGCGCCCGGTACCGGGTCGCCGAGCCCCTGGCCTACCTGCCCATCTACCAGGTGCTGGTGATGCGGGAGGCGCCGGGCCAGAGCCTGGCCACCCTGATGGACGCCGACGAGGCCGCCGGGCTGGAGGGCATGCGGGCCGCGGCCCGCTGGCTGGCGGCGCTGCACCGCGCCCCCGTGCGCATTGGCCCGTCCGAAGACATCGGCCAGGGCGTCTTCCGTCTGGCCCGGCGCCTGGCCAAGGCCGCGGCGCGCCATCCCGAAACCGAGGGCATGCTCATCGAGATGATCGAGGCCCTGGCCGACCGCGCCGCGGCGTTGGTCCCCGGCCGCCACCTGGTGCAGACCCACGGCCGCTACCATCCCGGCCACGTCTTCCTCTCCGGGGACGTCGTCACCGTCATCGATCTGGACCGCAGCCACCCCTGCGACCCCGCCAAGGACGTCGCCGAGTTCCTCCACCGTCTGTATATGAAAGAGGCCAAGGATGCCCAGCCGGGGCCGACGGTGGTCCGCGCCGCGCAGGCATTCCTGGAGGAGTACCGGCAGCACGCGCTCTACCCCCTGGTGGGGCTGGAGTACTACTGGTCCTACAGCCTGCTCGCCACCCTGCTCCATACCCTGCGCAAGCGCCACCTGGACCCCGATACCTGGGAGCGCCGCGTCACCTACTACCGCGAGGCGTTCCAGACGCTCCCGGAGCGCCTGGGCCAGGAGAGGGCAGCAGGGGAACAGCAGGCGGCCTAACGCCCACGGCTGAGTGCCCCCAAGCAAGAAAGGCGGACCCCATGACGACCGTTGCGGAGCGTATCGCCAGCGACCTGCCGGAACTGGCCCGGCGCTATCGCCTGGGAGACATCCGGGGAGTCGAGTACCTCAAGAGCCGGGTCAACGACAACTATCGCCTGGAGACGGCCACCGGCGCCTACGCCCTGCGCCTCTCCTCCCACAAGCGCGCGGTGGAAGCAGTGGCCTACGAGCACCGGGTGATGGCCTATCTCCAGGAGCGCGGCTTCCCGACGCCGCCCCTGGTATGCACCGCCGAGGGCGAGCCGCAAACGGTGGTCAACGGGTCCCTCTACCGACTTACTCGGTTCGTCCACGGCGAGCCTTACGACCCCGACCGCCCCGCGCACCTGGCGGCCATCGCCCGGACGCTGGCCCGCTACCACCTGCTGATGCAGGACTACCCGGAGCCCGGCCCCAAGGAGGGCTTTGCCCCGGTGCTGACGGCCATGCGCCGGGGGCTGGCCGACCTGCCCTGGCCCTCCGCCGACGGACCCAGCGGCCCCTGGGACGCCTGCCCGGACCTGCGGGAGCGGCTGCCGGGCTTGCGGGCGGCCTTGCAGCGCACCATCGCACGCCTGGAGGCCGTCCCGTATGCGGCGTTGCCCTGGCTTGCTATCTATGGCTCCTGCCGCAGCGGCAGCTACATCTTCCAGGGCGATACCGTAGCCGCCATGCTGGACTACGACGTGGGCTACGAGGACGCACTGCTGCTCGATCTGGGCATCGCGGTGCTGGACTTCGCCGCCATTCCCCCGGAGAAGGTCGCCCTGGACCCGGAGATAACCCGTCGCTTCGTGGCGGCCTACCGGGAGGTCGCAGCCCTGGAGCATCCGGAGCTGATCCCGACCTTCGTGCGGGCGCGCATCCTCAAGCGGGAACTGCTGCGCTACGGGCGTTTCCAGTCGCGCCCCAGCGAAGGCCGGGTGGAGAAGCTGCTACGGGGCATCGCACGCCTGGCCTGGCTGGACGCCAACGAGGAGCGCATGGTGGACGCGGTCACGGCCTGAGGCCCAGGGCTGCACCCCTCACCCCAGCCCGCTCCCAAGGGGAGAGGGAGCACCCTCGGCCCGCTCCCGCTGGGAGAGGGCGCGGGAGCGCAGTGACCGCGGGTGAGGGAGGCGAATGGGAGCAGGAGCAGGGGGAGAGAGGCGAATGGAAGAGCAGCGGCCGAAGAGGGAGGTCTGGTCGGAGCCGGACTTTGTACGGCGGTATGCCCTGGAAGCCCTGGCGACCCTCGGTGGCGAGGTGCGCGCCCAGGACATCACCCTGCGGATGTACGAAGGCGACGTGGCCGAGTACCGCAGCGGGGAGGTGGCAGTCGTCGCCAAGGTCTACTCCGACCGGGCGCGCAGCGATCATACGTGGGCGGTGCTGAGGACGCTCACCGCGGAGGGCTTCGGCGTCGGCTCGCCGTACCGTATCCCGCGGCCGCTTCTGCGGACACCCGATGGGAGCGTCATCTTCATGGAGGCGGCGCGCGACGCGCCGCTGTCACCCGGTGATGCCGCCGCGTTCGTAACGGGCTGCCGTCGGGCGGGTGAGTGGCTGGCCCACCTGCACGCCCGCGCGGCCCGCGTGGGGGCGCCGACCGGGAGTAGCGAGGTGCTTGCCGACGTGCACGAGCAACTCGCTGTAGCTGAGGAGCGAGGCGTGGTGGTGGCGGCGTACCGCGACCTCCAGGAGCGCATCGAACACGCCCTGGCGCGCACCGACCGGATGGAGCGCGTGCAGACGCACGGCCGGTTCCATCCGGGCCACGCCTTCATCGGGCCGGAGGCGATCACGCTGATCGACTTCGACCGCTCCTGCCCGCGCGATCCCGCCGTGGATGTGGCCACGTTCCTCTACCGGCTGCACACCCTGCGGCTCAAGGGCAAGATCGACGCGGGCGGCGTGCTCGCGGATGCTGAGGCGGCGCTCTTGCAGGGCTATGGTCGGACCCCTGCCCACCTCGACGCCTACCTGGCGGCGGCCTGGTTCGGGGCCGTGCTCCGCACCCTGGGCAAGCGGCGCGCCGACCCCCAGGAGCGGGAGCACCGGCTGCGCTACTCCGAAGCGCAGTTGCACCGGTCGGGAGCGGCCACCATCTGAGCGGGACCGGCCCAGGTACGGCCCACGACCTGTTGGCAAAGACACTCACCCCTCACCCCTGCCCGCTCCCGCTGGGAGAGGGCGCGGGAGCGCAGCGACCGCGGGTGAGGGACGCCTGGGCATCGCCCACACCGGAGAGAGGAACCACAGCATGCTGGCAGTCCTGCGCTTTCTGTGGCCCTACGCCCGCCCCCACACCGGAGGCTTGATCCTGGCGGGCCTGGGCCTCGTGGCGTCAACTGGCCTGGGCCTGTTGCGCCCCTGGCCCATGAAGTTCCTGTTCGACCTGCTCGTGTTCCCCACTACCTCCCCGTCCACCCTGACCCTGCTGCTGGTCCTCAGTTGTGGGGCCATCGTGGTGCTGGCGGCGGTGGATGGCTTGTTCGGCTACATCAAGCAGTACTTCCTGCTGGCGACGGCCCAGAAGGTGGCTTTCGGACTGCGGGTTGCGGTGTTCGCCCAACTCCAACGTCTGTCCCTGACCTTCTATGCCAAGCAGCGCACCGGCGACCTCATCACCCGGGCCACCGCCGATGTCGCCAAGCTGCACGACCTGATCACCGACGACCTGCTGAACGCCATCTCGCGCGCCCTGGTGCTGACCGGCATGGTGGGCATCATGCTGTGGATGGACTGGCAGTTGACCCTGATGGTGCTAACCGTGCTCCCCCTGCTGTTCTTCACCATCGCCCGCTACCGGGAGCGCATCCAGACCCAGGAGCGGCGCCTGCGCAGCAAGGAGGGCGAGATCGCTTCCATCACCCAGGAGACCCTGACCTCGATCAAGGTGGTCAAGGCCTACGGTCGGGAGGACTACGAGACCGGGCGCTTCCAGCACGAGACCCAGGAGGCGCTGGAGGCGGGGTTGCTGGTCTCCCGGCTGGAGGCCCGCTTTGGCTGGATGGTGGATGTCTCCACCGCGGTGGGCACCGCCGCGGTGCTCTACCTGGGCGCGCAGCGGGTGCTGGCCGGGTCGCTGACGCCGGGGGACCTGCTGGTGTTCGCCGCCTACATCAAGGACTTCTACTCGCCCCTGCGCACCCTGTCCAAGCTCACCACCAAGCTGAGCAAGGCCCAGGTGCGCCTGGAGCGGGTGGCCGAGTTGTTCCGTGAGCAGCCGGGCGTGCAGGAGCACCCCAAGGCGCGCCGCGCCCCCCGCTTCCAGGGCCGTATTACCTTTGAGGACGTGAGCTTCAGCTATGACCCGGAGCGGCCCATCCTCCAGCGCATCAGCTTCACCATCCCGCCCGGCAGAACGTTGGGCATCGTCGGGCTGACCGGCGCGGGCAAGAGCACGCTGGTCAGCCTCATCCCGCGGCTGCACGACCCCAGCGCCGGGCGGGTGCTCATTGACGGCGACGACGTGCGCGCCTTCACCCTGGCCTCCCTCCGGGAGCAGATCAGCCTGGTACTCCAGGAGACGCTGCTGTTCGGCGCGACCATCGCCCAGAACATCGCCTACGGCCGCCCGGACGCCACGGGGGAGGAGATCGTGGCCGCGGCCAAGCAGGCCGGCGCCCACGAGTTCATTACGGCCCTGCCCCACGGCTACGCGACTGTGGTGGGGGAGCGGGGCAGCACGCTCTCGGGAGGGCAGCGTCAGCTGATCGCCCTGGCCCGCGCCCTCATCCGCCGGGCGCCCATCCTCATCCTGGATGAGCCGACCACCGGTCTGGACGCCGCCGCGGAGGAGCAGGTGCTGGCGGCCCTGGAGCGGGCGGCGGGGCCGACCACCGTGATCATCAGCCACAAGATCGCCGCGGTGCGCCGGGCCGACCTGATCCTGGTCCTGGAAGGGAGCCAGATCATCCAGCAGGGTACCCACGCTGCGCTGCTGGCAGCGGGCGGGCTGTACCGGCGGTTGTACCTGACCCAGACCGGGGAAGCGCCGCTGGCCGCGCAGGAAGAGCCCACGGCGGTCGCGCGCTAATACTCCAGCCGTGTCTGCTCTGGCCCGGCCGCGATCACCCTGGTAGACCTGGTGCGGGTATCGGGGACCCGCTGGGCCATCGAGGAGTGTCTAGGGAGCGCCAAGGGCGAGGTGGGACTGGACCAGTACGAAGTGCGGCGCTGAGCAGGGTGGTACCGGCACAGCACGCTGGCACTGCTGGCCCACGCCTACCTGGCCGTGATGACGGCGCGGGCTGCCGGGACCGGCACCACAAAGGGGGGCCCGGACGCCCTTGGGGGGGAGGTAGCCGACGGCAGCCTGACGGTGCCGACGGATCTGCTGCCGCTGACGGTTCCCGCAGTACGTCGGCTGCGGTGCGGTTGGTGTGGACGCGAGCCTATCCGCCAGCGCAGGTCATCGCCTGGTGCCGTTGGCGTCGCCAACATCAGGCACGGGCCAAGCGGTGTCACTACCGACGCCGCCTCGCCCGTTGCCCGTAACTGCGACGGTAGTAATAATCCAGTGGGTAACTATTGCACGGTCCACCTTGAGGAGCCGGGCCACCTCGGATGTATTGAGAAAAGCCTTCATTTGCCAGTTGGACCCTCGACCGGCTGCAAGCGTACCTCAATGAACCAAGGGCATCCCCATCAAGATGTGCTGCTGTTCTCGCTGGCGCACCCGCGCTGGGAGTTCGTCCTCCCGCCGTGGGTCGGAGCTCCCGCCCTGCTGGCGCGCTTGCGCTCAGCGCTCCCTGGCAGTGAGGAGGCAGTGTAACCCTGCAACGGACACATCTATAGGCGAGGCCCGGCGTAGCCCGAAATCCAGGATCAAGGAGGTAGTGCTCATGAAGCGTCCGGTGGCAGGAGTCCTGGCGCTTGCGCTCTTTGCGCTGTTCGCGTCCCTGGCCGCGGCCCAAGGTCCGCTGAAGCTGACCATGAACGCGCAGAACAATTCCGGTCAGAACGGCAGCGTGACCCTCACGGCCAAAGGCGACCAGACCGACGTCCTCATCGACATCGCGCCGGGGGCGGCCGGCGTGGCCCAACCTGCCCACATCCACGACGGCACCTGCGCCAACCTGGGGGGGGTGAAGTACCCGCTGACCAACGTGACCGAGGGGAAGTCGACAACCACGGTGAACGTGGACCTGGCGACCCTGGAGAAGGGCACCTATGCCGTCAACGTCCACAAGTCGCCCCAGGAAGTGCGCGTCTACGTGTCCTGCGCCGACATCACGGTGGCCGGTGGCGCCTCGGCGCTGCCCAAGACCGGCGACGCGCTGCACCCTGGGTTGATCCTGGGTGCGCTGGCGCTGGGGCTGCTGACCGTCTCGGCGGGGCTGGTCCTCTCCCGCCGCGCCGCATAATCTCCCAACTTGCAGCAGGTTGCTACGTCGGCGTTGCGCTCGCAACGAGGGCATAGGGGAGGGCAAGCGTCCCGGCTGCACCAGGCGGGCGGGGCGCCTGCCCTCCCTACTCTTTCCGCCTGGACCCCTTGCGGAGTGGGATACCGCAGGAGGGGCACGCCAGCGTTATCCCCAGGAGGTGGGATCGATGCACGGGATTGCGCTGATCCAGGTCCTGACGACCCTGCCGACCGAGGCCGACGCCCTCCACCTGGCACGCCTGCTCGTGGAAGCAAGGCTGGCCGCCTGCGTGCAGGTGGTCGGTCCCATCACCAGCATCTTTCGCTGGGAGGGCCAGGTACAGCAGGCGCAGGAGTGGGCTTGTCTGGTGAAGACCGTGGCAGACAGCTACGAGGCCGTGGCAGAGGCCATCCGACGGCACCATCCCTACCAGGTGCCGGAGATCCTGGCGCTCCCGGTCAGCGCCGTCAGCGACCCGTATGCCCAGTGGGTGCGCGCGGCGTCCCGGCGGGAACCAGCAGCGTAGCCGGGAGCAACTCCAACAGGGAGCGGGAGCACCGACCATCGCCGGGTCAGGGGGTGCGCTGAAGCTCGATGGTGAGGTCACGGTCGCGGGACAGGTCCGTTGCTCGGTGTGCAGCCTCAGCGGGGGGTGTACTATCGGCGCCGGACGCGGGGCGGTAGCCCGCGGGCGGGGCCACGGTCACGGTAAGCGGGACGGCCTCGGTGCCCGGCTGCTTGAAGGCCCGCAGGCGGTAGCGGACGCCGGTCGCCGTGTGGGCCACGACCCCCCGCGGCGGTACGTAGCTCACCGTCACCTGGCGGGTCTCGCCGGGCGGCAGCACCAGCAGGCCCGCAAAGACCGTCCGCGCTCCCTCGGTCAGCCACTCGGGACTGCCCTCGATCCCACTCATCCCCAGCAGCACGCTCCCCGGCGGCACGTACACCCGCACGTAGCTCTTGTAACACGAGTCGTCGGCGGTAAAGAAGTCGATCACGGCGGCGTCGCAGTGGCGGGCCGGGGCCGTGTTGGTATTGCGGTAGGTGATGGTCAGGCTACTGCGGCCCACGCTGAGGTCGTCCAGCAGGGTCACGTGGTAGTCGAGGCGCTGCTGCACGAAACGGTTGGCCTTGGAGTAGCCCACGTTGGTCTCGGCGACCAGCAGCGTATCACCCTCCACCGGTGGCAGGGCGCCGTCCCAGCCGTGCTCCCGAAGCAGGTCGGCGGCCTCAGGGTGGTGCAGGAAGACCAGCAGGTGCTTCTCCTCCAGCAGGCGCCGCATCGTCTGAAGCAGGGGCGCCGCCGCGGCGCCCTCCAGGTGCTGGACGCGTGTCAGGAGCACCCGCGCGAGCGCCCCCAGGAAGGCCTTGCGGTCCGGCCCTGTGACCTTGGGTGGATCGGGGGCCTCATATCCCTCCTTGTAGCCGGACGGGTGCGCGTAGCGGTCCAGCAGGTCCAGCAGGTTGGCGGCGTCTACCCGCTCACCGAAGTCAGGGACCTCGACCGGCCCGAGGTGCTCCATGATGCGGCGGAGCGCAGTCTGATCGAGGGCGATGACCCCGGCGACGCGCTGGCCCTGGTCGTGCTGGAGGAACTCTTCCAGTTTGCGCGCTGAGGTCGGGAAATCAGCCCACCAGTTGGCATCCCGGAAACGCCAGTCGGGGATCAGCAAATAGTTGACATAAGGACGGGGTGGGGTGACGAGCGGACGAGGCTCGCTGGCATCGAACTGGTAGCTATCGCGGTAGTCGAAGGCCGTGATCTCGCCCTTGGTGATGGTGAGCAGTCCTGCGGTACCGATAAAGCCGCCGGTCGCCCGCAGCTCGTCGTTGTTCTGGCCGAGAATCAGGTAGGTCTGCGGCTCGTCGTCGCCCAGCAGGTCCGGCAGCACCAGGGCCGCCCGCACCCCGGCCAGCAGCGGCGGCAGGGCGGCGTCGCTCTGGGCCACCAGGCGCGTGACCAGGGGATGCCGCAGGCGCTCGCCCCGGAACGCCGATCGCTCTTGTTGGGCGCGCTGCAACGCCGCCTCCGCGGCCAGCAGGTCGGGCTGCGCCTGCCGCAAGAGCGACGTGATCCCGGCCAGTCCCCCGTCTTGCAGGACGGCGGGCAGGCCCTGGAGCGCCGTGACGGTGTACTGGGCGGCCTCGACCTCCGCCCGGGCCAATCGCAGCAGGTGCGGCGCGGCAGCGACCTCCGGGCCGTAGCCCGGCAACCAGCCCAACCGCCGGGCGATGGGGTGCAGCGGCGCGGTCAGGTCGTCCAGCGCCCGCAGGTCGCGGGCGGCGGCCTCCAGCAGCCCGGCCACCTGGGGCGCCCGGTCCAGCAGGGCCACCAGGTCTTCGTTGGAGGCAGGCGCCGCACCGCGGGCCACGGCCTGAAGGTCCCCGACGGTGCGCAGGAGGCTGCGCCCGTGGCGGGCAGCCGCGTACCCGGTGGCGGCAGCCCAGCCCCCCAGCAGCAGCGCCAGGGTCAGCCCCAGGAACAGAAGGGCGCGCCGCCGCCGTCCCCGGCCAGCGCGGGCCGCCGGCGCGGGCGCTCGTCCGGGTGGCGGCGTCTCAAGGGAAAGCGTGTGTCGTGGAGTTGACATAAGTACACTCGTGGTCTGTCAGGTCTCGTTTGCTGAGGTAAGCTGCCGCCGTGAACGGCGGGCCGGGAACACCCCACAAGGCCCGGCCTTCAGGCCGGCATCCCGCAGTTCACGGCTGACCGAGCGCTCGTTGTCTGCGCCTAAGCCGGTCCCCAACCGGGAGGATGAGCGGGGTATGGCCGTGGCTCGTCCGGTCAGCGGGCGCGGCCGGAGAAGCGCCGGACCATCTCGCCGAACGCCGTCAGGCGTGGCCCGCTGGGGTCCGACTCTGCCAGGGCGATGCCGCCGATAGCCGCGGCCCACGGGTCGGTGTAGCCGTGGCTGGAGAAGAGGAACCAGCGCTCGACCTGGTGGGCCGGACCCGCGGTCGTGAGCCACTCCAGCATCTCCCGCAGGTAGGCGGATGCCGCATCCAAGCGGAACGCGCCCACGGGGTAGGCCCGCGCCTCCCCGCCGTGGTCCCGCCACTCGACCCCATCGTAGGCCCACACGATGGCGAACTCCGTCAGCCAGATGGGGCGTCCCGCACTGTTCGGCACGCTATCGAGATAGGCGCGGTAGTCCCGGATCTGCTGTGTCTGGAGCGCGGCGTCGCCCATCGGCAGCCGCGTCCAGTCCATATCGTAGGTGTGGATGCTCCAGATGTCGATGGGCGGTTCGGTGCCGTAGCGGTCCCGATAGGCCGCCCGGAAACCCTCCAGCCACTCCCGGCCGGACGTGAAGCCTCCGCAGCCCTGGCAGGTCGCATCGAAGTTCAAGATCTCCGGCGCCACCAGGTGGGCCGTGGGATCGACGCTGCGGATGGTCCGCTCGTAGTAGCGGAAGGCGGCGGCGTACTCGTCGGGCGTGCGGTCGTCCTGGCCGGGGACATTCGGCTCGTTGCCGATGATCCAGTAGCTCCCCGGTTGGGCGCGCGCCGCGGCCCGCAAGTCCGACGCCGGCTCCAGGGTATCGGTGCGCACCTTCAGCGCCCGTCGGCTGCCGGCGGGCTGGGCCACCGGCTGGTAGCCCTGGTCAATGTACCACGGGGTGCGCAGGAGGCGCAGGACCTGGCCCAGGTCACGGTGGTTGGTCACGATGACGCCAAAACGCGTGTCACCCGCTACGCCGGACGCCCACAGCGGCCCGTCCTCCTGGGCGGCTGCCAGGGCTGCCAGCGCCAGGGCGAGCAGCGCCCCGGTGAGTCCCAGGACCGTAGCTCGGCGGCGCACGCCGCCCGGGTCCCCTGCTGCGAAGAGGCCCCGCAGAGCACTCAACCAGTTCACGACAAAGGCCAACCTTCCCCTGAGCGATACGGCACGCGGTGGGCAGGCCCGACCAGGGCTTTTTCGTTTTCGGGCGCAGGGTCGTCAGGTCCGTTCGCCCTGAGCTTGTCGAAGGGTGTACGGACCCGCCCGTTCATGGTTCCCTTCGGCAGAGTTTCCCCTGAGCCCTTCGGCTGCGCTCAGGATAAACTCCGCCGAAGGGCTCAGGGCCGGCTTCGGCTCACTACGAACGGGCTTTTTGCCCGCTTCACGGATAACCAAAAGGTTCGGACGGCGCGGCGCGGGGCCCTTTACGGAAAGGCCGCCGCGTGGTATGGGTAAGGCAATGCACAATCTCCCGGAGCGTCCCCTGGCTCCTGCGCCTCTCCCCCATCAGGAGCAAGGAGCAACCTCCCCCGGCGCCGGGGAAAGGAGTACCCCTATGCTCGCACCCAGGGGGCTGCTGGCCGCGGCAGGTGGCGTGCTGGCCCTCAATGTCCTGCTGCGGGCCGTCAATGCCGCGCAGCAGGCCGCCCTGGCCGCGGTCTTTGGGGTTGGGCCAGACCTGGACGCCTACGCCACCGCGGTCAGCCTGCCCAACCTGCTCACCAGCCTGCTCATCCTGGGACCGCTGGGCCTGGCGCTCACGCCGCTGCTGGCGGCCACGACATCCGGCCCGGCACGGGAGCGTGCCTGGCAGGTCGCCAGCGCCGTCCTCTCCCTGGTGGCCCTGGTGAGCGTCCCGCTGGTGGGCCGGGGGGTGCTGCTGGCCCCGGTCCTGGTCCGGGGGCTTGCGCCCGGCCTCGCGCCCGATACCGCGGACCAGGCGACCGGCCTGCTACGAGTGCTGCTGCCCGCCGTCGGCGGTGCGGCGCTGGCGGCGGTGCTGCGCAGCATCCTCCACGGCCTGCGCCTGTTTGCGGTGCCGCTGCTGGCGTACCTGGGCAGCGCGCTCCTGCTCCTTGCCGCCACCCTCGTCCTGGGCCCGGTCTGGGGCACGACAGCCCTGGCGTGGGCTACCCTGGGCGGGGCCGCCTTAGGGCTGGCCGGGCAGGGCTGGGTCCTGGCGCGCCGGGACGCCCGCCTCCGCTTCCTGCCGGAGGCGCGGCTGCCAGAGCTGCGACCGCTGGCGGCGCTGCTGGCCGGCACCGGCATCGCCCTGTTCGCAACGCACCTCTTCTGGGTGTGGGACCGGATGGTCGCCTCGTACCTGGGGCCGGGCCAGGTGGCCTTGCTGGACTTCGCGCTGAGCGCCGAGAAGCTGGTGGGCGGGACGGTCGCCCTGAGCATCGCCACCGTCAGCTACCCGACCCTGGCCGCGGCCGCACGGGAGGGCAACCTGGCCCTGGGCCGGGCTGCGGCGCGCATGCTGCACCTGGTCGGCGTGGTCGCGGTGCCGGCCACGGTCGCCCTGGTGGTGCTGCGGGAGCCGCTGCTCCGGGTGTGGCTCCAGCACGGCCGGTTTGGACCCGAGGCCGCCGGCATCGTGGCGGACCTGTGGCTGTTCTTCGGCCCGGCGCTGCTCTCTTGGGCCTTCGTCCTGCCCCTCATTATGACGTTCCACGCGCTCGGCAGGATGCGCCTGGTCGCGGGGCTTTGCCTGGTGGGGCTCCTGGGCAACGCCGGAGCCGCGAGCGCTGGGGCTGCCTGGGCCGGGCTGCCCGGCCTGGCCGCCGGCACCTCCGTGGCAGCCGCCCTCACGACCGCGGCCTTGGGCCTCGCCTTGGCCCGCAGGTGCGCGGGGTTCCCATCCCGTCCCGTCCTGGGGGCGCTGGCTGCCGTTGCCGGGGCCGCCCTGATCGCCGGCCTGCTGGCCCGGCTTGCCCTCTCGCTCCTCGACGCCGCCGGGCTGCCACCGGGCTGGCTCCCGGACCTGCTGCGCCTGACCAGCGGCGGCGCGGTCTTCGGCAGCGGCTTCGTGCTCCTGGGCCTGCTGCTGCGGGTGCCCGAAGCATGGTCGCTGCTGGCAGCCCTCAAGCGGACCAGACGCCCGCATGCTGTCCCTCGCAGATAAAGGCCGGAGGGACCAGGAACACCCATGGCTCGGTCACTCCTCCGGTGATGGGTGCCACCCCGCCGCCCTGAAGGGCGGGCCCGCCGT
>JACQUQ010000267.1 GCA_016210175.1 Chloroflexota bacterium | reverse complement strand
GTGCGCTCTTGGCCGACGCGGTAGCGCTGTGGGCCATCGCCGCGCGCATCACCGAGTTCGGCTTCACCCCGAACCGCGTGGCTGCCCTGGGCGAGAACCTGATTCTCATGGTCAATCTGATATGGTCTGCCGTCCTCTACGCCCGCTTTCTGAGCGGACGCGGCTCGTTCACGCGCATCGAGCGGTGGCAGACGGAGTACTTGCCGGTCTATGCCGCATGGGCGGCCATCGTCGTGATTATCTTTCCGCCGGTATTCGGGTACGTCTGATGGAAGTACACTTGGAAGGCGTATCCAAGACCTATGCCAACGGCGTGCAGGCGCTGAAGGACGTGACCCTCACGATTCCGGTGGGAATCTACGGACTGCTCGGCCCTCACGGTGCCGGCCAGTCTACGGTGCGCATGCTGGCCGCGCTGCACGAGCCGGATGAAGGCAGTATCGGTCTTGGTGATACCGATGTGCTGCATCAGAAGGATGAGGTCCGGAAGATGCTCGGCTACCTGCTATGGCACCACGCCGCGTGGTGCGCTGGTACCCACCGGAACTGCGAGCCTTGACCGCCGAATAGCCGAGCCAGGTAGATGAATGCCCTGTTTTAGATAGAGTTCCATTCCGTCTGGAAGGTACTGTACAGGCTGCTATTCTCCTGGCCCAGCACGACCACTGTGGCGACCACGACGACGACGACCAGGAGAATAATCAGGCCGTATTCAACGAGGCTCTGGCCATTTTCCGGACCGATACGCCACTGCCACACAAGCCCCCCCTGTCTGGTAGTGGACTCCCCTCACACCCCACCGCGCGGGTGGTGCCGGGAGCCCAGGCGCGCAAACACTGTACGGCACTACGGCGAGATCCCCCACGGACGAGATCCCACAGTCTGCCTGATTGTATCGCACTGTGCCCACAAGTCAAGTGACGCGGGTCGCATCGCGCCGACCAATTCCGCCCTGACGACAACAACGCGGGTGGACCGGTGTATCTATTATCGTCCTTCCGGTTGGACCGTGTGCGTACGGTCCCTTTCCTCATCGACCTCATCGTCATGTCCACCCACGGCCACGGCGGGGTACGGCGTCTGCTGCTCGGCAGTGTGGCCGTTCGTAGCGTGCGGGAGTCGGCCCGGCCCGTGATCCTGGTCCGGCCCCGAGAGGCGGCCACAGTGGGAGAACCCAACCACCGGGAGCGATGTGGACGCCGCGGCGGGAAGGCGCAGCTATTCCCCCAGCCCGCGTACCAGCATCCGGGCTGCACGCATCCCTGCTTTCACCAGCACACACCGGGGAAGATAGTGGGGCTGAAACCAATGCAGCGGTGGTCTCAGTGGTGCCCGGCGGCGCGTTCGGCGGGGGGGCGCTCACCCGCCAGGCGCAGCTCCAGGTGCGCCCACAGATGCCCCCAGCGGCGGCAGGTCTCCACGATCTCCTCATCGGTGAGCCCGCGTTGCCACACCGGGCCGTAGTGCGCGCCGAACGCGTTGCCCTGGACAATCATCCCGTGGTTGAGGAGCACGTGGATCGTGTTCAGCAACGCTAACTCTGCGCCGCTGCCGGGGCGGCTCCCGGCAGTGAAGGCACCGCCCACCTTGCCCGCCAGCGGGCCGGGGTAGTCCTGGTAGGCGGTCACGTCGAAGAGCCGCTTCAGTTGCCAGTCGATGCCCCCAAAGCGGGTGGGCGTTCCCACGATGATGCCGTCGGCCGCCTGCATCTCCTCCCAGGTGACCTCCTCCACCCGTCGCACCGTACAGGACACGCCTTCCCCCTCGATAGCCTCCTGGATGGGTGCAACCATCTGCCCCGTCCTACCGCGCAACGTGGTGTAAATAATCAGCATTGCGGGCATGGTTCCTCCTTCGCATGCCGAGAGCGTTTCGGTCAGGAATGCGCCTGGGGCTCCGGGCCGGGGGCAGCGCCGAGCGCGCGGATCACCGTGGTCCCGGCCATCAGATCGTGGAGGGCGCGCCGGTCCGGGCGGAGCACTCCCGGCGCCGCGAGGACCGCCAGCGCCACACCAACCACCGCGGGCGCGACCCGGAGCGCCGGGAGGGCCACGACCACCACCGCCAGCGATCCTCCCAGCGCCAGGAACCGCGTGACGATCTGGGAAGCGCTCGGCGCGGTGAGCGTGCCGGCCGCGACGATGCGGATGCCAAGGAGGTATTTGCCCAGGGTTTGCCCCCGGCTGGTCGTGATCACCACCGAGTAGATGACGAAGACCGTAAGGCCGATGATCTGGCTGATCAGGTCGAAGGCGGTTTCCGAGAGATCGGGGACCCGCAGCGCCAGGATAGCCGTCAGCGGCGCGCCCAGCAGCCCGGCGGTCACGACATCCACAACAAAAGCGACCAGTCGTCGCCCCAGAGAGGCCGGTGCGCCGCGCGGTCCGCGGCCTGGCTCGCGGCGGTGGGATGGGGCATCCACGTGCTTAGCTCCTGTCGGGCGCGGCATCCGGGAGCTCGGCCATGTCCTTGCCACAGTGCGGACAGACCTGCCTGGTGCCGCGCCCTTTTTGCAGTTCTTCGACAAAACCGGATGCCAGGATACCGGTCGGCAGCGCCACCATGCCGATCCCCAGGATGGCAATCAGCGCACCCACGACCCTCCCAATGGAGGTGACCGGGTAGACATCGCCATAGCCCACGGTGGTCAGCGTGACAATCCCCCACCACATGGCAGCCGGAATGCTCGCAAACGCCTCCGGCTGGGCCTCATGCTCGGCAAAATACATCAAGCTCGATGAGATGATCAACAACATCATGACGATCACCAGGGACATCACCATCTCTTCTTTCTTCGCTCGCACAACATTGCCAAAGGATTGCAAGGTCTCGGAGTACCTGCCGAGCTTGAACACCACAAAGATCCGCAATACCCGGAGTATCCGCATAAACCGCAAATCGAGGGAGAGCAGCATCGGCAGATAGAAGGGGGCGATAGCCAGGAAATCGATGAGCGCCAATGGTGTCAGAGCATAACGTATCCTTCCCGTAAGGGGGGCCCTGAACCTGGCATCGACGGTGCAAGACCACAGACGCAGGAGGTATTCCAGCGTGAAGATGGCGATGGAGGCAGTCTCAAACAATCTGAAAAAGACGCCATATTGCACTGATAACTGCTCAACTGTTTCCAAGATACCTGCGATCACATTCAGAAAGACCAACGTGATAATAAAAACGTCGAATGTCCTACTGGCAAGGTCCCCCTCTGGCGCTATTTCTAGGATCTCGAACAGCCGTCGTTTTCTGTCTTGCAGCATGGAACCCCACGACCGCGGTACAACGTATCGTCCCCCTACGGATGCACGCCTACGGAGCGCCCTCCCTCCCGTGATGGCTCGTATGCTAGGGGGTACCTCCGCAGGTTGTCAAGCAGGAGCGCCGGGTGGACGCTGACGCGCGCAAGGAAGCGATGCCCTTGTCGCGCCCGTCGGTTTACGGTATACTTGCCCCGCATTAGGGGCTGAGCAATGGCGCAAGGGGGTGAAGCATGAAAGTCGGCATCATCAACGTCACCGGCTATGCCGGCATGGAACTCGCGCGCATCCTTTACCGCCACCCGGAGGTGGAGATCACCTCGGTGACCGGGAGAAGCGCCGCCGGCCAGAAGCTGGGCGACTTTCTGCCGCACCTCAGCGCGCTGGACCTCACCATTGTCCCGGAAGAAGACCTCGGTGACGTGGGTGTTGCCTTCTCCGCCCTGCCCCAGGTCGCCAGCATGGAGACCTGTGCCCCGCTGGTGCGCCAGGGCGTGCGCGTGGTGGACATCAGCGCCGACTTCCGCCTGAAGAACCCGGAAGAGTACCAGCAGTGGTATAAGGCCGCCCACACCGCGACGGACCTGCTCCAGGAGGCGGTGTATGGCCTGACCGAGATCTACCGGGAGCCGATGCGCACCTGCCGGTTGGTGGCGAACCCCGGCTGCTACCCCACCAGCGCGCTGCTGGCCCTGGCCCCGGCGGTCAAGGAAGGCATCATCACCGCGGACATCATCGCCGATGCCAAGTCGGGCGGATCGGGCGCCGGGCGCGGCCTGGGGCTGATGTACCACTACTCCGAGGCCAATGAGAACGTCCAGGCGTACGGTCTGGACGGCCACCGCCACCTGCCGGAGATCACCCAGGAGCTGCGGGCCATCGCGCCGGGCTTTCAGCCGCGGCTGACCTTCCTGACGCACCTCATCCCGATGACCCGCGGGATCCTGACCACCTGCTACGCGCCCTTCGTGGACGACCGCTTCCAGCGCAGCAAGAACCCCAAAGCTGAGCTACTGGAACTGTACCGGGAGTTTTACCGCGACGAGCCCTTTGTGCGGGTGGTGAGCACCCCGCCCCAGACCAAGCATACCCTGGGGAACAATGACTGCGTCATCCTCCCGCACCTGGACCTGCGGACCAATCGCCTCATGGTGGTCAGCGTGCTGGATAATCTGGTGAAGGGGGCCGCGGGCCAAGCCGTCCAGAACATGAACGTGATGTGCGGCTACCCGGAGACGCTGGGCCTGGAGTCCCTGGCGGTCTATCCGTAACCCGCAGGCACAGGAGGGGTTGGCGAACCGTGCTGAGGTGCTGCCGAACGACGGTTCATGGTGCGTGTCACGCACCATGAGCAGGCTTGCCCTGCGACAGGCTCCGGGCGAGCAAGGCGATAGCCTGCGAGCACCCACGGCGCAAGGCCCTGCTGCCCCTACCGTCACCCTGCACTGCACAACCCTGATCGTGCTGGCCCTGGGCTTCCTCGCCGCCAGCGTTGGGATGTCCCAACCCAATGCCGTCTGGTGGCGCGAGGTCACCATCGGGTCCGGGCTGGTGATGGGAGCGTGGGGCACCTGGCTGGGCCTGAATGAGGTGCGACAGCTCCTGCGGCGGCGCTGGCTGCGGCGGCGGGTGCAGCCGTTGCTGGTGGATCGAGCGCGCTATCTCAGCGGACATCCCGCCCTACCCCGGCCGCGGCGGCTCACGGTCCTGCTGACCGCGGACGCGCTCCTGCTGGACGATGATCGCCGCTCCCTGCGGGTACCCCTGACGGCGCTGCGGCAGGCCCTCCTCCCCGACCCTCGCACCGGCCGCACGCGGCCCTGGCTGGTCGCCCGCAACGAGTACCGCACCCCACAGGACCGCGGCGCGCGACTCTCAGTCGAATTCCTGGACGACGGCGGCATCCCCCGTCGCGTAGCCCTCACCGACTTCCGGCGCACCCGGCCTGAGGACTGGAACGAAGCCATAAGCGCGCAGCTGGCAGCCATCAGGGATCAGTTCCCCACGCCCCCATGCCCTCCACTCCGTACCCTCCCGGTGGGCGGGCACGGAGCACGCGACAGCTGAGGGCAGAACGCCAACACCGAGCAGAAGAGGGACACACCATGACCGTCACCATGAACCCCACCAGCGGACCCCACGTGTTCCCCAAGGGCTTCCTGAGCGTCGCCAAGAACGTGGGCATCCGCGACGACACCCTGGACTTCACCATGGTCTACTCTGAGGCACCGTGCAGCGCGGCAGCGGTCTTCACCCAGAGCTGCTTCGCCGGAGCGCCCATCGTCGTGGGACGGGAGCACATTGCTGACGGGCGACTCCAGGCGGTGGTGGTGAACAGCAAGAACGCCAACGTCGCCACCGGGCAGCAGGGCATTGCCAACGCCCGGGAGATCTGCGCCCTCGTGGCCGCGGAACTGGGCATCGCCCCCGAGGAGGTGTTTCCGTCCTCCACGGGGGTCATCGGCCGTCAACTCCCCATGGACCGCATCCGCACCGGGATCGCGGGCCTCCGGTCGGAGCTGAAGCCAGACAACCTGGAGGCGACGGCGCGCGCCATCATGACCACCGATACCCGGCCCAAAATGCGCTCGCTGCGGGTGGGCGATGCCGTGCTGTTCGGCATGTGCAAGGGCGCCGGGATGATCGAGCCCAACATGGCTACCATGCTTGCCTACTTCTACACCGACGCCCAGTTCTCCCCGGAGGAGCTGCGGGAGCTGCTGCGGGCGGCGGTCCACGTCTCTTTCAACATGATCAGCGTGGACACCGACACCAGTACCAGCGATACCTGCGCGCTGCTCGCCAACGGCCTGGCCGGCGCGGTGGACCGGGCTGCGTTCCAGGAGGCCCTCACGGCCATGGCTATCGAGCTTGCCAAAGACGTGGCGCGGGACGGCGAGGGCGCGACCAAGCTCATCGAGGCCCAGGTGCGGGGCGCCCGCGATGAGGCGCAGGCCCGGAAGGTCGCCAAGGCCATTATCAATTCGCCGCTCATCAAGACCGCGGTGTACGGCGCCGACCCCAACTGGGGCCGGGTGGCCATGGCCATCGGCAAGAACCACGAGTACGCCGACCTGGACCCAGAGCGCATCCAGATCGCCTTCGGACCGACGGTGGTCTACGACGGGCGTGACCTGGGGGAAGACCTGCTGGAGGCCGTGCAGGCCTACCTGCAAGGGGACGAAGCCGTCATTGCGGTAGACCTGCGCCTTGGCGCTGCGAGCGCGACGGCCTGGGGCTGCGACCTGACCGAGGGCTACGTGGAGATCAACGGGAAGTACTCAACGTAACGCGGTGCGCACGCAGAGAGGGGGCGCACCCCTCTCCCCCTGACCCCCTCTCCGGGACGGCGTTCAGGGGCGGACCGATTGCACGAAGTGGCAGCGCAGGAGTGGAGCCGCGGCCCATGCCCTCTCCCTCTGGGTGAGGGTGAGGGAGGTGTCGGGAAGAGCGCCCTCACCCCGGCCCTCTCCCAAGGGGAGCGGGAGCCACCGCGTAGGGGAAGGGGACCGGGGGTGAGGTGGTTTCAGGCGCTCGCGAACATCGCTCCTGGATCGCTGATACCTGCCAGCCTGGAGGCGTGCATGAGCGAAACAATCGTAGTGAAAATCGGCGGCAGTACCCTCGGCAGCCATGACACAACCCTCGATGACGTGGTACAGTTACAGAAGAGGGGCATGACGCCCATTGTGGTGCATGGCGGCGGCGCCCTCATCACCGAGTGGCTCAAGCTGCACAACATCCCGACCCGCTTCGTGCGCGGGCTGCGGGTCACCGATACCGAGAGTCTGCGGATCGTAGTCGCGGTGCTTTCCGGCCTGGTCAACAAGGAACTGGTGGCCGCCCTCACCGCCCGTGGGGGCCGCGCGGTGGGCATCAGCGGCTGTGACGGCGCCCTGCTGGAGGCATCCCCCGACCCCGACCTGGGGTATGTGGGCGAGATCCGGCGGGTGAACCTGGAGGTGGTGCGGGCGCTGGTCGCCGCCGGGTTCATCCCGGTCATCTCTCCGGTCGGCATCGGCGTCGGGGAGGCGGGACAGGACGGCGAGGCGTCGCTGCTCAACATCAACGCCGATACCGCGGCCGGCGAGATAGCGGCGGCGCTCCCGGCCGGGCGGCTGGTGTTCATGACCGACGTCGCCGGGGTGCTGGATGGCGAGGGCCGCCGGATCGGACGGCTGTCGGCAGCCGAGGCGACGGCGCTCATGACGGCGGGTACCGCCTCGGGCGGGATGATCCCCAAGCTGGAGGCTTGCCTGCGGGCGGCCGCGGCCGGGGCGCAGACCCGCATCGTGGATGGACGGGAGTCCCATGCGCTCCTCACCTTGCTGGAAGCTCAGGAGTTGGGAACGGCGGTGGGATAGGGGGGTCAGCGGTGAGCTTCTTCACGAGGGATCCGTTCGGGCGTCAGGGGGATCTGGGGCCTCCGCCCCCGCCCTTCCGCATCTACAGCCGCGACCGGGGCCCGCTCCTGGGCAGGCGGGAGCGCTGGATGATCCTGGTCGCGGGACTCTTCCTGCTCTTCCTCCTCGCCACCTTCTTCAAGGATATCTACACTGAGGCCCTGTGGTTTGAGAGCGTCGGCTTCCGGAACGTGTACTTCACCATCCTGCTGGCCCGTACCGGCCTGTTTGTGGTGGGGTTTCTGGCCTTCCTGGTGGTTATCCTCGGCAACCTAGCCCTGGCCCGCCGCTTGGCCCCGCGCGTGGATATCTTCCAGGCGCCGGCCGATGAAGTCGCATTCATGCGCCAGATGGTGACCTTCGGCGCCACGGCCGCCGCCATCTTCCTGGCGGTGATCTTTGGGTCCGTGGCCGCGACCGAGTGGACCACGGTGCTGAGCTACCTCAATGGCGTGCCCTTTGGCAAGAGCGACCCGATCTTTGGCGAGGACCTCAGCTTCTTCGTCTTCATCCTGCCCTTCCTGCGGTTCCTCCAGATGTGGTGGGTCAGCGCGACCATCGTGACCCTGATCGGGGTCGGGGCGCTGTACGCCTTCACCCTGAGCCTCCAGCGCATGGAGTTCCGTCTCTCGCCCGCGTTGAAAGCCCACCTGTCGGCCCTGGGCGCGCTGATCCTGCTCCTGTTCGCCGTAGGCTACTGGATGGACGCCTACGAGCTGCTCTTCTCCCGCCATGATGTGCTGTATGGGGCCAGTTACACCGACGTGAACGCCCGGCTGCTGGCGTACCGTCTGCTGACCGGCATCGCCGCCATCTCCGCGGTCCTGTTGCTGGTGAACGTCTTCCTGCGCGGCGGCTGGCTGCCGGTGGTCGGCCTCGGGCTGTGGGGCGTGGTTGCGGTGCTGGCGGGATGGGCCTACCCGGAGTTCGTGCAGCGGGTGCAGGTCCGCCCCAATGAGCAGATCCGCGAAGCGCCGTATATCGCGAATAATATCCGCTTCACCCGGGAGGCCTTTGGCCTGGACCGGGTGGAAGAGCAGTTCTTCCCGGCCGAGGAGCTCCCCGGCGCCGCCGATATCGTCAACAACCCGCTCACCATTGATAATATCCGTCTCTGGGACCACGAGCCCCTGCGCGATACCTATAACCAGATCCAGTCCATCCGCCTCTACTACGACTTCGTGGACCTCGATGTGGACCGCTACGTCGTAGACGGCCAGTACCGGCAGGTGATGTTGGGCGCGCGGGAGCTGTCCGTGGAGAAGCTGGAGGTCCAGGCGCAGCGGTGGGTCAACCAGCGCCTCCAGTTCACCCACGGCTACGGCGTGGCGATGAGCCCGGTCAACGAGTTCAGCGAGGAGGGGCTGCCGACCCTGTGGCTCAAAGACGTCCCCCCGGTCGGCATCTTCTCCATCGACCGACCGGAGATCTACTACGGGGAGAAAACCAATCACTACGTCATCGTCAACACCGACGTGCAGGAGTTCGACTATCCCAAAGAGGACCAGAACGTGTACACCGTCTACCAGGGGGAGGGCGGTGTCCTGCTGAACTCCTGGCTGCGGCGGCTGGTGTACGCCTGGGAGATGGGCGACGGCAACCTGCTGCTGACGGAGCATCTCACGCCGGAGAGCCGTATCCTGTACCGGCGCAACATCCAGGAGCGGATCGCGCGGATCGCGCCGTTCTTGCGGCTGGACGAGGACCCGTACATCGTGGTCCACCAGGGTCGCCTGGTCTGGATCCAGGACGCCTATACCATGACCGACCGCTATCCCTACTCCGAGCCGCTGCCGGGGGGACGGGTCAACTACATCCGCAACAGCGTCAAGATCACGGTGGACGCCTATGACGGCTCGGTGGTGTTCTATATGGCCGAACTGGATGGCGAAGTCGAGCCCCTGGTCCGCACCTGGGCCCGCATCTTCCCCGGTATGTTCCGGCCGCTGGCGGAGATGCCGGAGGAACTCCGTAGCCACACCCGCTATCCCACGGACCTCTTCCGCTGGCAATCGGAGCGGTACCGCGTCTACCATATGCAGGACCCCCAGGTGTTCTATAACCGGGAAGACGCCTTCGACCGGCCGCGGGAGATCTACCTGGAAAAGGAGCAGCCCATGCAGGCGTACTACGCCATCATGCGGCTGCCGGGTGCGGACCGGCCGGAGTTCCTGCTGATGCTCCCCTTCACCCCCGTCAACAAGAACAATACTATCGCCTGGCTGGCGGCCCGCTCCGACGGCGACAACTACGGCCGGCTTATCGCGTTCAAGTTCCCCAAGGACCGCCTGATCTTCGGCCCCATGCAGGTGGAATCCCGTATCAATCAGGACCCGACCATCTCACCGCAGTTCACGCTGTGGAGTCAGGCGGGCACACGGGTGCTGCGGGGCAACCTCTTGATGATCCCGATCGAACGCTCGTTCATCTATGCCGAGCCTATCTATCTCCAGTCCGAGACCAGCCAGATCCCGGAACTCAAGCGGGTCATCATTGCCAGCGGCCCGCGCATCGCCATGGAACCCAGCCTCACCGCCAGCCTCACCCGCGTCTTCGGTGAGCTCGGCCCGGCGGCGGGGACGAGACCGACCGGCCCGGCCGCCGGGACCGACGGTCGGGCTCCGGCGCCGGGAGACTTCCCCGGCCCGGCCATGACGGAGCTGAGCGCGCTGGCCCGCCAGGCCCAGGAGCACTATAGCCAGGCGCAGGAGGCCCTGCGCCAAGGTGACTGGGCGACCTTCGGCCGCGAGTTGCGCGAGATGGAGCAAGCCCTGGCCGACCTGGCCGCCAGAGCCGGGTCGGCGGGCTCGTCCCCTGGAGCGACCCCAACACCCCAGGCACGGCCGTGATGGACCTCTCAGCCATCAGCGTCCCGTGCTCGTTCTCCCAGGGCAGGGCCGAGTGGGCTACTGCGCTCCTGCGGCGAGCGGGACGGCTGCGCGGTGACGGCTGAGTGCAGAAGAAGGAGGAGCGATGCCCGACACATGGCAGGAGCTTGAGGCCAAGTACTTTCTGCGGACCGGCGGACGCCGCCTGAAGGTGACGGTGGAGCGCGGCCAGGGGGCCTACGTCTGGGACACCGAGGGCAAGCGGTACCTGGATTTCGTCGGCGGCTGGGCCGTCACCAGCCTGGGCCACTGCCACCCGGCGCTGGTGGAGGCCATCACGCAGCAGGCCCAGAAGCTGTTCATCGCCTCCAACGACCTGTACACCATCCCCCAGGTCCAGCTCGCCGAGTGGCTGGTCACCCACTCGGTGCTGGACCGGGTGTTCTTCTCCAACAGCGGGGCCGAGGCGAACGAGGGCGCCATCAAGCTGGCGAAGAAGTACGGCAAGCTCAAGAAGAACGGCGCGTTCGAGTTCATCACCGCGCTGCAATCCTTCCACGGGCGCACCCTGACGACCACCGCAGCCACCGGCCACCCGGAGTACCACGTCACCTACACCCCGCTCCCGCCGGGGTTCAAGCTGGTGCCGTACAACGACATCGAGGCCATCAAGCAGGCCACCACGGAGCAGACCGTTGCCATCATGCTGGAGCCGGTGCAGGGCGAGGGCGGGGTGAACGTCCCCGCGCCGGACTACCTGAAGCAGGTGCGGGCCTGGTGCGACCAGAACGGGCTACTGCTGATCCTGGACGAGGTACAGACCGGGGCCGGCCGCCTGGGTACCCTCTGGGGCTACGAGAGCTTCGGCGTGGAGCCGGATATCATGACCCTCGCCAAGGGCATGGGAGGCGGCATCCCGGTGGCGGCCCTGACCGCCAAGGAGCACTGTGCGGTCTTTACGCCGGGCGACCACGGCACTACCTACGGCGGCAACCCGCTGGCAACGGCGGGGGCGCTGGCGGTCCTCAGCTACCTCGTCGAGCACGACATCCCGGCCAACGCAGCGCGGCTCGGTGAGTACCTGCGCGGCAAGCTCCGGGATCTGGGGGCCAAGCACCCCTTCATCACCGAAGTGCGGGGTATGGGCCTGCTCAACGCGGTGCAGTTCGACCGCGACATCTCGATGGACGTCGTGAACAGGTGCATTGAAGAGGGCTTCCTGGTGAACCCGGTATCCCCCAGCGCCCTGCGGCTGATGCCGCCGCTGAACATCACCACCGCCGAGGCCGACGAGGCCGTGGACAAGCTGGACCGGGCGCTCTCGAAGGTGGGAGCCGCAGCCACCGCGTGAACGGTTCTGGAGGAGGGGGCCGGCTGTCGGAAGGCGCCGGCCCCCTCCCCGCGTCTGCCCTTGCGCCGAGCGCAGCGCGCGGGTATGATGCAGGCAGAAACCTGCGCGCTGCTTGCAACGCCAGGTATGCTCCTCTTGGATGGGGAGAGCGAACGTGCTGACCGACTACATCCGTGCAGCCATGCGGCATGCCCACTACGAAATCCTGGACGACGGCACCTACTACGGGCACATCTCCGGCTTTCAGGGGGTATGGGCCACCGCTCCCACGCTGGAAGCCTGCCGCGAAGAGTTGCAAGAGGTTCTGGAGGACTGGCTGCTGGTCGGGCTCCGACGGCACCACCCCTTACCCGTCGTCAACGGCATCGATCTCAATGTCAAGAGCGTTGCCTAGTGCGTGGTTGCAAACTGGAAATAGGCC
>JACQUQ010000266.1 GCA_016210175.1 Chloroflexota bacterium | reverse complement strand
GGTGAGATGAAGGAGCGTCATGCTCACCAAGCGTATCATCCCCTGTCTGGACGTGAAAGCGGGCCGCGTGGTCAAGGGCGTCAAGTTCCTGGACCACCGGGACGCGGGCGACCCCGTGGAGCTGGCCGCGTACTACGACCGGGAAGGGGCGGACGAACTAGTCTTCTACGACATCACCGCCTCGGCCGAAGAGCGCGGCATCATGCTGGAGGTGGTGGCCCGCACCGCCGACCAGGTGTTCATCCCGCTGACCGTCGGTGGGGGCCTGCGGACGGTGGAGGATGTGCGCCGCATGCTGGAGGCCGGGGCCGACAAGGTCTCCATCAATACGGCCGCGGTGCAGCACCCGGACCTGCTGCGCCAGGCTGCCGACCGCTTCGGCAACCAGTGCATCGTCCTGGGGATGGACGCACGCCGGGTGCCCGGCAGCGACCCGGTGCGCTGGGAGGTCTTCACCCATACCGGCCGCGATGGTGGCCGCGCCACGGGCCTGGACGCGGTGGAGTGGGCCATCCGCGCCGCGGAGTTGGGCGCGGGGGAGATCGTAGTGAACAGCATCGACGCGGACGGCACCCGCGCGGGCTACGACCTGGAACTGCTGGCGGCTATCTCCACGGCGGTGAGCGTGCCGGTGGTGGCCTCCGGCGGGGCGGGCACCCTGGAGCACCTGTACCAGGCGGTGGCCGCGGGCAAGGCGGACGCCGTGCTGGCGGCCAGCATCTTCCACTTCGGCACCTACCGCATCGCCCAGGCCAAGGACTATCTGGCCGAGCGGGGCGTCCCGGTGCGGCGGTAGCAAAGGGACGCCCCGCGATGCCCGATCGCAGCGCCGACTGGCTGGCCCAGGCGGAACGGGACCTGGAAGTGGCGCGCCACCTCTTGGAAGGGGGGTTCTATGAGTGGGCGTGCTTTGTGGCGCAGCAGGCCGCGGAGAAGGCGGTGAAGGCCCTGTACCAGCATCTCCACGGTGAAGCCTGGGGCCATGCTGTTACCGTGCTCTTGGAATCGCTCCCTGAAGAGCATCACCCTCCCGCGGACCTCGTGGAGAAAGCGAAGGCGCTGGACCGATACTATATCCAGCCGCGGTATCCCAATGGGTTCGAGCGGGGAGCACCGAAGGACTACTATACGCGGAAGGACGCGGAAGCGGCGGTGTCAGATGCACAAGCCATCCTCGCGTTCTGTGCGAGTAAGATTTCTTGACGGCCCCAGGGTGGTCCAACAACTCCGGGAGATGGCCCAACGGCTGGTTGCGCAGGACGCGCGCGTGGAGCAGGTGATCCTTTTCGGCTCGCTAGCGAAGGGGAACTATGGCGCGCGCAGCGATGCCGACCTCTGCATCATCCTGCGGGGTGATGACCCCCGGCGCATGATCGACCGTGGCCCCGAGTTCCGGGGGGCGTTCGCGGGCGCGCCCGTGCCCATCGATCTGCTGGTGTACACCAGGGCCGAGATGGAACGGATGCGGCAGGAGGGCAGCCGGTTCGCGGCGGAGGTGCTGGAGCGGGGCGTGACCCTGGCCGCGGCAGGACCGTGTTAGGACGCCGCGTATCCAGGTTCATGAGGAGCCATGAACAGGACTGAAGGCGAGGGGTTCTGTCATTCTGAGTGTAGCGAAGCATCCGTGCCTTGAGGCGTTTTCTAAGCACGGATCCTTCGCTTCGCTCAGAATGACAACCTGGTTGGCAGCGGTCTTGTTCGGGATGCTCGCCAACGTGCGATAGCTGATAGCTAAGGACAGTGCTATGCTCAAGTTCGACGAGCGGGGGCTCATTCCGGCGGTGGTGCAGCACGCGGAGACGGGCGCGGTGCTGATGGTGGCCTACATGGACCGGGAGGCCCTCACGAAGACCTTCGCCACCGGCGATGTGTGGTTCTACAGCCGCAGCCGCCGGGAGCTGTGGCACAAGGGCGAGACCTCCGGCCACTACCTGCGGTTCCGCTCCCTGACCACCGACTGCGACGGCGATACCCTCCTGGTGCAGGCCCTCCCGACCGGCCCGGCCTGCCACACCGGCGCGCCCTCCTGTTTCTTCCAGGCCGTCGGCCCGGAGCAGGCCCAGGCCGAGGCCGCCGGCCCCGCGGTGAGCGCCCCGGTCGGGCAGTCGGTGGTCGAGGAGCTGTTCGGGGTCATCGAGCAGCGCAAGCGGGACCTGCCGGAGGGCAGCTACACCGCCAAGCTCTTCCAGCGGGGCATCGACCGTATCGTGCAGAAGGTCATCGAGGAGGCCGGGGAGACGGCTATCGCCGGCAAGAACCCGGAGCAGGAGCGGGTGGTGAGCGAGATGGCGGACCTGTGGTACCACTGCCTGGTGCTGCTGGCCGCGCGGGGCCTGCGGCCCGAGGACATCTGGGCGGAGTTGGCCCGGCGGCGGGGCTAGCGCGTGTTTACAAAGCATCTATAATATGGAAAGATACGCGATATTTGTCATTCTGAGCGCAGCGAAGCATCCGTAGCTCCTTGGGCTTGGGGCACCGGGAGTACGGATGCTTCGGCCTCCGGCCTCAGCATGACAACCTACGCACCCGCTTTATCTCCAGTTCGCATACGCTTTAGCGCGGCAGGGGCGTAGGGGAAAGGGAACATCGCTTCGGTGGCTGAGGCAACCGCTCGTGCCCGGATGCTCCACCGCATCGTCGCCGCGGCGCAGCAGGATCCTCGCATCATCGGTGTGCTGGACTACGGCTCCGGCAGCAAGGGGCGCGCCGATGAGTGGTCGGACCTCGACCTGGACATCTACCTCCGCGATGCCGACTACGACGCCTTTGTGCGTGACTGGGCGCAGTGGGCGGCGCAGTTCGGCGACCTCTTGCTTGCCTATATCGGGCACGTCGGCCACCCCTGGACGGTGTACGCCGCGACACCGGTCCCGCTGCGGGTGGACTTCGATTTCCACCGGGAGTCCAGGGTCGAGGAGGTCCTCACCTGGTCGTACAGCCCCGTCACGGTGGAGGCGATGGTGCTGTACGATGGCGCCGGCGGCAAGCTCACCGCCTGCGTGAAGCAGTTGGTCGGACGCTCGCTGCGCCCGGTGGACCCGGCAGCCGCCTTCGCCCGGCTGTGCGGCGACCTCTGGTACTACCTGCTCTATGTGTTCAGCAAGCTCCAGCGCGGCGAGCAGTGGGTGGCACGCCAGGCCTTCCATACGGAGGTGATGGAGCACCTGCTGCGCTTGCTGCGACTGGAGGCCGGCGCCGTTGACCAGTGGCGGGGCTCCCCAGCGGCCCTGGATGTGGAGGGCACGCTTGCCCCCGAACGCCTGGCACGGCTCCATGCCTGCGTCCCGGCTCCGGGTGCAGCGGGCCTCCGGCTCGCCCTCAGCGCCGCGGCGGAACTCGGCCGCGAGGTCTGCGCGGCGCTCGCGGCGCGGCACGGGTGGCCGTGGCCCCAGGAGTTGGCAGCGCGGGCTACGCTCCTGCTCGCACCACCCAGCGCCACCGGGCAATGAATGAGGCAAACTCAATGAGCCCAAGCTCCCGACCGGCACTGCGACCGCGCTGGCAGCGCGCCGTGCTCATCGCAGCCATCGTCGTGGCCGCGCTGGCCGGGGTGATGTTCGGGGTGCGGACCTACCGCTCCTTCCTGCTGCTCCGCTCGGCCCAGGAATTGGGGGCCAGCGACCTCGGGGCCATCCGACCGTGGATGACGCTCCGCTATGTGGCGACAACGTACGGTGTGCCCCAGGAGGCGCTGACCGAGCGCCTGGGGTTGCCGGAGCAGACCGATTCGGACACCAGCCTGTACACCCTGGCCCGGCAACAGGGCCGCAGCCCGTTGGAGTACACCCAGGAGGTCCAGCGGGCTATTGTGGCAATTCGGCAGGTCACGTCACCGTCGGATGGGAGCGGGCCGTGACCTGGCTGGGGGACCTGGGCGATCAGCTTATGGCCGGGTTGCTGGTCTACGGCTACCCGGTCCTGGGACTGACGTTGCTGATCGCTGCTGCTGGGGTACCCTTGCCTTCCGAACTGGCCGCAGTAGCGGCTGGTGCGTTGGCCGCCCAGGGGTCCCTGCATTGGCTGGGGGCTGGGGCGGTAGCCTTGGTTGCTTCCGTCATGGGTGATGCTATCGGGTATGGCGTTAGGCGCTGGGCGGGCCGCGGGTTCGTGCTGCGGAGAGGGGGGCGCTTGGGGTTGACGCCGGCACGGCTTGCGCAGGCGGAAGCGGTTTTTGTCCGCTGGGGTGGACTGACGGTGTTGCTCGCAAGCTCACTGCTGGGGCACCTCAGCCCCGCGGTGAATCTGGTGGCAGGGGCAACCCGGTATTCGTTCTACGCTTGGGTCCCGTTCGATGTGGCGGGGCGGCTAACCTGGGTCGTGATGTATGTCGGGATCGGGTATGCCTTCAGCGGGAGCATCGAGGCTGCCGCGGACCTGCTCAGTAACCTGGGTGGCCTTGTGGCGACGTTGATCGTCCTCGCGGTCGTGGGCTTCGTCGCCTACCGCCGCTGGTCTGGCTGGGCTGGGCCGGGCGCCGCTCATGGTGCCGGGCCATGACCTGGCTCAGCACTCTCAGCGACGAGCTCCTGGCCGCGCTACTGCTCTACGGCTACCCGGTCCTGGGGCTGACGCTCCTGGCCGGGGCTATCGGCCTGCCCCTGCCCTCCGGGCTGGCGACGGTCGTAGCCGGGGCGCTCGCGGCTCAGGGACGTTTGAGCTGGCTGGGGTCCGGCCTGGTGGCCGTGGTCGCGTCGGTCGTGGGCGACATGGTCGGGTACAGTGTGGGGCGGTTGCTGGGCCGGGAGTTCCTGGACCGGCGCGGACGCTGGGTGGGGCTGACCTCGGCGCGGCTGGACGACGCCGAGGCGTTCTTTCAGCGCTGGGGTGGCCTGAGCGTCCTGCTCAGCCGCTCGCTGCTCTCGTTCTTGAGTCCAGCCGTGAACCTGTTGGCCGGCGCCAGCGGCTACCGGCTGCGGTCCTTCCTGCCCTTTGACGTCGCCGGCCGGCTGGCCTGGACCGTCGCCTACCTGGGGCTGGGCTACGAGTTCGGCGGGAGCGTGGAGGCCGCGGCGGACTTCCTGAGCAGCCTGAGCGGCCTGCTGGTCTCGCTGGGGGTGCTCATTGGCTTGCTCTGGGCGGTCTACCGACGCCGGCGCAGGCCGGTGCCGGATGCCCCGGTGAAGCCGGACCCCCCGTGCTCGTCCGCATAAGCCCTGGCGCGGACCGTGGGCGTGCGGTCACGCCGGGGCGCCGCTACTCCTGGGCGGGGTGCCGGCGGCGCTCCTTGTAGAAGACGCCGCCCTCGACGTCGTCCTTCTCGTCCCCGCGGCCCCGCCGGAGCCAGCGGGCATAGCGGGCGACCCGCCGCCCCAGGGCGCGGGCCTGGGCCAGGTCCTCCTCCTTGGGCCTGCCGGTGGCGGTGGGGCCGTAGTACGAGCCGCTGCGGGTCATGCGGCTGCTCCAGGGCAGGCCCACAATGATCATGCCGTGGGCCAGCAGCGGGTGCAGCAGGGTCAGCAGGGTGATCTCCTGGCCCCCGGCCCGCGACCAGCCCGTGGTGAAGGCCGCCCCCACCTTGCCCACCAGTTTGCCTTGCTCCCAGACCAGCCCGGTCTGGTCGATGACCTCCTTCATGTGGGCGGTCAGGCCGTGCCAGTTGGGTGACCCCAGGATGATGGCGTCGGCCGCTACCATGTCCTCGACCGTGGCCTCGGAGGACGCGTGCAGGATGACCTCGGCGTCCGGGACGCTGGCCGCCCCCTCCGCCACCGCCTGGGCCATGCGGTCCGTCGCTCCTTCGGGATCGCCGTCGTAGATGATGTAGACCCGCACGGCGGGCTTCCCCCTCTCCTGCCCCATGGCTACCAGGTCGGGAACCATCCCCAGGCCAGCCCCCCGGTCCGGCGCAGACTCCCCTCGGCAGCCGCGAGGAGCGGTACCGCACACCGCTCCCCTGGCGTGGTCGGGACGTCCTCTCCCGTGCCAATGGCGTGCGACTACGCCAGGGGAGCAGCGTTGCCGGGAACCCGCATGGCGCTCCGGTGCGGCCGACTGCGGTACCCCGCGACAGGAACGACCGAGACCGCAGGGTGCGCCGTGGTCAGCGCTGTGGCGCCAGCAACCAGCCCGTGGCAAGCAGGACCGCCGTGAGCAGCAACACGCGCACGGCCTGGTCCGTCAGCCCCGCCACAGCGAGGATGATGGCGACGATGAGCGTCGTGATCGCTGCCAGCAGTACCAGGCCAGCCAGCGCTGCGGGGGGGCGTCTCATGCGGGCGAGACCACCGGGAGCGCCAGAACGCAGGGACGTACCGTCACCGTCCGTAACGAACCGTTCCCGCCTACCGTCCCACGACGCCAGCGGCAACGCCGGTAAGGAAATAGGTCCACAGGAGGACCCCCAGAAATCCCAGGGCGATCAGGCCGCCGGAGCCGCGGCGCAGGTACTCGTTGCTCTGGGGCACCGCCTGGAGCAACCCCCCAACGATGCCACCGATCACCAACACTAAGAAGACCCAGCCCATTGCGCTCCTCCTCGGGACTCTGCCGCACTGCGGGGCCGAACCAGCAGGGGCGGCGGCGCCGCCCTGGTGAGGGTGAATCGGCACGACCAGCACAGGGAGGGGAGGCAGCGCGCCATCATCCCTCCACCAGCGAGGATACTGCGCGACGGAGCGCAGGGTCCAGCACCGCGGAGCAAGCATGCAGGAGTCGGCCGGAGGCCGAGCCACACCACAAGCCAGGTACTATCGCGTACAACGGCGCTTGGCCTCGTATGTTGCAATTCTGTCTCAATGTTTCGTCCATATGGAGACGACGCAGCCATAGCGCAAGCACCCATGCATGCGATAGAGCCGCATCGGTGACCAGAGGCGGCGGGTGGCACGCGCTCCGCCGGGGAAGTCGCCATGGCGCCCCTCCGAGGTGCCAGCGCGCCCTTGACGATAAGAACATACGTTCGTATATTCGAGGGGAGCAGGACGGTTTACCAGGAGGAGCGCCCACTATGCCGACCACCCTGAGCACCTTGCGCGCTGCCGTGCGACGGGACTTGCACGACGAAGACGCCACCAGCTATCGCTGGACCGATGCCGTGCTGGACCGGCACCTTGAGCGGGCCGTGCGGGAGTTCAGTCTGGCTCTCCCCCGCGAGGCCACCGCGACCCTGACCACCACCGCCGGCAGCCGTGACCTCTCCCTGGCCGCGCTGACCGACCTCATGGCCGTGGAGGCGGTCGAGTATCCGGTGGGCCAGTATCCCCGCAGCTACGTCCGGTTTGCGGTCTGGGGGAGCACCCTGACGCTGCTCCTGGACAGCGCTCCGGCGGGGGCCGAGAACGTCGCAGTGTACTACGGCAAGCTGCATACCCTCGACGCCGCCAGCTCTACCCTCCCGGTCCACCTGGAAGAGGTGGTAGCGACGGGCGCAGCCGCCTATGCCGCCCTGGAGTGGGCCTCGTTTGCCACCAACCGGGTGAACGTTGGTGGGGCCGATGTCTGGCGTCAGTACCTGGTGTGGGGGCAGGAGCGGCTGGCCGCCTTCGCCCGCAGCCTGGCACGCTACGGGAGGAAGCACGCGGTGCGCGCCCGACGCCTGTACCGGCCGGCCATGCCCGGCGCTAGCCGCACCACCGATTGGGGACCATAGAGTGCTGAGTGCTGAGTGCTCCTCCCACTCAGCACTCAGCACTCAGCACTGGGAGGATGGGATGCGCAGCCTTTCCAGCGCCCTGCTGGCGGCCCAGCAGAGCGCCAGCCATGTGCCCTACGTGCAGGTGGAGATCCACGACCGGCGGACCGGGGTGCCCCGCTTGCCGTGGACACGCCTGTACACCGGGGCCGAAGAAGATTACTTCCATGCGGTCACGGTGGCGGGCGACGGCTCGCTGGTCCGCGCCCGGACGGTAAGCGCCGGGACCCTCTACTATCAGCATAGCGCCGCGCCCGGCCCCGGCAGCGCCTTCGGTACCTGGACCTCCCTGGGCGCCGGCGCGGCCACCGGCGCTGCCCTGTGCGCCCAGGGAGCCAGCGTCTTCCTGTTCTCGGTCGCCAGCGACGGACGCACCCTCCAGGTTCGGGAGAGCAGCGATAACGGCGCCACCCTGGGCGATCCGCAGGACATCCTCACCGCCGCAGCCGCGGTGACCTGGCTGGCGGCCGACGCTACCCCAGGCGGGACGGTCGCCCTCTTCTATACGGTGGGCGCGCAAGTCTGGACCGTCGTGCGCAGCGGCGGGACCTGGGGCGCGCCGGCGGCCAGGAGCAACAGCGTCCTGTCCCTCACTGGGCTGGCGTGTACCTACCAGAACGACTGGAACCTGGCCCTGAGCGGGCAGGAGGCGGGCGGCGGCTACCGGGTCTGGACCGCGATCTATGGCGATGGCTATGCCCAAGCGGCCGGCACCTGGTCCACTCTGGCGGAGGTGGCGGTGGCAAGCCCCGGCGCGGGAGTGGAGTACCACGCCCCTTTGCTGGCCGCCCCCGATGTGCATCGCCTGCTTCTGGTGGAAGCGTATACGGGGACCCAGGGCTACTCCCGTCCCTATCAGAGCCATACCGTGGTGGGCAGCGACTTCGTGGATAACCGCTGGCGCGAGCCGGTGCCCCTGGATCTGACCAGCGGCTACGGGGTGGCGCTGGCGTCGGGGGTGGGCTGGGCCTGGCGCTCGACGCCGTGGGGCGTCTGGCGGGCCTCCCTGACGCCAGCCACCGTGGAGGTCACGGCCGATGTCCTGGGCCTGGAGGTGGAGGACACCCCCACCGGCGGGCGGCTGCTGGTGGAACTGCGCAACGACGACGGGCGCTACAACAGCCCCGGCGCCGGCGCCTACGCCGCCCTGACCCTGGGGGCGGAGGTGCGGGTCAGCCCCGGCTATCAGACCGCGAGCGGCCCCCTGAGCTCCGGCGGGCCGGTGTTCTGGCTGACGGGCTGGGAACACCGGTCGCTGGGCGGCCGGGCGACCCTGGTCCTGCGGGCCGTGGATGGCTGGGGGCTGCTGGGGCGGTGGGTTGCCCGACGCCAGTTCGCCTGGGCCGCGGGCAGCCAGAATATCTTTCAACTCCTGGGGGCGGTGCTGGCGCGGGCGGGCCTGGCCTTGTCCAGCTTCAGCACCAGCAGCGCGGTGGTGGACCGCTCCCCGGCCTTCACCATCCACCCCGGCGAGGCAGGAGCCCAGGCGGTGCACCGCCTGCTGGCCCAGGTGCCCGATGTGCTGCTCTTCCGGGGGAGCACCGGCTACCTCAAGCACCCTATTGCGGCGGAGGCCAGCGCCTACAGTTACGGCGGCGCGCACCCGATCCTGGAGGGGCGCTATCGTACCCAGATGCAGGACGTGAACCGGGCGCAGGTGTTCGGCAGTGGGGTGTTCGCGGAGGCCGCGACCTGGACCGAAATCGAGGAAGCGGCCGACCGGCTGCGCCAGGTACACGACCTGAACCTCACGACCGGCGCGGTCGCCCAGGAACGGGCCGACGCCGAGCTTCGCCGTGCGGCCTTCGACGCCGCGGCGGGAGAGCTACGGGTCCCGGCCAACTGCGGCCAGGAAGTGTACGATGTTATTGACATAACTGATAATAGGGCCGGGGTCAGCGGGGCCCTGCGGCGGGTGCTGGGGCTGCGCCTGGTCTACGACGCCCGACCGGGCCGGCCGCCCCGCTACGAGCACCACCTGACCCTGGGCGGGGTCTAGCGAGGACTGAGTGCTGAGGACTGAGCGGGAAGGCCCGATAACTCAGTCCTCAGTCCTGAGAGGAGGACACAGGATGGAAGTCCGCCGGGGTATCCTCAAAGGGTTTGATAGCGCCAGCTACCGGGCGACGGTGCAACTGGCCGGGAGCCTGGGGGTGTGGCTGGAGGACGTGCCCGTGGCCCGCAACATCCCCAGTGCGGAGATGGTGAGTGGCCGCTCCTGTGCGCTGGTCTTCTTTGATCCTGCCAACCCCCAGGACGCGGTGGTCGTCGCGGTATACGTCGCGTAGGTCACGCGCCCCGCAACGCCATAGGTTCGCGATCTCCCACCGGCGCGCTGCCAGCTATCTCACACCTCCACCGCCGTGCCTGCTCCGCATGCCCCCCGTTTACACCAACAGAATACCTGCGGCGCGTCGTGGTGTGGCCCGCGTCCCAGGCGCGGGCGGTGCGCGCTTGGCTGCTGACGGGCCGCGCTCCCCTTGGTGGGAGACACGGGAAGCCGCAGGGCAAGGGAAGCGACGGACGCGCACGCTGCGGTAGGTAGGGGGTGCGCCGTCGAGGAGTCCACCATGATGCACGAGTACTACGAAATCAGTATCAGCACGCTCATCGCCATGAGCAAGGATGAGTTCCTAGAGCGCTGCTCCCGCTACCTGGAGGACGCCCTGGCCGACGAGCGCCGCCGTGATATCGACCGCCAAGCCCGCGAGTACGCGCGCAAGTACCTGGGCTTTGACCCCGGCAGCGATCTCACCTCCCAATTCGGTCTCTAGGCGGTAGGCTGCTGGTGGGTGCGCCTGAGCGCTTGCTCCTGGCCCGGCTGATGGCGCTGAGGGAAGGATGCCCTTACGCCCCCTGGGGGTGGGGCTGCGGCAGCGGTGCTGCGGACGTGGCGCCATCCGGGCCGTGACCATCTCGCCCGTTGGGGCCGCCCGCCTGCACCACGGAGTAGCTCATGGTGTAGAGGTTGGCATAGAGGCCCCCGCGCACCAGCAGCTCATCGTGGGTGCCCTGTTCCACCACCCGGCCGCGGTCCAGCACCACCACCCGGTCCGCATCCCGGATGGTCGAGAGCCGGTGGGCGATGACAAAGGAGGTCCGTCCCCGGAGTAGCTGCTTCAGGGCGCGCTGGATCAGGATTTCGGTCTGGGTATCCACGTAGGCCGTCGCCTCGTCCAGAATGAGGATCTTGGGATCGGCCAGCACCGCCCGCGCCAGCGCCAGGAGTTGGCGCTGGCCCACGCTCAGGTTGCCCCCCCGCTCGTGGAGGACCGTGTCGTAGCCGCGCTCCAGCTTCACGATGAAGTCGTGGGCGCCCACGGCGCGGGCTGCCTGCTCCACCGCTTCGTCTGACGCCTCCAGGCGGCCATAGCGGATGTTCTCCCGCACGGTGTCGGTAAACAAGAAAGGCTCCTGGAGCACAATGCCCATCTGTCGCCGCAGAGAGCGCTGCGTTACCGCCCGCAGGTCGTAGCCATCGATGGTGATGCGCCCCGCGGTCACGTCGTAGAAGCGGCTGATCAGGGCGATCATCGTCGTCTTGCCCGCCCCCGTCTGTCCCACGAAGGCAACCGTCTCCCCCGGTCGCACGTGCAGGTTGATGTCGTGCAGCACCGGGATATTGTCGTGGTACTGGAAAGAGACCTGCTCAAAGCGCACCTCGCCCCGCACCGGCGGCAGTTCCACCGTGTCGGGGGCATCCTGGATCTCGGGCCGGGCGTCGAGGATCTCGAAGATACGCACGCCGCCCACCATCGCACGCTGGAACTGAGTGTACTGCATGGTGATCTGCCGGATGGGGTCGAAGAACCGCTGGATGTACAGGGTGAAGGCGACCAGTTCACCGATGGCCAGCTCGCCGGCCAGCGCCTGGCCGCCGCCGTAGATGATGACCAGCATGGTCGCCACGGCCACCAGCAGTTCGACGGTGGGCTGCACCAGGGCCGACAGCCGCCCGGCCTGGAGGTTGGCCTGGAAGTGCTCGTGGTTCACCTGGTCGAACAGGCGGCTGTTGAGGTCCTCCCGGCCCAGGCTCTGGATGACCCGTACCCCGCTGATGTTCTCCTGGAGCCCGGCGTTGACTACGGCGATGGCCTGACGCACCCGCATGAAGGCGGTGCGCGCCATCCCCTGCCACACGGCCATGATGACCACCAGCAGCGGCACCACCGCCAGGGTCACCAGGGCGAGGCGGACGTTCATGGAGAACAGGAAGATGACCACTACCACGATGCTCAACAGCTGCTCCAGCACCGTGATGACG
The DNA here is from genome assembly GCA_016210175.1 of Chloroflexota bacterium. Lineage (GTDB taxonomy): Bacteria > Chloroflexota > Dehalococcoidia > SHYD01 > JACQUQ01 > JACQUQ01. The sequence continues at coordinate 1,541 of JACQUQ010000266.1, read as the reverse complement.
CCGCTGGTGAGGAGCTCCTGAAGGGAGAGCACATCGTTCTGGGCCCGGGACATGAGTTTCCCGACCTCGTTGCGGTCGTAGAAACTGAGGGAGAGCTTCTGGAGGTGGTCGAAGATCTGGGTGCGCAGGGTGTTGAGTACGCCCTGGCCCATGCGGGCCATGCTCACCGCCTGGATGTATTCGCTGGCCCAGATAATAAACGCGTTGGCGATGAAAGCGGCGGTGATGACGTTGAGTCCCTGGAGGTCGCCGGCGTCGATGAAGCGGTCGATGGCGTAGCCGATGATGCGGGGGCTGGCAGAGTAGGCCACGGAGTACACGATGGTGAGCGCCAGGGTCAACGCCACCAGGTGCCGATAGGGCTTCAGGTAGCGGGCCAGCCGGCTGGCGACCTCGTGGTCGTAGACTTTGCCCAGGGCTTCATCGTCGTCGCCGGTGCGGGGGCGCATCATCCCGCCGCCCCAGCCGCCTCCTCCACCGTGACCGTGCATAATGGGTATCTACTCCTTCATCAACGGGGCCATCGGTCCCACCGCTGCACGCCCCCCTCCCCCAACCGGGGGAGCCGAGCGCAGTGAAGCGGGTGTAAGGACCGCGTGGGTCAGGCCCCAGGACGCTGCAAGCGCTCCCGCAGGAGCGGAAAGACTGCGCTGGTCGGCTGGGCGCCGATGCCGGCCCGCGGTCCCTCGGAGGCCACCTTGAGCACGACTATCGTCGGCCCTGGCGCGTGCAGGACCACCGCCGCGTGCCGCGCCAGGTCTTCGATCTGATCGAAGGTGTACGCCGCGCGGTAGCCCGCGGCCAGCGCCATCGCCGCGAAGGTGCAGGTCCAGGGCGATGCCTCGCAGGGAGTCCCCCGCCTCAAAGAAGCCTGTGTTCTGGTACAGCACGGCCGGCTGCTGGCCGCCCAGGTACAGGCCCGCGGCGATGGCGATGGCCTCGCCCTCCCGGCACACCGGCACCAGCGTGAGGTCCGGGTCCGCCGCCAGCGCGTCGTACAGGAAGCGCGCCTCGCTGTCGGGCAGCCACACGATATGAGTAAAGCCGCAGCGGTGGAAGGCCTCCACCACACTGGCGGCCCGCAGGGGCGTCGCCCCGCGCCCAGACATGGTGCGCTCCCCCCTGCGCCGGATGCACTGAACATTCCCTACGTGCTCTGAGCGAGTCAAACACAAACGAATCCGACTATGAGCTCTCTACCTCTTCAGCCGCGCCCGGAGGCAGGGCGACCTCAAGGGGTTTCCCTTTGAGGGTGCGCACCGCCAGGACGTGAAAGCCCAGTACATTCCCCTCAAGATCGAGCTTCTCCATCACGCGGTCGTCTTCTGTTTCACGGAAATACCCGGCTGCACGCTCCCAAATGACCTCCAGGAAGTCCCCTTTCGGGTCATACCACACACTCACATACTTCTGGGCCACAGTTGCTCTCCTCGTGTTCTGTCAGCCGTGAACTGATGGGTGAGACCGCCGCCGTGAACGGCGGGCCCGCCCTTCAGGGCGGCGGGGTGGAACCCATCACAGTAGGATTGACAGACCACGAG
>JACQUQ010000265.1 GCA_016210175.1 Chloroflexota bacterium | reverse complement strand
TCCTTGAGCAGCTTCGAGAGGAACGTCGTGTGGTGGATCACCTCGAAGTGGCCATCGAAGTCCGGGTACTCGTTCGCCATGGTGTTGAAGCAGTGGGGGCAGTTGGTGATGATCTTCTTGGCCTTCTTGCTGTTCAGGATCTCGATGGTCTGCTGGGCCATCATCTGGAACAGGAACTCGTTGCCCATGCGGCGGGCCGGGTCGCCGGTGCAGGTCTCTTCCGGCCCTAGCACCCCGAAGTTCACCCCGGCGGCCTTGAGGACGTTCACCACTGACAGCGTCACCTTCATGGCCCGGTCCTCCAGGGCCCCGGTGCAGCCGACCCAGTACAGGTATTCCACCTCGTCGCCGTCGGTGAACTCCGGCACCCCGCCCGGCACCAACTCCATCCAGTCGCCCCGGACGTGCTGGGTGCCCCGCCAGGGATGGCCCCGGCGCTCCATGTTCATCAGGGCGTTCTGGGCCATCTCCGGGATGCTGCCCGCCATCATCACCAGGCTGCGGCGCAGGTCCACGATGGCCGGGATGTGCTCGATGAGCACCGGGCAGGCTTCCATGCAGGCCCGGCAGGTCACGCAGGCCCACACCGTGTCCTCTTCGATGACCCCCCGGATCAGGGGCTTGTCCTCCGGGAGGGCGCCGCCCGCGGCCACGGCCCGGCCGTCGGTCAGCAGGTGACGCCGCAGGTCCTGGACCAGCTTGCGGGGCGAGAGGGGCTTGCCGCTCAGGTAGGCCGGGCAGTTGTCCTGGCAGCGTCCGCAGTTGGTGCAGCCGTCGAAGCCCACGAGCTGGCTGAAGGTGAAGTCGGTGAGCTTGGTGGCCCCCAGGACCTCCTGCTGCTCGATGTCTTCGATGGGGACCAGCGCGCCCTTGGCGTAGGTGTTGCGGATGGGGTCGCGGAAAAAGACGTTGGCCGTGGAGAGGAGGATGTGGGCGAACTTGGTGGTGGGGATGGTCGCCAGGAACAGGGCGACGGTGAGCAGGTGGGCCGACCAGAACACCCGGTGCAGGATGCGGTAGCCCTCATCGCTCATGGCGAAGGCGCTGAAGAACAAGGAGAACAGGTAGCCCACCGGCGACCACAGCGCCCATTCGGGGTGGTCCCGTAGCTCGGTGAGCAGGATGCGCACGCCCTCGATGGCGAAGCCGTTGACCGCCAGGAAGGCCAGCAGCCCCAGGGCACGGCCATCGTCGGACGTGGGGGAGGGGTCGGCAAGACGGTCGGGCTGCTGCACGTAGCGCCGGTAGAAGGCCAGGGTCAGGCCCGCCAGCAGGGCGACGCCGCCCAGGTCGCCAACCAGGGCGTAGCCCAGGTAGACCGGGCCGACCAGGAAATGGGCGCCGAACATGATGTGGAGCCAGTCGTCCACGGCCAGGACGGTCGTCACCAGCACCAGGGTCAGGAAGCCAAGGTAGATAAGCCCGTGCATCAGGCCGGCGTAGGGCTCGCGGCCGAAGCTCACCCGCCGCTGTGCGACGACAAAGGCGACCACTGCCGCGAGGCGCTGGCCCAGATGGTCCAGCGGGACCGGGCCCTGGCCGATGCGCCACAGGCGGTAATGGTCGTACAGGCCCTTGATGACGAAGGCTAGGGCCAGGAACACCACCGGATAGACGAAGAACCGTTCGGGGCCGAGATTCCACAGAATCTCTCGCTCCGGCATCGGTACGCCCCCCTCTTCGATAGCCAGGGGCGTGCAGACCACTCACGCCACGCCCCTGCCGAGTGCCTGTACTCTACCACCCTTCGGGAAAAAGCGTCAACCGCTGTGGGGAGCGAGCAGGGCCTTTCTAGTTTTCCGAGGAAGCGGGCGCGTCGGCGTCCCTCCTGGCCCCGGCCACCATGGCATCGGAGAAGGTGGACCACACGAGGGGGATGAGCAGTGCCCCCACGACTGCACCGAACCAGAACGGCGCCGTGAGGCCGACGCCCGCGGCCAGGAGGCCGCCCAGCAGCGCGCCCGGAGCGGCGCCGCCGTGCTCCAGGAGCCGGTAGGCGCTCTCGACCCGGCCCCGCAGCCGCGCCGGGGTCAGATCCTGGCGCAGCGATGTGAGGAGCGCGCCCCAGACGACCGCGTGCACGCCGAAGAAGACCAGTATCGCACCCGCCAGGAGCGGAGCGCGCGTCAGCGCGAGCGCGGCGGGCACTGCGGCCTCGATGAGCATGGCAATGCGCAGCGTCCTGCCCGCGCCGAGCCTGGCGATAACGCGGTGGGCAACGAGGCTGCCCAGCACACCTCCGACACCGTACGCCGCGACCAGGACGCCATAGCCCTGCGGGCCGAGTCCCAGGCGCTCCTGTGCGAAGAGCACCATGATCGAGACCTGGGCGACCAGGGTAATGTTCAGGAGCGCAAGGGCGAGCGCGAGGGTGCGCAGCAGCCGGTGGTGCCACAGCCACCGGATCCCCTCTGCCATCTCTATGCGCAAGGCAGGCAAGGATGCGCCTTCCACACGCTCGATCCGGAAGGCGCCGGGCAATGCCAGGATGAGCGCCGCCGCCGCGGCAAGCCCGCCGGCGCCCAGCAGGAACGGCAGGGCGGCGGCGGTGGCGAAGAGGAATCCGCCAAGCGGGGGACCAACGAACTGGTTGGTGACGGTCAGCGTCCCTGCCAGCCGGGCGTTGGCCTTGGGTAGCCCGTCCCGGGGCACCACCGCGGGCAGGATAGCCACCGCAGCGACGTCGAAGAGCGTCTCCCCGGCGCTGAGGAGGAAGAAGGCCGTGTACAACAACGGGATGCTCGCTACGTCCAGGACCACCGTGACGCCGAGGACACCGATCAGCGCAGCACGGAACACGGCGACCGCCGCCATGATGCGTCTGCGGTCGAACCGGTCCGCGAGCGCCCCGCTGAGAAGCGGGAACAGGAGCCACGGGAGGCGCTGGGCAAAGGCGAGTCCGGCGACGAGCGCGGGGTCGCGCGTCAGCGCCGCGGCCAGGAGCGGCGCGGCAACGAGCGTAACGCCGTCGCCGAGGTTGGAGGCAGCGCTGGCCGCCCAGAGCTTGCGGAACTCCGGGCCGAGGCTACTTCGGGGAAGGGCGCGCGTGCTTGCAAACATGACGCTCTCAACCCGGCAGACCCGGACCAGGGCTAGTGCTCTGTCAGCCGTGAACTGATGGGTGTGACCGCCGCCCTGAAGGGCGGCGGTCACACCCATCACAGGAGGAGTGACAAAACACTAGAGCGTGGAGTCTGGTTGGGGACGTGGCGTCCAGGTCGGGACCAGGCCCTGGGAGCGAGCAGCTTGCAGACCGGGTGCGGGCGGCCCCGGCCCGGTGGGAGGGGCCATACCTGCACCGTCCCTCCCGCCTACAGCCTCCGTACCTCCGGGAACTTGGTCAGGACGAGGGCAATCCCCAGCAGCGACACCCCCCCGGCGACGCCGATGGCGCCCGGCACACCGATGGTATTGCCCAGCACACCCAGGAAGAGGTTGCCCAGGGACTGCATGCCCCAGGTTAACTGGTAAACCGAGGTCACCCGCGCCCGCACGTGGTCATGCAACATCCCCTGCACCAGGGTGTTGCTCAGGGTCCAGAAGCTCATGCTAGTCCCTCCCAGGACCGCCATCAAAGCCAGCGCGGGCCACACGCTGCTGGTCGCCGCCAGAGCCAGCAAGGCCACGCCAAAGGTTGATCCCACCAGCACCACTCCCAGGCCCTTGCGGCGGAAGTCGCCCACCGCGGCGATAAGCGCGGTGCCCATCAGGGCGCCGATGCCCCCGGCGGAAAGCAGGTTGCTGTAGGTCACGGCGTCGCCCCGGAGGATGTTGGCGGCGAAGGCGGGGATCAGCGAGATGTAGGCCTGCCCGATGACGATGGGCACCAGGTTCATTAGCATGATGGCGATGATGGCCCGCTGCCCGCGCAGGTAGCGCAGGCCCTCGGCCAGGCCCTTGAGCACGTTGGGCGGGGGTACCGCGGGGTCGGGAGCGGCGCCCTTCTCCGGGGCCGGGATGGTCCGCAGCCGGAAGAAGAGGAAGGCCGCCAGGCCGGAGGCGCTCGCGGCCAGGTAGAAGCAGCCCGCGATACCCAGCGTGGCGATGAGCGGTCCGGCCAGGGCCGGGCCGACTACGTTGGTGCTGCCCCAGATCGCGGCGTGGATGGCGATGGCGCTCATCAGGTCGCTGCGGGGTACCAGCGCCGGGATGAGCGCCTGCCGCGCCGGGATGTCGAAGGCCATGAGGAGGCCCTGCAAGAAGGAGAAGGCCATGATGTGCCAGACCTCCAGCCATTCCGACGTGACCAGCAGGGCCATGAGCAGCACCAGGAGCGTGTTCAGGGCGCGGGCCACCACCAGGACGGTGCGCCGGTCCACCCGGTCGGCCACCACGCCCCCCAGCAGGGAGAGCGCCATGACTGGCAGGCCCCAGAAGAAGTTGACCATGCCCAAGGCGAGGGGGGAGTTGGTGCGCTCCTGCACCAGCCACATCTGGCCCACCATGGCCACCCAGACTCCCAGGGAGAGGGCTACCGTCGCTACGGCGAAGGACTGGAAGGCGGGTACCCGCAGCGCCCCGAAGGAGCGGGACGGCGCCGGGGCAGCCGCGGGCACGGCGCGGGGCTGCGGGCCGGGTGCTGACGGGGCAAGTGGGGCGAGGCGTGCTTCAGGGGGATCGGAGGAGACGTCACCGCTGCTCATGCGCTTCTGCTTCTATCGCGGCCCAGGCGGGGGCCACCGCCGCGTGGATCGGGCGCCCGGCCCGGACCGGAGGGGTGCAGCGGGCAACGAAGAAGCCCCTTCTCGGCAGAAGGGGCAGGAGCAGGCCGCGCACCTGGGCGGCTACTCCGGGACTTGCTGTGGCGTGAAGTCGCGGGCCCACTGGTCGGCCTGAAGGATGTCCTCCAGGGTCGGGTGGTGCACCGGCTGGTGCCGGTTCAGCACGGCCTCGACCACCCGCGGGATCTCCTGGAACCCGATCTGCTGATCGAGGAAGAGCAAGACGGCCATCTCATCAGCGGCGTTCAACACGGCCGGGTAGGTATCGCCCCGGTACCCGGCCTCGGTGGCAAGGCGGAAACACGGGTATTTGGCCTCGTCCAGCGGCTCGAAGCTCACCGGTCCCAGCGCGGTGAGGTCCAGGGGCGGCAGCGCCGGCAGGCCCCAGCGCTCCGGGTAGGAGAGGGCGTACTGGAGGGCCAGGCGGGTGCTGGGCTGGCTGATGACGGCCTTGACGGTCCCATCCACGAAGCGCACCAGGGCGCGCACCGCGTTCTCCGGGTGGACCACCACCGAGATGCGCTCGAAGGGCACATCGAACAGCCAGCGGGCTTCGATGACCTGCATCCCCTCCCGCATCAGGGTCGCGGAGTCGATGCTGAGTTTGCGCCCCATGATGCCGTGGGTCTGGCGCAGCAACTCCTCCCGGCTCACCGCGCGCAGCGCCGCCGGGGCCCGCCAGGAGTAGGGGGTGCCGGTGCAGGTGAGGATGATCTGCTCCACATTCTGACCTTCTCCGGCCAGGCACTGGGCCACCGCGCTCAGGGCGCTGTCCACGGGCAGCACCGTGACCCCATGCTGGCGGGCCGCGGCCATGACCAGGGAGCCAGCCATGACCATGATTTCCTTGTTGGCCATGGCGATCGGCTTGCCCGCGGCGATAGCGGCCAGGGTAGCGGTCAGGCCCGCCTTGCCCACGGTTGCGACCACGACGAGGTCCACATCAGGGGCGCTGGCAAGCTCTTCCATGGAGACCCGCTCTGCTCCGGGTACCGGTCGCGGGAAGGCGACCCGCGTGGGCTGAAACTCTGCCACCTGCTGGGCAATGAGGTCGAAGTTGCTCCCTGCGGCCAGGCCGACGACGCGACAGCGGTCGGGGTGCCGCTGTACCACCTCAAGGGTCTGCCGGCCGACCGAGCCGGTGGAGCCGAGGATCGCGAGACGCTTCATGCGGTCCATGGAATGCCTCCGTCGTACTGCTCTGCCATACTACACCGAAACCGGCGGGAAGGGCAAGCACAGGGTTGGGCTGCCGTGCCATACTCCCCTTGACGGGAAGAGAACATATATTCTATTTTGTGCCTACCTGACCTTGAGGAGGAGCCACGATGACGACCACCGACCCACCGGTATCCCTTGCGGGGGACCTGCCGCCGCCCAGCGCCGGTCCGTCCGTCCCCGACCTCCCTGCGCCGGACCCCGCCGGGGAACCTGACCCAGGCCAGGAAGCGGCCCCGGACCTCGCCGCGCTGCTGGCGGAGCAGCAGGCTCGCCTTGCGGCCCAGGACGAGGAGATCCAGCGCCTGCGGCAGGAGGCGGAAGCGCTGCGCCAGCAGGCAGCCCTGGCGGTCACGAAGTACCGGGACGCTCTGCTGGCGCTGCACGCCGAGGTGCCGCAGGCGCTGGTGCGGGGTGACACCCTGGACGCGGTGGAGACGTCCTTCACCGAGGCCCAGCAGGCGGTGATGGCGGTCCGACAGCACTTGCAAACCCACGCCGCGGCGCTGCGCGTGCCGGCCGGGGCTCCCGTCCGGGGCAGGGCTGAGGTGAGCGCCCTGTCGCCCCAGGAGAAGATCGTCCTGGGCCTGCGCCAGCGCCGGACCGGATAGATACGGACGGAATGCTGAGGACTGAGTACGCACCTCAGCCATCCAGCACTCAGCACTCAGTACTCAGCACGCAGCACTCGGAAAGGAACCCTCATGGCCCTGACCCTGGCGGAAGCCGCCAAACTCAGCAATGACATCCTCCTGACGGGCGTGATCGAGACCGTCGTGTACGATAGCCCCGTGCTCCAGGTGCTCCCCTTCATCGAGATCGTCGGCAATGGGCTGACCTATAACCGGGAGAACGCGGCGGCGACCGCCTCCTTCTGGGACGTGGGCGACACCTGGACCGAGTCCACGCCTACCTTTACCCAGCTCACGGCCACCCTCAAGATCCTGGGCGGCGATGCCGACATCGATAACTTCCTGCGGGCCACCCGCAGCAACCTCCAGGATCTGGAGGCCGCCGTGGTCCAGCTCAAGGCCAAGGCCGTGAGCCAGAAGTTCGATGACACCTTCATCAACGGCGACACCGCCACTGATGCCAAGGCTTTCGACGGCATCGATAAACTATGTGCGGCCGGCCAGTCGGTGAGCATGGGTGCCAACGGGGGCACCCCGACCCTGGAGAAGCTGGACGAGCTTATCGACAAGATCAAGGGCGGCCGCCCGGACCTGCTGCTCATGAGCAAGCGCAGCCGCCGCAAGCTCAACGCGCTGGCCCGCGCTACCAGCATGGTCCAGGTGGACCAGAACCAGTTCGGCCAGATGGTGCAGTACTACGACGGCATCCCCATCGGGGTGAATGACTGGATCAGTGACACGCAGACCGTGGGCAGCAGCACCGACTGTAGCACTATCTATGCCCTCCAGGCGGGCGAGGGGGCGGTAGCCGGGCTGACCAGCCCCGGCGGGCTCCAGGTCGAGCGCGTCGGCAGCCTGGAGACCAAGGACGCCAGCCGCATCCGGGTGAAATGGTACGCCTCCCTGGCGGTCTTCAACAGCTTGAAGCTGGCCCGGCTCACCGGCGTCCGCGACTGAGCGAGGACTGAGGGATGAGGACTGGGGCAGGAGTGGCTCCGCCGCTTGACGCAGTCCTCAGCACGTCGTCCCCAGTCCTGCAAGGAGGAAGCCCGTGCCTACCCCCAACACTCTCCTCTATAAGGGCTCCGTGTCCTGGGCCAACGCGGACCCCGCCGGGACGGCCAAGACGGTCGATCTGACGCTTCCGGCGGGCGCGCACCAGCCCCAGGGCCTCTACGTGGTTATGGTCACCAACCCTTCGACCGAATCGGACGTGACCGTGGTGGTCCGCAACCAGTTCACGGACCCCAGCAGCACCGTGCGTCGCCCTGAGCTGACCCGCTTCGGCGTCGCCAAAAACCAGAGCGATGGTAGGGCCTTCGTCGTCCAGGGTTGGTTCGCGGGCGACCCGGGGGGGGCGGCTGGCCCTCTCCAACGATACCGTCCTGGGCGCTGCGGGGGCCTTTACCGCCCACCTTGAGGTCAGGAGCGTATAGCGTGCTGAGGGAAAAGTGCGGAGTGCGGAGTCCCCGCCCACGCTCAGCACTCAGTACTCCGCACTCGGAGGATGGCCATGCCCAAGACCGCGAGCGCCCTGTACACCATTGTCCATCCTGCTCCCGCGGCGATCCTGGCTCCCCTGGGCCGGGCGCCACTGGTGTCGTACTGGAAGAATTTCTTGCTGGAGTTCCAGGTCCAGGCCCATCCGCTCGGAACCGGCCCCACCTGGGCCGGCTGGGATCTCACCCTGCGCAAGGGCCTGCCCAATGGCGATATCGTGGCGCTCGACGAGGAAGGGGCGGACCTCGTCCTGGCGGAACGGATCTCCGGCAACTGGTTCATGCGCGGGCAGTACGCTGTCACCTGGCAGGCGAACCGCTGGTACACCATCCGGGTGAAACTCCAGAACGCCAGCATCACCGTCTGGCTGGATGGCACCCAGGTGCTCAGCTATGCCAGCCTCACCGTTCAGACGCCTGGGTACCTGCTCTTTGATGACGCCCTCGCGATGGACGGTGGACACCGGACCTACCGCGTGACCCGCTGTGAGGTGCTGCCATGACGCTGGCCGACGGGGTGCTGGTGCGCCGCGTGTACCGGGCGCCGGTCGGCGGCGCCGGGACGCAGGAGGACCCGTACCGTCCGCTGTTGCCGGTTGCGCTTCCGCCCGGCGCGGGGTGGACGACACAGGCCAGCTTCGCACGCTCGGGGACGGCCGATACGGAGGTTCTGGCCGGGACCGCGACCCATGAGGTGCTGGCCGCTGCGCCTACCCTGATAGCGCTGTGAATAAGAGGGAGTTTCTTCACCCCACCTCCATACCAGGAGAGCGGGGTGAAAGACATGGGGCCGCCCGCAACGCTCGCGGGCGGCCCCTTCTGGTCTGAGGGTTGGGAGGGTTAGCGACTGCGCACGGCGGGGCGGACGACCCGCTCCGACTCTGCCACCTCTGGGAGGGCCGCGGCGTCCTTGCGATGGCCCAGCAGCCGGGCCAGGTCGCCCCGCTCCCACACCACCAGGATCATGCTGGCGATGAAGATGGAGCTGTAGGTCCCGACCGTGATCCCGATCAGCAACGCCAGCAAGAAGGGGCGGATGGTCACGCCGCCGAAGAGCAGCAGGGCGACCAGGGTCAGGATCACCGTGAGGCTGGTGGTCAGCGACCGGCCCATGGTCTGGAGCAGGCTGTGGTTCACTACCACCGCGAAGGGCCGCCCGGCCTCGCGCCGCATGTTCTCCCGGATGCGGTCGAACACCACGATAGTATCATGGACGCTGAAGCCGATGACGGTGAGCACCGCGGTGATGAACATGGAGTCGACTTCGACGCCGGCCACCACCCCCAGGATGGAGAAGCTGCCCAGCACCACGAGCACGTCGTGGACCAGGGCGAGGATGGCCGAAACCCCGTAGCGGAGGGGGTTGGGCACATGGCGGAAGGCCCACCAGATGTAGAGCATGATGAAGGCCGAGGCCACCACCACGGCCAGAGCCGAGTTGCGCACGATCTCGGTAGCCACGATGGGCGAGACCGTGTCGTAGGAGAGCACGTCCACCGGGCCGAACGCTTCCTCCAACTGGGAGAGGAGGGCCTGGCGCTCGGTGGCCTCCGGTTGCTGGTCGGACGTCGTGCCCGCGGCGCCTTGGTCCAGGGGACGCACCCGTACCAGGTAGCTGCCCTCGCTGGTGCGCTGGACCACAGCCTCGCCGTGCCCGGCGCGGCCCAACTCCTCGCGCAGCGCGGCCTGCTCCACCTCCCGCTCAAACTGGAGGGTCAGCAGCGAGCCGCTGGTGAACTCAATGCCCGGCCGCAGGCCGAAGAGCGCCAGGGAGAGCACCCCTGGCAGGATCACCAAAGCCGAGAGGAGGAAGAACCAGTTGCGTTTGCTTACGAAGTCGAACATCGTCCTATCCCATCCCCATGAGCCAGAGATGCCGCGTGACCCGGGTCCCGACGAAGATCCGTAGGAAGCTGCGGGTCACAGTGATGGCGCTGAACATGCTCACCAGGACGCCCAGCCCCAGCGTCAGCGCGAAGCCCATGATGAGGCTGGCCCCGAAGTTATTCCCGAACCAGTACAGAATGCCGCACGTGATGAGGGTGGCCACGTTGCTGTCCCGAATGGAGGGCCAGGCGCGGGCGAACCCTTCCTCGATGGCCGCGCCCAGGGTGCGGCCCCGCCGTAGTTCCTCGCGCATGCGCTCGAAGATGAGGATGTTGGCGTCCACCGCCATCCCCACCGACAGGATGAAGGCGGCGATGCCCGCCAGGGTCAGCGTCACCGGGATCAGCTTGAAGATGGCCAGCGTCAGGACCGTGTAGACGACCAGCGCCCCCGCTGCCAGGAACCCCGGCAGGCGGTAGTACAGCACCATGAAGAGCATCACCGTCAGCAGGCCGATCTCGCCCGCTACGATGCTCCGCTTGATGGAGTCGGTGCCCAGGGTGGCATCGACGGTTTGCTCCTTGACCACCGTCACCGGCACCGGCAACGCGCCCGCGTTGAGCTGGATGGTCAGCAGTTGCGCCTCCTCCAGGTCCAGGCCGCTGATGACCCCGCGCTTGCCGATCACGGCCTGCACTTCCGGGGCAGAGATCAACTGGTCGTCCAGGAAGATGCCCAGGGGCTGGCCGGGCTGCCCTGGCGCCAGCGGCGCCAGCCGCCGGGTGATCTGCTCGAAGAGCCTGGCCCCCTCATCGTTGAACTCGAAGGCGACTTCGGGGCGGCCGGTCTGAGGATTGAAGGTGACCTGGGCGTTGGGGAGGAAGAACGCCCCGGTCAGCTCCTTTTCCTGGCCGTCGTTGCCGGTGGCCCTGGCCTTCTTCCAGACGGGCTGAAGCTCCGGGAGCGGTGGTATGGGGGCCGGCGTGGGGGTCGCCGCAGGGTCCCCCGACGGCTCCTGCCCCTGCTGGGCCTGCTGGTTGATCTGCTCTTGCCACGCCTGGAGGGCTTGCTGGTTAGCCAGGAGCGCGGCCTCGTCCTGCTCCCGGAAGTCGAGCTGCGCCGTGCGGCCAATAAGCCCCTTGGCCTCGTCGATGTCCTTCACCCCGGGGAGCTGGAGGGAGATACGGTTGTTGCCCTGGGTCTGGATGACCGGCTCAGCGACGCCGTAGGCGTTGATGCGCCGCTCGATGATATGGCGCACCCCCTCCAGGGCATCGTCCTCGCTGGTCCCGGCGGGACGCTGGCTCAGGTCGGCCTCCAGCACGATATGCGTGCCGCCCTGGAGGTCCAGCCCCAGGGTCATCCCCTTGCGCACAAAGGAGGTCTCACCGATCTGGAGCTCGATCCAGCCCCGCTCCGGCCAGGGGAGCAGGGGGGGCAGGTAGTTGCTGGGCACCTGCGGCCACACCACCCAGGTGGCGGCCGCCGCCAGCAGCGCGATGAGGAAAACCCGGAAGGAGTTTCGTCGGAACACAGGTCCCCCATAGTACAGAGAGTTGCGATCATGAAGGCGCTTGCGTGTGATCTACCTGGAGCCAGCGCTCCAGGTAGATCAGAGCTTGCTCCTGGGTAGTGACGTCGCCGACGGCCTGGGCCTCACGGACCGCCTCCAGCATGCGGCCCACCCGCGGCCCCGGCCCGATCCCGAAGCGGGTCATGATCTCGTGGCCGGTCACCAGCTTGGGCGGAGCCACCACCCGCTGCTCGGACAAGGAGCGGTCCAGCACGTGGGCCACCACCGCCGTGTGGGCTTGCCACTCTTCCCAAAACAAGCCCGGTCCCCGTGCCGCCAGGTGGTCAGCTAGATTCAAGTATATGGTATCCAGGGCAACGTCGCCAACGTCGCGGAAGTAGCGGTACACCGCCCGGTCGGTCGGGATCTGGCGGTCGCTGGAGATCTGGCCGGGGCGCAGGTGGTACTGGACCATCGTGCAGACGGCCTGTATCTCTTTGCTCCCGAAGCGCAGACGTGTCAAGATGCCCGCACACAGCTGCGCGCCGAGATCGGCGTGACCCAGGAACCGGATGCGACCGGTGGCGTCCGGCCCCTTGGTCTGCGGTTTCGCCACATCGTGCAGCAATCCGGCCAGCTTCAGCAGGGTGGCCCGGCGCTGGCCGCCGATCTCCTGCTGGAAGTAGGCGCCAACCTCCGGGACCCAAGGCACCAGGTCCAGGGGGTCGTCAGGCAGGCCGGTGCGCTCCCCGTCGCGGTCCAGGATGGCCTCCAGGTAGGCGACGGTCTCTACGTTGTGGTTGAACACGTCCCAGTGGTGTTCCTTGGGCTGGGCGACCCCCTTGCCCGCACACACCTCCGGGAGCAGCGCCTCCAGCAGCCCCAGGCCGTCCATGAGCCGGATGGCGTGGGCGGTGCCGTGGGCGGCGAAGATGCGGCAAAGCTCCTCGTGGACCCGCTCTCCTGCAACGTGCGACAGCAGCGCCGCGTCGCGCGCGATCAGGGAGCGGGTTTCCGCGGCGATGGTGAAGCCCAGTTCCGCGGCCAGGCGCACCGCCCGCAGCAGCCGCAGCGGGTCGTCCTGGAAGACCTGGGCAGAGACCGCCCGCAGCACGCGGGCCACCAGGTCGCTCCGGCCGCCGGTGACATCCAGCACCGGCGCGGCCTGCCAGTCGCCATCCTCCGGCAAGGCGTCCAGGGGCACGGCCAGGGCATTCACCGTGAAGTCCCGGCGCCGCAGGTCGGCCAGAATGCCCTGGGCCGCCTCGACCACATCCAGGACCAGGGCACGACGGTTCGCAGCCCCCGGCAGCACCACGCGGGCGATCCGGTGAACTTCATGGAGCGGCACATACGCGCCGCCCAGGGTATCGGCCAGCGCGCGGGCCAGGGCCAGCGCGTCGCCCTCCACCGCCAGATCGAGGTCGGCGCGGGGACGTCCCAGCAGGCCATCCCGCACGCAGCCGCCCACCAGGTACCCCGGCACGCCGCGCGCCGCGCAGAACTCCCGTACCTGCGGAATGAGCGTTGCGTAGTCCATCGCGTGAGGAGAGCACATCGTAGAGGCGGGCACCTCGCTGCCGGCGGGGACAGCGCAGGCATCAGGGCTGCCCCATTCTGATGGCGCCTGGTGTGGGATCAGCGGCCGGGCTCCTGGGGCATTCCGGCAGCCTCGGTTTCCGGCACTACAGCGTGGGGCTCGATCTTCCAGAGCTTCTCATGCGCCACCAGGTGGTCCAGGTACAGGATCCCGTTGAGGTGGTCGATCTCGTGCTCCAGGGCCTGGGCCAGCAGGCCGGTGGCCCGGTTGATGCGGATCTCCTTGCCGCGCCGGTTGAGGGCCTTGATGGTGACGGTCTCCGAGCGCCAGACCAGCCCCCGGTAGCCGGGCACGCTCAAGCACCCCTCCTCGACCTGGCGCTGGCCGGTGCGCTTGATGATCTCCGGGTTGACCAGCACCAGTACCTCTTGCTCCGGGATCTCGATGACGGCCACCTGGAGGCTTTTCCCCACCTGGGGCGCAGCCAGGCCCACCCCGTAGGCATCCCGCATGGTGTCGATCATATCGTCAATGAGCCGCTGCAAGGATGCATTGGCGCTCGTGCGGATCTTCTTGCCTTTCTGGCGCAAAACGGCGTGATCCGCGGTAAGAATGGGCAAGACGGCCATAACCTTCCTCCGCAACGGCAGCCACAGGGCTGCGTTGCTCGTCTACTGGTAGTATAGGGCCGCCGGGCGCCCAGTGTAAAGCCGACCGCGCGGCCGCCAACTTTGCGTTCCGGCGGCGGATCTACGGCTCCCGCCGGATGCCGGAAACCTGGACCACGCCGGTAATGGTCACTTCCTCGCCCGGCAGCAAAGGCGTGCCGTCCCAACTCCAGCGTATCGAGGAAGGCCGGTCGGCCCCTTCCCACGCTGCCCCGACGCCCGTGAAGAGTTCCCCGGCCTCGGGGAGGGTGAAGAGCGGCGCCAGGCTGCGCAGGGGCGTCTCCCCGGCGTTCTTCACGGTGATCTCGATGGTGACAGCATCCCCAACGGGCGGGACCAGGGGAGAGAAGCGCACCGCCGTGAGCTCCAGGCGGGGCCGACTGCTCCCGACCACCGTGATGGGCTGGTCGGAGCTCGTGATATTGCCGGCGGCGTCACGCGCCCGGATGTGGAGGGTGAAGACTCCGTCCGGGAGCAGGCGCTCCCCGGCGGTCCCATTCCAGCGCAGGGAGTGCCGCCGGGCGCGCTGCTCCGTCTCCGCCTCCAGCAGGTACTGGGTGCCGTCCTCACCCTCAACCAGGACCGTCACCCAGGCATCCTTGGTCAGGGCGTAGCTGATCTGCGCCTCGTCATCCACGCGGTCCCCGTTGGGCGAAATAACTGCGGGCAGCACGGTTACGTCCTCGATGCGGGGAGGCGTGGTATCGGCGTCCCGGATCTCCAGCACGCCGCGTGCCTGGGCCGTCGTCCCATCCTCCGCTTCCGCAACGACGGTAGAGGCATAGCGGCCGCTGGGAAGCACGCGGCGGTCAGGTCTGGTCTCGTCGGGGGCATAGGTCCCGGTAAAGCGAGCTTCGTACTGGCCCGGCGGCCGCGGCTCCCCACGCCGGAGGTGGTACTCCCGTCCCGCCGCATCGGTGAGCACGATAGAGACCCGGGCGGGTTGGCCCACGGCATAGCGTATGATTGCCGTGTCCGCCCCGCCGTTCGTGCTGGGTGTAATAACTTCGGGGGCAATGGTGACGTTAGAGAGAAGGGGGCGGGAGCCACAGGCGGTCGCGGCACTCAGCAGCAGCGCGAGCAAAGCTACGATGAAAGGTCGGGCAGGCAGCGGTTGCATGCGTGGCCTCGCGTGGTCGCCCTCCTGGGGGCAGCGTTATCCTCGGAGCACGGGAGAAGGACGCTCCATCTACGGGTCGGGTATGGCGCCGCCCGGCCCGGCGCGCAGGGGGAGGCGCCAGCGACCGGCTGGTTTCAGATGGTGCAACGAAAGGGGTCGCAGCGAGTTGCGCGCTGCGGCGTGCCGGCGGACGGGCAGAAAGGGGAGTCATGGAGCGGCAAGAACTCATTCAGCGCATGAACCGGGCGCTCTCGCTGGAGTACGCGGGGATGATCCAGTACCTCCAGCACAGCTACCTGGTCCAGGGTCTCTACCGGGAGGTCTTCCACGATTACTTCGTCGAGGAGAGCGAGGGCAATCGCAAGCACGCCCAGCGACTCGGCGAGCGCATCGTGGCCCTGGGCGGCACGCCCGCGGTGGAGCCGGCCACCATTCGCCAGAGCATGGACCTGGCCGAGATGTTGCAACAAAACCTGGAGATCGAGCGGGAGGCGCTCCGCATCTACTCGGAGCTGGCCAACGCCATGGGGGACAACGTGCCGCTGCGCATGTTCTTCGAGGAGATGGCCTTTGAAGAGCAGGACGACGTGTGGGAGCTGGAGAAGCTGCTGGAGCAACACAAGGTCGCCATCCAGCAGAAGGAGATCCGGGTGCAGCGCGTAGCCAGCTAACCCGCCGCACCCGCTTCCCTGGCCGCCCGCTCCGCACCGGGGCGGGCAGCGCAGGCTGCGCCGCACGGTGGGAGTGCCCGGAACAGGGTCGGGGCGGGCTTGCCGCCCGCCCCCGCTCCACCGGGG
>JACQUQ010000274.1 GCA_016210175.1 Chloroflexota bacterium | reverse complement strand
GCAAAGCAGTCCCGGATACGGCACGACGGCTGGTCGGGCATGGCGGGCCTCCTCCCTCTCCCTTCCTCCTGACCCGCCCAGTATGCTCCGTCTTCTTCCTCTCCGCCAGCCCTTTTCATAATGCGATTGCCCTGCACCCACGGCCTCCTCCCACCGGTGACGTTCTTGACCAGGGCGGGATGCGCTGGTACAACATTGAAGGTGTACTCGTCGAGGTCGTCCAGGTACTCTCCTCGCGGCGCCGCTACTACCTTCCCCGTGCGGACATTCGGGACTACCTTACAGGCATCTTGAGCTTTCGTGGGATGGACCTTCCTTATAAATGCACGTATCTGCGGGCACTGGAGATCTACGCGCAAAGGAACATCGACTTCGTGGATGCCCTGGCGGTCGCCCACATGGAGCGTCCATATACCGGCGCCATAGTGAGCTTTGACCGCGACGTGGACCGTATCCCAGGGATAACCAGGAGAGAGCCGTAGGCCGCGCGAGGCCGTCGAGGAACCCGTGATGCGTCCTGAAAGGAGCACTCGATGAAGCCGCTTCAGGGGAAGGTTGCCGTCGTCGCAGGCGCCACGCGGGGCGCCGGTCGCGGTATTGCCTGCATGCTCGGCGAAGCGGGCGCAACGGTGTACTGCACCGGGCGGAGTGTGCGTGGGAAGCCCGCTACGGCAAACCGCCCCGAAACGATTGACGAGACCGCGGAGATGGTCGCCGCACGCGGAGGCGTTGGCATTGCAGCCCAGGTAGACCACACCCAGCCGGACCAGGTGCAGGCGCTCTTTGCGCGAGTGAAGGCGGAACAGGGGAAGCTTGATGTCCTCGTGAACGACATCTGGGGTGGGGAGGCGCTGACGGAGTGGGGCACCCCGTTCTGGGAGCTCTCTCTCGATAAAGGCCTGCTCATGTTGCAGCGGGCCATCCACACCCACATCATCACCAGCCGCTTTGGCGCGCCGCTCATGGTAGCGCGCCGCGCCGGGCTTATCGTCGAGATCACCGACGGCGATACCTTCGCCTACCGGGGCAACCTCTTCTACGACCTGGTAAAGACCTCGGTCATCCGCCTCGCCTTTGGCATGGCGACGGAGCTTCGGGAACACGAAGTCGCCGCGCTGGCGGTGACGCCGGGGTTCCTTCGCTCGGAGGAGATGCTGGACCACTTCGGTGTCACGGAGGCCAACTGGCAGGACGCCGTGCAGCAGGAGCCGCACTTCATCGCGTCCGAGACGCCCTACTTCGTGGGCCGGGCGGTGGCAGCCCTCGCCGCCGACGCGAAGGTCATGGGAAAGACCGGCAGAGTCTTCGGTTCCTGGAACCTCTCGGATGAGTACGGCTTTTCGGACGTGGACGGGCGGCAGCCCCACTGGGGAAGGTACTTCGAAGCGACGTTCGGCCCCCAGAAGACCTGCGATGAGGGGTTCTATGCGTACTGGGGCGGCAACCTGATGGACATGTTCTCCCCGGACGGGATGAACGCTGCAACGGAGACGTCGCCCCAATAGCACGGTGCGCTAGGTGCCGGGGATCTCCTGGGGCGGAACGCCCAGGACCTCGGCCAGACGCGCCAGGGTCGCGCGGCGGGGACGCGCTCCGCGGGAGAACCAGGCGGTGATGGCGTGCCCCTCCAGGCCCAACCGCCGGGCGAGGTCGGCGCGGGTCCAATCGCGCGCCTGGAGCTGGCTGTCCAGCCAGGAGGCAAAGGCCGAGATGGAGGACGGCGGGAAGGTGCGGACCCGCTGCCGGATCTCCTCCACGGGGACCGCCAGCACCTCGGCCAGACGCGGCCGCAGTTCCGGCGCAGGGTAGCCGCCCCGGTACAGCCAGCGGCGCACCGCAGTGATGCTCACCCCCAGGGCCTCCGCGACGGCGTGCAGGCTCAGCTTCCGCTGCGCGAGCTGCCGGTGGAGCCACACCGAGAAGCTGACCGTCTCCTCTGCCCCACCGGTGGCCTCCGCCGCGCACGCGTCGCAGTCACAGGACGCACCCTCGTCGAGGGGCTGAGCCTCGGAAAGCATGGGGACCGGGCGCAGCCGGTCGGCGGGCCGGAAGCCATCAATAATGGGGCAGCTTGCCAGCATCTCCGTCCGCTCGCGCAGGATCTCCCTGGCCAGCGTCAGCAGATGTGCCACCCGCTCGTCCCCGACCCGGTAGTACACAAAGCGCCCGTCCCGGCGGGCAACGACGTAGCCACACGACTTGAGGCAGGACAGATGGGTCAGGATGCGGCTCTGGGGCTCGCCCAGGGCGGCCACCAGGCGCGAGACCGGCAGTTCGCCCTGATCGAGCAGCAGGTTGAGGATATGGATCCGCGTGGGATCGCCCAGTCCCCGGAAGAACTTGGCCTCAACCGCGAGGGACGACGGATGGCCGACCGAGACGGGAGCGAGCGGCAGCATAAGATCACCTCCGGGCCAGGTCGATACGGGGCGGTATTGCCCTTTCTATATACCATCCGGCTCCGGAACGCAACTGGGGAAGCGCGCCGCAGGGGGACGCCACGGCGACAGCGTCCCCCTGCAAGCGGGCAGAAGTACGAGGAAGCTAGCGGATGACCCGGTCCAGCGTGATGCTGGTGGGGTACTTGGTCTTCTCGGTGATCAGTTGGGCCAACTGGTCGGCGCTGGCAACGCTGCCATCGTAGATGAGGATACCGGTCCCCTGGGGGAAGTGCGCCTCAATGTGCAGGACACCCGGCTGCGACACGGCAGCGGCTTCGACGGCTGTCGCTCAGCCGGCTCAGGTCATCTTATCGATGGCAAGCTCGGCCCGGTGGATGGTCCCCGCGGCGGGCGCCAAACGCTCCGGCGCTGCGGCCGAGACGAAGGTCACGGGCCGTTCAGCCGTAGCCTCCGCCGACCCCATGGCGTGGCCGGACGTGTCCATAGCCTGGCCGGACATGTCCATGCCGGGCATGCTCAGGACGTGCTGCTGGTCCGGCGACAACCGAGCGCTCGCCAGCGGTGTCAGCATGGGGGTCAGGACTTCGGTCAGCAGCAGGTAGGACCCGGTCATGACCCCGGCCATCACCACGGGAAAGATCCAGCGGTTGCGGCGCTGGTCTGCCAAACTGCACACCGCGGCCTGGCGCCGCTGGGTAACGATGTACCCCACGATGAGCAGGCCGAAGCTCAGGACATAGAAGTACGGGCTGTACAGGGTCAGCCCCACCAGGAACGAGGCCCCCGAAAGCCCCATCAGCACCGCCAGGGGTGGACCGACACAGCAGACGCTGGCGAGCAGGCCGCCGCCCAGGGACCACTGGAACGCCCGAAGCTGCCACAGTTGCTGAAGCATCCCTGCTCCGCTCTCCTTTCTCTCTCCTCTGCGTCCGCTACGACGCGCTGGCTCACGCTTGCTCCGCTGCCACGGTACCCGACGGGGAGAAGACCGACGTGTGCGGTGCCGCTCCTTCCCCGGGCTATTTCGCCCAGGCGGGAAGCTCGCCGGGCGCAAACTTCCGCGTCCCGGAGCCATCGGCCCGCACGGCCAGCACCAGGGCGTCGCTGTTTGGTCCGGCAGGAACGCTGACGGCGAGCTCCTTCCCATCGGGTGACCAGACCGGCTGGATGAAGTGCGCTCCCTGCGCCAGGGTGCGGGGGCTTCCCCCTGCGACGGGGACCACCACGAGCTGTTGCGCCCCGACTTTGCCGACGGGGAGGGCGATGGCCGTGCCATCGGGCGACCAGGCGGGCGCCCAGGCGCCGCCGCCGGCTTCGGTGCTCAGCACGGTCGCCTTGCCGGAGGTGCGCTCCACTACCAGCACCTGCTCCGCTTCCTGGATGCCTCGCACCACCGCAGGCTCGCCCGCGGGCCAGGACACGCCCCGGACCGCTAGCAGGGAGCTATCGGGCGACCACGAAACCTCGCTGAAGACACCAGGCAGGAGCACCTTGGGGTCGGCGCCATCGGGGTCCGTGAGGTAGAGCCCGCCCGTCGTGGGCCTTTGGTTGAAGGTGAAGGCGATCCAGCGGCCATCCGGCGACCAGGTCGGGGTGTTCGCGTTGCCCTTGAAGATCTGGGTGATGCCGGTCCCGTCCGCGTTGGCGACGTAGATGCCGGCGCGTTCCTTAGCCGGGTCCCGGAAGACCAGGCGACGGCTGTCGGGCGACCAGGTCGGGCGGCTGTAGACCGCCGCGGCCGGGGCAACCCGCCGCTCTTCCCCGGTCTCGATGGTGACGACGTAGATCCCGGTGCGCTCGGCCACGCCCGCGGTCACGAAGGCGATCCTGGTGCCGTCGGGGGACCAGACCGGGGTGTGGTCGCCGGGGCCTCGGGTGAGGAAGGTGGGCATGGTGCCATCAGCCCGCGCGACCGCGATCCGCCCCTGCTGCGCAAAGGCGATGCGCCCGCTTGCGCTCGCTACCTGGGCCATGCCATCGCCCGGCTGGGCCGCCATCTGGTCCCGTGCCGTGTCGGTGGCGGCGGCGATCTGGTTGCGCTCCATGACGGCCAGGGAGTTGCGCACCATGACCACGATGCCCCAGAGGGTGACCACCAGCAGGCCCGCGAGGAGAAGTGCGGAAAAGAACGGTCGCGCCATGCGTGGTCCTTTCTCGGTCCTCTACGGACATTGCTGTTTGTAGCCTTCGGGGAATGTACCATTACGGAGCTAATTCGTCAAGCGCGTTGGGCGTCGTGCGGCAAGGTTTTTTACCGGTGGAGAGCGGTGGGCGTATAGGGGGAAGGAGCGGGAAAGGGAGCGCGGTTACGCGGTCAACACTTCAATCTCGTAGTCGTACAGGTCGGCGTCCAGCCGGGAGCGCTCGATGAACTCCACCACCTTGGTGAGCATCTCGTGGGCGTGGGACGCGTCGGTGCTGACGCAGGCGACGCCCAGCACCGCCGACTGCCAGAGGTTGTGGTCCTCCACTTCGGCGATGGAGACGTTGAAGCGGGACCGCACCCGCTCAACGACCGACTTGACCACCTGGCGCTTGGCCTTGAGGTCGTGGGTCTCCGGAATGTGCAGGCGGATGGTACAGATCCCGATGTGCATAGCGCTTCCTGTCCCTCACCCTACGGCTCGGAACGGATTCCGGACCACAGTGCTGCCGTATGCCTGGCCGTCATTCAGGTCCTCCGACCATACCACGTCAGCGTTGAGCTTCTGGGCCGCCAGGACTATCATGGCATCCCACGTGGTGAAAAGCTCCTGAAGCACCTGGACGCTGATGGCGCCGTCGCCGGACAGCACGAGGCGCTCCAGCAGATGCTGGGCCTTGGCGCGCTTCTCGCCGGCCGACGTATCGAAGGCATAAACCAGAACGTTGGTGTCGCAGAACTCAACGCTCATGCAACTCCTCGCGCGTCCAGGTCACGACCCCGTGCGTACCCAGGCCCATCCCCTCTTCCAG
>JACQUQ010000259.1 GCA_016210175.1 Chloroflexota bacterium | reverse complement strand
TGGGCTTGCGCTACGGCCTCCCACAGCCAGGCCGGAAGGGCCTTGCGGGTCTTCACTTGGATAGCCCAGCCCGGCGCCGTCACGTCGGCCTGAGAGTGCCCGGTGTTCGGGAGGCGCTGGCCGCCCAGGGAGCGGGCTATCTCCCGCTCCTGCCGCTTCCACCGCTCTCTCGAGCTCGAGCTCGAGCTTGGAGAGGGCATGGCTGTAGCTCCCTTCTCACACGCTAGTTATGGTCAAGTCCGCCGCCCGCCGCCCTATCTGCCCCAGGGGTTGCACGGTCCATGCCACCACCTGGAGCGTGGAGCGCTCCCGGTCCTGCCGGGAGCGCCAGGTGCGCAGTTCAAGCTTGCCCTCGATGTAGACCGACGTGCCCTTGGTCAGGCGCTCGTCTTCGGCCAGTGCTTCGGCCTTCTCGCCCCATACGACTACCCGGACCCACTGGGCCGGAGCCCTGTCCTGGCCGCCCTCTCCGGCCCTGGGCTTGCTGTCCACGGCGACGGAGGTTTCCCACAGCTGGGTGCCCGAAGCGGTGAAGCGCAGTTCCCCGTCCTGTCCCATTCTGCCCTCAAAGGCTGCGGTGATGCCGAACATCTCATGTTCTCCCTTCTGTTATGGTCAAGTTCTTCGGCTATGGTGGGGTGCTCCCCACGGTGCGCAGGGAAAAGTCCCACCGGGTCCCCACCGTCCAACAGGTGACCGTCCACCTATATGGTGGACTGGACGGTGGACGGTCACCTGTTGGCGTTTACGGCGGGACCGTCCACCTGGACGGTCATAGCTACGTTGGACGCAACTGGACGGTGGACGGTCGGGAACACTCTAACTGCGCCACGGGGGCCGGGGTGGGTCTCCACCAGCCCGTCCTTGGCGGCCTTTTCGACGTAGCCGGACGCTGTGGTCTTTGCCACCTTCAGGGTAGCGGCCAGTTGCGCCAGGGAGAGGCCCGGGTCGGCCGTGATGGCGGCGATGACCTTCTCCAGCGGCACTTTCGGCCCGGTGCCCTCCAGGTCTTGCGGGTCTGCGAGCAGGCCGTCCTTCTTCGTGACCATGATGCGCCGCTCCTGGCGCACCCGCTTGCGGACGGTGAGCTTGGTCCGGTGCAGGTTGTTCCCGTCGTTCTCTTGAAGGATGAGCACGTCGCACCAGCGCCCCCATTCGCCCAGCACGTCACTGATGCGCCGCTCCCCCCGGCCCTGGGGTTTCTTCAGGTGGACACAGAGCAGGATGGCAAGCGCCGGGTACATCTCCTGCATCTGGCGCAGGCCCCGGTACACGCCCTGAATCTCCGGTCCCCAGGGGTCAACGTTGGTGGCGGCGGTGGCTGTGTCCACGATGCACAGCAGGGCGTCATGGGCTTGAAGCCACGCCGTTATCCAGGTGCGCCACTCCGGGTCCATGAGCAACGGCTTCCCGCCGGTCATGAGGGACAGCCGGAAGTAGCGCCCGGTCAGTTCAGAGCGGGTATGCCCCAGGGACTCCAGGATGCGGTCCTCCCGCAGGTAGTCGTCGTCGGTGTGCATCTCCGAGAGCACCAGGACCGGCCCCTGCTGGAGGACCGGCCACGTCCCGGCGAAGTCGCCGCCAGCGACAGCGATGCGGACGCCCATCTCCCCGGCGGTGGCGTAGCTCTTGCCGGTCCCCTCCTCGGCGGCCCAAACAGTGATGCGTCCAGGGCGCACCATGTCTTCGACGTATTCCACGGTGCCCAGGTCGGAGAGGACGGCGCTGCCCCGGTCCTCCGGGTCGGGCCAGGTCGGTACCGCCGTGCTCTCCGTGTCGTTGCGGTTGCGGTGGGCGCTCTCCCCAGCCCCGGGGGCATAGCGGGCGACGCTGCGGGCGATAGCCTGGACCTCGGCAGCGGGCAAGGGCGGGTCGCACCGGGCGGTGTTCTCAGCCCCCAGCAGGGCCAGGATGCCCGCCTCGCTCACTCCCCGCCGTCGGACGCTTCCTGCCAGGCTGGTGAGGGTGGCGTTGCGCTGCCCCTCGGGGATGGTACCGGCCTGGTGGCCATTCAAGGCCCCACTTGGGACGGTAGCCGCCAGCGGGGGCGCTGGTGACTGCACCGCTTGGAGCACCCAGCCGGGCATCGGGGCCAAGGGCGTCTCAGGAAAAGGCATCGGGGTTATTCCCATCGCAACGCCCCCCACTCGTAGATGCGTCCACTCTTATGCAGGCTGGGCGGCGCTACGACATAGCCGCCGTCGGCCCGGACATCCAGGCCCGGCCCCAGCCTCCCGGCGGTGCTGGGGATGACCACACCGGGACCGGGATGCTCGAAATAGAGGTGCCAGCCGCCCCCGCCGGTCGCAACAGAGAGGGTTTCCCGCAGCGGGCCGTACCGGTCTATCCACGCCATGAGGGAGTCCATGCCGCCGTGGGCGGGGTCAATGTCCAGGACCACCAGCCCGGAGACAGCGCCCGTTGCCACGGCGACGTTGGCCTGCGGGCAGGCGGTCCACCACCCGGCGATGATTGCTTTGTCCGTTGTCGCAGCCTTGAAGCCGTGGGGGGCCAGCCGCCCCACCGGAGCTTTGCCGATGTCCCGCCCCCTGTGGCCCGCACCACAGGCGCAGAGAGCTTCTCCGTCCGGCCCGTCCGGGAAGACGGGCCAGCAGGTGGGGAAAACGGAGAACCCTCGGTCTGCGAGGCTCAGGGCAGCCAAAAGCATGGTCGTGTCGGTAGTGGTCATGTTACGCTCACAATGCGAGCGTAAGCTGTTGCGCTTGCTCCCGGTTATCGTCAACTCGTGCGGGCTGCCCGTCGCCGTGGGCGCCCAGGCGCACCACCCGCTCGGCATACTCCCAGTCTCGCCAGGGGACCTGCTCCATGTCATCGAGACGGACGTACCGCTCGCCGTCGCCAGCGCCAAGGATGCCCCGCTCCAGAGCCTCCAGGGGGGTGCGGGACATGGCCCGGCGGCGGTCATCCCGCAAGTAAAACCATCGGGCGCCGGCGGCACGGGCGTAGGTGATGACGGCCTGGGGGACGCTGATCATGTCGGTGGTCCCCCGCTGGGAGCGCCAGACGACGGCAAGCACGGGCTCGGCCTGTCCCGTCAGCCGGGTCAGTTTGCTGACGATGCACCATCCCGCATGACGCCCCCGGCCCGGCTTGTACACCGCCAGGGCCACGGGTGTAAAATCAGCGTGCCGGGCACTGTTGCCCGCTTGTCCTGCTGCCCGGCCCCCGTCCTGCCGCCAAGCGTCCGGGGTGCGGGCATCATCATGTCTACGCATCGCTCGCCTCCTCCCCCGGCGCAGGGCGTGGCGCAGCGGTTTGCAGCGCACGCTTGATGATAAAGCGTGCTTGCTGCTCAACGATGCGCTCCTCTTTTTGAGCGAGCTGTTCGAGCTTGTCGAATTCGTCGTTGTCGAGTGCAACGAGCACTTTGCGCATAATAAAACCTCCTCGTAGAAGCTTCTACGAGGAGGTTATCATGCTGTATCAGTACTGTCAGCAAAATAATTGCGGTTGAAATGCAGTTGATTTGCTGAGTTTATTCAGTCATTTTCTTCAGCAGCCCACGATGCGATGATGTCCCGGTCAACGTCTTTTACCTCAGCAAGCCACTTTGCGACCGTATTCCGGTCAACGCCTGCCGCCTCGGCTATCTTCTCCAGGCTGTACTTCTCTTCATGTAGTGTTACCATCTTCGCTATCATCCTTCGCTTCGTTGGCCGGTCGTAGTTCGATGAGCCTGTGGGACGCCCCCGCTTACGAGCTTGTGCCGTGACCGCCCGCTCAGGCTGCTCCGGGGCGGGCGGTTCCTGGGTCGGGTTGGCCGATGCCGAGGCGTCGGACCAGTACCGTGCCAGTCCCTTAAGCCTGCTGTTGCGCCACATCCTTTCCCAACCCGGCAGGACTAACGCCGACCACTGCCGTTCTATCGCCTCCAGCAATTGACGAAAGTAGGGAAAGACCTCATCGTAATGGCAAGTTGCCTTGCCTTGGAAGTTGGAATCGGAGGCAATCAGTGGCTGCAACTCCAGGGTGATGAAAGGCCCTGCGGGAGTGGGAACCGGATCGGCCCCTTGCCATTCGCCGCCGATTACGACCTTGATAGTGGTGGGCGGCGGCTCATTCCCTTCCTCGTCCAAAGGCTCCAAGACCCAGGGTATCGTTGCGGGGCGCAGGACAATCTTGGCGGTCTTGGTTGGAAAGGAGAAGCCATGATCCTGGGTATACGCCTTCAGCCACCGGATGAAATCTTCGACCGGTACATTGGGAACCACAAAGGGCACTACCAAAGCACACCTCCCACATGGTGTAAGGGGAGAGGACGGGGGCTCCGACGTGTGGGCGTCGGACTTGCGGGACGGGCCAGGTCCACCCCACGGCCACTACCTGAATGATAGCACGTTCGTCATGGCCCTACATCTTGATGCTCCCTTCCGCTGCGGGGCCGGGGTGCAGCACGTCCAGGGCGGCTGCGGCCGCCCGGTCGCCGTCCCCCAAGACGTGGGTGTAGACCCTCAAGGTGACGCTGGGCGTGCTGTGGCCCGCCCGCTCCTGGGCAACTTTGACGGGCACACCCGCCATCGCCAGCAGGCTCAGCGAGATGTGCCGCAGGTCGTGAATCCGCAGCGGAGGCAGTCCCAGCCGGGCAGCGAGCCGGTGGAGGGACCTACGGAGGGTGCTGGCCTTGGGGGGGGCGCCGGTCTCGGCGGTGAAGATGCGGGTCCCACCCAGCCAGGCAGCCCCCGCCTTGAGGCGCCACGCTGCCCCCAGCGCCCGCTGGCGCTTCAGGGCCTCCAGGCCCCAGGCGGGCAGGGAGATCGTGCGCTTCCCGCTCCGGCTCTTAGGCGGCAGGTCCACGGGGCGGTTGCGAACGAAGGTAACCTGCCTGGCGATGCGGACGGTGCCCGCCGGCCCGTCCACGTCTTCGGGGCACAGGCCCCGGGCTTCCCCCGCCCGGACGCCCGTCGCCAGCAAGAAGACGAACAGGTAGCCGTACTGCCCGCCCTGTCCTTCCAGGACGGCGCCCACGAAGGCGGCGGTCTGCTCCGGCGTCCACAGGGCGGGCTCTTTCGGTTCGTGCCGGGGGGCGTCCACCTGGGCGACGGGGTTGGTGGTCAGCAGCCCCCACCGCACGGCGTCCCCCAGGGCCGTGTGCAAGAAGCTGCGGACCATCTGGCGGCGGCGGGTGCCCCGGCCGGAGCGGGCAAGGTCGGCCTGGAGCCGGACCACGTGCAGGGGTTGGAGCCGGGAGAGTTTCACGTTCGCCAGGTAGTGGAGGACGTGCAACCGGGCCAGGGTCTCGTAGGTGGCGTAGCTGCCGGGCCGGAGCCGGGTGGCTGCCTGGTCCAGCCAGGCGTGCAAGAAGGCGCCCAGGGTGAGGGTGCCGGGGTCGGGGAGCCGCCCGCTATGGCGGGCCTGGTCGGAGAGGCGGCGCAGCTTGTCCACGGCTTCGGCACGGGTGCGGCCGTAGACGTAGGTGCGCTTGCCGTTCACCATGAGGGCGCCGCACCAGCGGCCATCCGTGCGCTGGGAGATAGACCCCTCGCCGGGGGAACGATGCTGCGGGCTGCGGGGGCTGCGGGACATGGCTTCCTCCTTCTCGCCATGCCCCGGCGCTGTTGCGGTCAGCCTGTTGCTGTCAGGTTACGGTCAGGCGTTTTTGTGTGCGCCCCGTGGCACAATCTGTTGTGGTCTCCTGGCCGTCAACACGCTAGGGGTAGTGGGTGATGCGAGGGCAGCCCCCGGTCGATGGACCCGTCGTACTCGTACACCAGCAGGTCTTCGGGAGCGAAGAGGACGCCGTCGTGGCCTACGATGCCGTGCAGGTCCTGGATGAGGCGCGCGCGGTCCATGGTGTGCCTCCTCCCGGCGTGTGGCGGGAAGCCCCTGGGGGATTGCGCTGCCATCATACCACGAGCGGCGTCGGAGGCGTAGCGCCCTGCACCCTCACCGCATCTGAGCCACCACCCAGGTACCTCTACCCACGCCGCACCGCTGACGTTACAATAGCCCAGGGTGGTCTGAGGGGGATCACGGGAGGACGAGAGGATCGGGGATGATGAGGGCACGCCAGAATACCCACACCGCGCGGCGCCAGCCTGAGAGGAGAGGGCGATGAATGTACCTGCGCCTCAGTACCGCCGACGGCCGGGCGATATCATCATCCGGCCGCTGCGGTTGCCTCCTGAGCGCGTGGTCGTGACGCCGCGCAAGCTCCCGCGGCGTCCCTTGCCCCCGGCGTTGGTCCTCGCTGCCAGCTTCGCCGCGGCCATTGCCCTCGGTACCCTGGCGCTCATGCTCCCCATCTCCAGCGCGGGCGGAGAGTGGACCTCGCCGCGGGTCGCGATCTTCACCGCGACGTCGGCCGTGACCCTCACCGGGTTGGTGCTGGTGGATACCGGGACCTACTGGAGCGGGCTAGGCCAGGCCGTGATCCTGCTCATGATTCAGCTCGGCGGATTGGGCTTCATGACCGGGGCATCGCTGGTCTTTATGCTCCTGGGCCGACGACTCACCCTGCGCGAGCGGTTGCTCGTCCGTGAGGCGGTGGGTGCGTTCGGTATCGGTGAAGCAACCCGGTTGGCCCGCAACATTGCCCTGATGATGTTCAGCCTTGAGGCGGTCGCCGCGGTCATCCTGTTTCTGCGTTTCGTGGGGGAGCGCCCGCCGGGCAAGGCGCTGTGGTTTGCGGTCTTTCACGCTGTCTCGGCGCTGAATAACGCCGGGTTCGATATCGCGGGGGATTTCCGCAGCCTGATCGGCTACCAATCCGACCCGGTGGTGGTGCTCACGGTGGCCGCCCTCATCATGGCCGGGGGGCTGAGCTACATAACCCTGGCCAATATCGCGCGCCAGCGCTCCTTCGTCCGCCTCAGCCTGGACAGCAAGATCGTGCTGGTGACCAGCGTCGTGCTCTGGGTGCTGGGGACCGCCGCCGTGCTGGTGGCCGAGTGGAACAACCGGTCCACGCTGGGGCCGCTGGCGTGGCCGGACAAGCTCCTGAATGCCTTTTTTCAGTCGGTCACGGCGCGCACCGCCGGCTTCAATACGGTCGATACGGCTGGGCTGACCGAGCACTCGCTGTTCTTGCTCGTTGGACTGATGTTCATCGGCGGCGCGGCAGCGTCCACCGCTGGCGGCATTCGCCTCAATACGTTCAGCGCGCTGCTGGTCGCTATTATTGCAACCGTCTTGGGCCGCAGCGATGTGCAGGCCTTTCGCCGGACGATCCCGCCTGCGCTGGTATACCGGGCGCTGGCGATTGCTCTGCTCTCCGTCGCGTTCGTCTTCGTCGTTGCCTATCTGCTGGCCTTTACCGAGGAGGCGCCCTTCCTGCACCTGCTGTTTGAGACGGTCTCAGCCTTTGGCACCGTCGGGCTAACGACGGGTATCACCCCGAACCTCTCGCCGGTAGGCTCCCTCATCATTGTCATGACGATGCTCGTCGGCCGCCTGGGGCCGTTGACGCTGGCGGTGCTGCTGGCCGGGCGGCTGACGGCGCCCCGCATCCACTATGCCCAGGAGCCGGTACGGGTGGGGTAAGGCGGGGTCGGACAACTTTTCCCACCAGACCGCGAGGAGTCACCACGGACGGAGCGCCTCCGGGGGGATAGGCTGAAGCGTCCCCCCCGGCGGAGCCCACAGCAGATAGACCTGGGAGTAGCTGTCCTGGTCGCGGAAGCGGAGCCGGAGGCGGTAGCTGCCCTGGGCCAGCGTGACCTCCCGCTCCTGCTGCTGCCCTGGAACAGTTACCTCGACCACGGGCATCCCCTCCAGCGTGAGGCTGGCGGCGCTGATGGCGCGCAGCCCCAGGCGGTAGTTGCCCGGTGCCGGGACCAGGAGCGACCCGGTCCACTCTACCGCATAGGGACGCTCCAGCGGGACCAGGTGGAAGTAGAGGGCGATGGTCGGGTCCACCCGCCGGAACGCCGGTGGCCCGCTCCCGTCGGGGTTCGGGTAGTAACTGCCGGTGAGGCCCACGGGGACAACGGGCGTCCGAAACGCCTGGGCCGCAGGCAGGGGCTGCCAGGCCGCGCCGGGAGGTTGCCACAGGAGCCGCAAGAACCCCTGGGCGGTGAGCGCGCTGGCCGAAACCTCCAGGCGGTGGATCCCCTGGGCCAGATCGACCCGGCCCTCCCGCTGCGGACCCTCAAGGAGGCGCGCTCCGTCCACCGTGACCGCCACCTCCGCCGCGGTCCCCGTGACCCGCAGGCCGTAGCTTCCCGCCTGCGGGGCGTGGACGGCCCCGGTCCACGTCGCCGTCAGGGGCGCGCTCATGACCTCGCCAGCGCCCCAGTGCAGGGTCACGGCCTCGCCGTCCTGCCCACCGGCCCGGCCGGGAAGCCCCTCTGTCCCCCCTAGCAGGGTGCGGTCGAGGCCCTGCACCGAGCGTACCGCTGCTCCCGGAACCGTGCAGGCGTACATCACCGGGGGCATCACGCCGGGCCGGACCGTGACCTCCTCGCACGTGGCCCCAGGATACCAGCGCCGCAGCAGGCGGTACGCGTACTCCTCGCGCGGCTCCAGGAACAGCAGGGTTGTCGCGCTGCCCGACCGCAGGGGCAGGTCGGCGGCGGCGGTGAAGGTATGGACGAGCGGAGTGGGCCCGGCCAGGAACCGGATGGTGGGATGGTCGCGGTACAGCCCGGAGAGGTAGACCTCGTCGCGGCCCGCAGGCAGGCCCGCCAGTCGCCGGCCGATGATGGTCTCCGCCGTGGAGTGGGCGGCCCAGGCAGCAGCGTCCTGGGCCTGGCGGCGGAAGTAGGTATCCACGTTGAGCGTCGCCATGAGGGCCAGCAGCCCCACCACGACGGCCGTTCCCTGATGGCGTCGGGCGGGACCGAGCACCGTATCCGCGGCCGACCACAGCCGGTCCAGGCCGGTGCAGGCCAGGAGCAGGACCGCCGGCAGCGCGCCGATGGCCCGCAGGCCCTGGGGCGCCTCGAAGGGCAGGGACAGGATACCGGGCAGGAGCATGATCCCCAGCCACAGCACGCCGAGGACGGAGAAGGGCTGCCGCGGGTGGCGCAGGCTCCAGCCCAGGCCCAACGCGGCCAGGACGCCGGTCAGCGGGTCCAGCATGGGAGCGCCGGGCAGGTTGTGGCGGCCGTTGTAGTCGCCCTCCCGGTGGAACATCAGCAGGTGCTTGTCCGTGGTCTCGGCCAGGGTCGCGACGAGGCCGCGTGCCCCGGTGTGGTCGGTCATCGCGGCCTGGGCGATCCGCCCGCCAAAGGTCTCCGGGTGCAAGGCCGCAAAGGTCAGCACCGGCAGCCCTCCCAGCAGCGCGGCCAGCGCGAAGAGCGCCAGGGTCCGCCGGGCGGCGCGCCAGAAGTCGGCCTCGGTGAGCAGGCGCAAGGCCAGGTAGCCCCCGATCACCAGGGGGAAGGCCAGGAAAGCGGAGTAGAAAGCCAGGCCGGCGCCCAGGACCAGGCCCGCCGCCACCGCCAGGAGCAGGCTGCCCCGGCGCAGGGCCGCCAGCAGCAGCCCCAGGACGGCGACCTCCAGCAGCGGGGCCATCACCCCCTGCATCGCCAGGCGGCTGAAGGTGAGGTCCCAGCGGTTCACGGCCATGAGCAGCGTGCCCGCCAGGGCGACGCGGGCCGGGAACCCTTCGCGGAGGAAGGCGTACCAGGCCGGGACGGTGAGGGCGCCCGCCAGCGCTGACACGAAGCGCAGGCCCTCCACGGTCTGCCCCCAGAGGGCCAGCGACCCGGCGACGGCGGAGAGGTAGGCCGCGGGCGAGGTGGTTCCCTGGGAGTACAGCGGGCGGAAGCTGGGGTCCTCCAGGATGCGGACGGCCTCCAGCCCGATGGCCGCTTCGTCATACCAGACCCCCAGGGGCAACTCGCCCAGGCGGATGACGCGCAGCGCCAGCCCCAGGAGGCAGAGCGCGGCGAGGCCGAAGCCAAGCCGCAGACCGACCCCCCGGCTTGCGGCCGATGCCTTCGTGATGAGGGAAAGGATCGGCGCGTGCTCGCGCGTGCCGTGCAGGGAGTGGAGAGGGGGCATCACCCCCACCAGCAGGAGCAGCACCCCGCTCAGGTAGGGGAGGGCCAGGGCGCTGGCGGTGTGCTCCAGGCTGCCTCGGAGGGATCCGATCAGGATGGCGCCCGCGCCCAGGGCCAGCAAGGCCCAGCCGGTGCGGTCGGGCCAGGACGCCGGGCGCACGGGGAGGTTGGACCTCTCCTCCAGCCCCGCCCCGCTGCGGGACGGGGGGCCGCCCTCTTCCCTGGTAGGAAAGAGGTCCGGTGGGAGAGGCGCTCCGGGGCTGGCACGCAGCAGGCACAGGACGGCCAGGGTGTACCCCACCAACCCGTCCACCAGCGGACCCTGGAGCAGCCAGGCGCCCTGCCCCAGCATGGCGAAGACCAGGGCGCCGAGGAGCCAAGCCCCGCGCGCGGCGCGGGCACGCCGCGCAAGCATCCGGGGCTGAGGGCTGAGAACTGAGGACTGAGAGGGGGACGTGGGATTCATCGCTCAGTCCTCAGCACTCAGCCCTCCCGGAGGGCGTCGAGCCGCAGGACCCGGTGATTGCCGGCATCGGCCAGGTAGACCTGGCCGCGCTCGTCCACGGCCACCCCGATGGGAAGCTGCACCTCCGCCGGGCCGGTCCCGAAGCGCCCCAGGGCCGCCAGCGGCACGCCCTGGGGGGAGAAGCGCAGCACCCGGTGGTACTCCGGGTCGGTGACGAGGATGGCGCCGCCCGGCTCCACCGCCAGGTAGGGCTTGTTCAGGATACCCTCGCCCGGCCACGCCCGCACCGGAAACTCGGAGAGGAAGGTGAAGTTCCGGTCGAAGCGCTGCACCCGCCGGTTCCAGGTGTCGGCCACCAGGATATCGCCGTTGGGGGCGATGGCGATGCCCACCGGCTCGGCGAACCGCCCCGGCCCGGTCCCAGCGCCGCCGAACACCGCCAGCGCCCGGCCATCGGGCGCAAACTTCTGCACCCGCTTGTTGCCGGTGTCCGTCACCCACAGATTGCCGTCGCCGTCGATGGCGATGGCGCGCGGGCCGAAGAACAGGCCGGGGCTGCTGGTGGGCGGGCCGGTGACGTTGGCGAACTCGCCCCACGCGGCTACCAAGCGCAGCTGGGCGTCGAACTGCTGGATGCGGTGGTTCCAGGTATCGGCCACGTACAGGTTGCCCTCCCGGTCCACCGCCAGGCCCCAGGGCTCCCGGAACTCGCCCTCCCCGGTGCCATACTGCCCGACCTGCGCCAGGAACTGCCCGGTGGGGTCGAACTTCAGCACCCGGTGGTTCAGGGCGTCGGCCACGTACAGGTTGCCCTCCCGGTCCACCGCCAGGCCTCGCGGTCCCTCGAAGGCGCCGGCCTCGCGGCCGCGGCCTGCAATGGCCCCGGCCACCGGGAGGTCTCGTGCCAGGCTCGCGTACGCGTCCACGGGAGCACTCGGAGCAGAGAACAGGGTCGCGCCTCCCAGGTCCTTGGGGAGGTACACCAGCGCATCGGCGGAACCCAGGCTGGTGGGCAGCTCCCGGTAGAGGACGTAGCGCCACCAGGTCCGCAGGGTGCCGGGGTCGGTCAGCCCCGCTGCCAGGCCCGGCACCGTCGCGCCCCGGTAGCCGTCTTCGGGGAACCACCAGCGATGGGGGAAGCGGCGGCCGCTGCCGTACTTGCTGAGGTAGGGCCGGTTGGCCGCCTCATTGGCCGCGGCCAGGAGGAGCACCGACCCCGCCGGGGGGCCGGAGGGGGCGTTGAGGGTAGGGTAATCCACCCGCGTATAGTCCCGCAGGTACCAGTGCCAGGGCCAGGTGAAGCCGTCCTGGGCATCCACCGTAATGGGCAGGTCCTTTCCCTGGCCGGAAAGCCGGGCCACTTCGTCAATGTCCCGCAGGATCTTCGGCACTTCCGGCGAGGTCTGGGTGTACACCAGCATCTCCACCGGGATGTCGCCGTGGTAGTAGGCCGCCTGCCACGCGGTCCGAACGGTGAACGCCGCCAGCACCAGCAGTCCCGCCAGCGCGCCCAGCGCCGCCAGCCGCCGTAGTCCGCTGCGGCGTGTCAGGTCCAGGAAGGCATAGGACAGGAGGGCTCCCAGGGCCAGCAGCGCCGCCGGTCCCACGCTGGTCCACGAGGGGGACAGGGCGGCGCTCCGGGCCAGGAGCGCCCCCACTGCCAGCGGCGTCAGCAGGAGCGCCGGGACCACCAGCATGCTGCCGTCCCGCCAGGCGGCGCGCCAGGCCATCCGCTCCAGGAGCCGGCCCAGGGACATCCCAGCCAGCAGGATGAGGGGGAGGACCAGGTGGACCGACAGCCAGGGCATCTTCTCGCCCGCGTAGGAGTAGGCCAGCACGCTCCCGGCCAGCCAGAAGACCAGGAACCCGGTGAAGGACCCCAGGCCCTCCCAGCGCCGGAGCATCAGGGCCACGGCTGCGCCCAGGGCCACCGCCGCCGGGACCACCAGGGCCACCGGGCCGGGCAGCCCCGTCGTGGCCGCGAGCCCGCCCCCGTCGTGCTGGGCGAAGGCAGCGCCGGCGCCCACGATGGCCACCAGGGTCAGCGCCAGGGAAAGCGGGTCGCGCCGTAACTTGACGGCTGCGGCGGTCCCCACCACGGCCAAAGGCAGGAACTCGTACAGGGGCAGCAAGACCAGGTAGTAGAACCAGGGCTGACCGCCCCGGCGCACGTCTTGCTGCGCCATCCAGTACTCCAGCGAGCCCCAGATCCCGGAGACAAACCCCGGTGGGTTGGTGAAGAAGGTGGTATATAGGGTGGCATAGATGCTGAAGAAGACCGCAGCCGAGATGAGCCAGGCTCGCGGGCTCCAGCGCAGCCCGAGCGCGGCCCCCAGCAGGGCCAGCCCGCCCACCGACCCGGCGACGAGCAGCGTCCGCTCGACCGAGGGCGCCGCCGGGGGTGGGGTGAGGCCGAGGGCGTGCCACACCAGGAGGACGGCTGCGGCGCCCAGGGGCAGCGTCAGGGTGCCCAGGAGCACCAGGAACTCCGCCCGCGGCGAGAGCCCCTTCAGGTGCAGCCCGCGGGCCAGGCGCGGCAGCACCTCCGGCAGCGTGGTTAGCAGCAGGTAGGCGCCGAAGATGGCGACCGTAAGGTAGGCGACTTCCTTGGTGGCGAACGCCAGGGCCAGGGCCGCGGCCGCCAGGTACAGGTAGCGCCGCGCTGCGCTTTCGAGGTAGCGCCACAGGCAGATCACCAGGGTCATATGCCACACGGCGCTGTAGATGTCGTTGCGGAGGAACCGGCTGTAGTACAGCAGCACCGGAGAGAAGGTCAGCAGGGCCGCGGTCGCCAGCGCGCCGGTCCGCCCCAGTTGGGAGCGCAGGAAATACGGCAGGCCCACCAGCGCGGTGCCGAACAGCGCGGGCAGCACCCGCGCCGTCGTATCGGAGTCGCCAAAGAGGAAGTAGATGAGCGCGGTGGCGTGGAACTGAAAGGGACCATGCATCATGGGATCGTGGAGATAGCCGCGCCCCACGTAGAGGTACCAGCTATAGACCGCGTGCAGGCTCTCGTCGTGGTGCAGGGCGCGGGATCCCAGGTCCCAGAAGCGCAGCGCGGCGGCCACAGCCAGCAACAGCAGGTAGAGAAGCTGCTCGCCGTCCAGGGTAATGCGCCAGCGGGTTGGGCGCGGCGGCAGCGGGCGGTCCTCTTGGTATGCAGCCGGAGCGGGCGCGGCGGGAATGACGGCCATAACCGAAACTAGCTCCGTTGGTAGAGGGTCAGGCGGCGTTCTCCTGGGGCAGCACCGTAGGCGGCGCGCACCAGGAACCACCGCCACAGGCCCGGCAGGTCCACGCGGTCGGGTCGCCAGCGGGTCTCCAGGGGCAGGGACCGCGCGGTGTACCCGCTAAGATTGGGACGCTCCGGCGCGTCAGCAACCAGCACCAGCGCCGGTCCCTCGCTGGCATTGCTAACGTAGCGCACCCCGCCCCGGTCGCGCAGCGCCCAGCGGACGGGCGCGGGAAGGTTCTGGTCTACGGCCAGGTCGCTCGCCGTCAGGAGGTGCGGCGCGGCCGCCGGGTGGCGTGGCTGGAGCGTCCGCAGCAGCGTGAGCGTTGCCCGATCGGGACGGGGTTCCCCAAACCATTCGGTGGGGCCGGCGACAAAGTTCAGATACGCCAGGCTGTGGATGGTGCCCAGCGTCAGGACGCCGCCCAGCGCTGCGGCCACCGGGAAGACCAGCCCCCCGCACCGCCGGGTGGACGGGGCCATCTCCTCCCAGACGCGGCCCACCGGCCCACCGCCCAGCATCAGCAGCGGCAGCAAGGCCGTCAGGAGGCCGCCGGAATCGGGCACCAGGGCCGCGGCCAGGAGCCCACCACCGGCCCACAGGAGCCGGGCGCTCGGTCCTGACTGCCTTCGGGAGCGCGCCAGCGCCGCGCCCGTGCCCAGGGTCCCCAGCACGACCGCCGCCGGATCGTAGAGGGCCAGCGTGAGCCAGGGGAACACCCCGACCTCGCCCGCACCCGGCTCGAACGCAGTAAGCCACGCCAGGAGAGAGGGGAAGCCAAACCCCACCGGATAGAGGAAGCCGCCTGAGCCGATGAGGGTAAAGGGGATGAGGAAGGCGACTCCCACGAACGCGGCGCGGTCCCGGTCGTGGCCCAGGGCATCCCGCAGGGCCGACGGATGGGCGCACCCGGCCACGGCCCACCGGGTCGCCGAGACGCCTGCGAGCACCAGGAGCGCGGTCACGGCTGCGCTGCCCAGGTGGAGCAGCACCGCCAGGAGCGCCGCCAGCGTCGGGAGCACCCAGGGAGCGGGCGCGCGGGCCAGGCGCTCGATGCCCCACAGCAGCGCCAGGAGCAGGGCAGCGACCAGGGACTCCGGCCCGACGGAGCGGGAGAAGGCGACCATACCCGGTGACAGGGCCAGCAGCGCGGCTGCGCCCAGGGCCGGCCCGCGGCCCCAGCCCGGCCGGAACAGCCACGCCAGCGCCACGGTGAGCACCCCGGCCAGGGCCGGGACCAGCCGGGCCGTCACCTCGCTCTCGCCGAACAGGAAGAAGGCCCCGGCGACCAGGACCTCCAGCGTCGGCTCGTCCCAGACGCCGGGCGCTTCACCCAGCAGCAGGCTCCGGGCGGCCAGGGCGCGGTCCGCCTCACCGGAGGTCAGGGGGAGCGTCCCCAGACCCGCAAAGCGCACCGCCGTCGCCAGCAGCAGCACGAGCACCCAGGCGGTCCGCTCGCGCGGGCCGAGGGCTTGTGACTTTTTGGGCCGCGCGGCGTCCCCTGAGCCGGCCGAAGCCTGCCCTGAGCCGTGCCGAAGGGGGACGCCGCCGCTCCTTTCGACTGGCTCAAGGAACGGCTCTGGCCGGATGTGCTCGCGCGGGCTGAGGTTGGCGCTCATGTACGTTGGAACCCCCGGCTCATCCCGCAGTCCTCCCCACCCGACCCGGCACCCGGTAGATGGTCACAGCCCCCTGGCGGAAGACGACTTCCAGGGCCGCGTCGAAGGCGTCCAGCCCTGCGGCCGAGTACACGCTGCGCTCCGCCGGGCCAACGATGACATACCCGACGCCGTACTGCTTCAGCAGACCCAGCACCGCCGCCTTGTCGGGGGCCTGGTAGATCCGGTCAATGGCCCCCTGACGTTCGTTGAACACCGGCAGCGGCCCGCGCCATTGGACCTCGTGCCCCGGCCACCCCAGCAGGGTCGGGAGCCCGGTGCGGCTGGACATCAGCGCAAACCCGCTGTACTGCGGCCCCGACGCCTCCAGGATCACCGCTCGCTGGCCCGCGGTCGCGGTCCAGAGCCAGTCCACTGCCGCGCGCTGGTCGGAGTCCACGAAGGCCAGCCCGTCCAGGGTCGGGGGACGGCTGAAGGCTTCGGTGCGGTTGAACAGCGCCATCGGCACGTAGATGAAAGCCGCCAGCAGCGCCACCGCCAGACCACCCAGGACGACGCTCCGCCCGCGGCCCCACCGTCCGGCAGCGTGCCCATAGTATAGGCCGAAGGCCGAGGCCACAGCAAGGAACGCCCACGCCTGGTAGGAGACCTTGAAGACGGTGTTCATGCGGTTGTTGAACACGTCCCGCAGGTAGACCAGCTCGCAGAGCAGCAGTAGCCCCAGGGCCGCCGCCACCAGGCCCACGGCGAATGCGCGAGGACTGAGGGCTGGGGAC
>JACQUQ010000258.1 GCA_016210175.1 Chloroflexota bacterium | reverse complement strand
GTCCAGCATAGCGCCGGGGCGCGGCCGCTGGCAAGTACGGCGGGAAATCTTCGGAAAGGGCACTCCCGCTAGTTGTGGGATCGGGGGACCCCTGGTATAATGGGCGGCGTTAGCCCACGGCGGTAGGGGACAAGGGGAGTTCGTTGGACCCTACCCAATGGCGGAGTCCCCGGAGAACGGGGAAGCGCCACATCCGGGTGAAGCGACGGCGGTATGGGGTTTGCCTGAAGCCGTCTTCCCCGCTCGACTTTCCCGTCCAGGGAAAGGGTCACGAACTCAGAAAGAGGAGTGCAAGGTGCGGCTGCACCGTAGACCCGCCGCGAACCCCTCCGGGGCGGAGGAGCCATTGCCACGGCTCGCACGTGCCCGCGGTTGGCTCCAGGACCGGCGGGCGTCCGAGCAGCGGCCGCTCCCCGTGGCTGCCTGGGCGACCTTTCAGGCGAGCATGCCGAACCTGGTCACCCTGCTGTCCCTGGCTGCGGCCATCCTGAGCTTGCAGGCCCTGGTCCGGGGCGACGCGGACCTGGCGCTCCGGCTGATCCTGGTCTGTGTGCTGCTGGACGGCATGGACGGAACCCTGGCCCGCCAGATGCGCCTGACGTCTCCCATGGGCCGACAGCTCGATTCCCTGGCCGATCTGGTGGCCTTCGGGGCAGCGCCGGCTACCCTGCTGGCCGCGGGGCCGCTGGGCACCGAGTGGCCGTTGGCAACGCTCTCCGGGGCCATCTTCGCCGGGGCGGGCGCTTTCCGCCTGGCCCGGTATAACCTGGAGGAAGGGCGGAGCGGCTTCAGTGGTCTGCCGATTACCGCCGCGGGCGGCGTCCTGGCGGCCCTGGCCTCGATACCCCTGGGGCTGCCGGAAATGGCGTATGCTCTGGCGGCCCTCAGCCTGGCCGCGTTGATGGTCAGCCGGGTGCATTTCGAGTCGGCGTCCTCCGTGCGCTCACGCCCCTCGTACCTGCTCCTGGGTGGGCCTATCGGGCTGCTTGGCTGCATCTTCCTGCCGGGGCCGGTGCTGGCCGTGATCTTCGGGACCGTTTTTGGCGGCTACGCGGTGTTGGGCACCGCGGCGGCCGCGTGGCGCCATCGCCCCGCTCCCCTGCGCGACCGCCTCGGCACCTTCTAACCCGGCGCTCCGGCGCCACCCCAACGCGGGAGCCCCCGCCAAGGACCGCATGGAACGATTATCCTTTCTCCAAGCGTACCTCCGTAACTGGCGCACCATCGGCGCGGTGACCCCCAGTTCGCACTACCTGGCTCGCCGCATGCTAGACCTGATCGACCCCGCGCGGGCCATGCTGGTGGTGGAGTTGGGCGCGGGCACGGGCGCCATCACCGGGCCGTTGCTCCGGCACCTCTCCCCCCAGGCCAGGGTGCTGGCAGTCGAGATCTACCCTCCCTTCGCCGAACACCTGCGGCGCCGCTTCCCCGATGACCGCCTGGAAGTCATCGAAGGCTCGGCGGAGGCCCTGCCGCAGTACCTGGCGGAGCGCGGCCTGCCCAGCGCGGCGTATGTCGTGTCCAGCATCCCGTTCTCGACGCTGCCGGCCGGGGTAGGCCGGGCCATTGTGGCCGCAGCCTACCGTATCCTGGAACCGGGGGGCGCGCTCGTCGCCTACCAGTACTCCCCCTTCCACCTGGAACCCCTGCTCCGGGCCCAGTTTGCCCACGTGGCGCGCCATCTGGTGTTGCGCAACCTGCCCCCGGCCTTCGTCTACCGGGCGGTGCGCCCTCCCGAGGAGGCCGCGTCCACCCCTGGCGCTCAAGGAGGTCCACGATGAACCCCACCCCTCCCGGGAGCCCCATGTCGCCCCCACCGCACCCGATCGGGAGCAACGCGGTGGGGGCCGCCCGCCGCGAGGCCCGCGGTCCGGTGCTGGCGTTGCTGGGCTGCGCGCTCCTGGGGTGGCGCGTGCGGCCGGTCCTGGGGCTGGCCTCCGCGCTGGCGGTGCCGGCGCTCCTCTACTTGTTCCGCGACCCGCCACGGGTCGCGCCGCAGCGGTCGGACCTCCTCATGGCCCCGGCTGATGGGCGGGTGCTGGACGTGCGCCCGGTGGTCGATGGCTACTGGGAGCAGGAGATGTGGGAGGTCGTCATCTTCCTGTCCCTCTTGGACGTCCACGTGCAGCGGTCGCCCCTGGCAGGGACCGTCGTCGGCACCCACTACCGGCCGGGCGCGCACCGGCCTGCGCTCTGGCCCAGCGCCTCGGAGCGCAACGAACGCCTGGAGACCTACATCCGGGGGACCGTGCCGGTCACGGTGACCCAGGTGGCAGGCATCCTGGCGCGGGCCATCGTCTCCTGGGTGCAGCCGGGGCAACAGCTCATCGCAGGGGAGCGCCTGGGGATGATCAAGCTGGGTTCGCAGACCCACCTCCGCTTTCCGCGCCGGGTGCGGCCCCTGGTCGCTCCGGGCGACCGGGTACAGGCGGCCTTGACGCCCGTCGCGCGCATCGAGGACTGAGGGCTGAGGAACGCTGCACGCTGGCGCAGCCCGCAGTCCTGGGAGGGGAGTGGTGCAGCGAGGCACGCCCGGTATCACCGCTATCGTCATTGCCCACAACGAGGAGCGGCACATCCGGGCCTGCCTGGAGACCCTGGCCTGGGCCGATGCCCGCCTGGTGCTGGACGCCTTCAGTGCCGACCGCACCCCGGAACTGGCCGCGGGCCTGGCGATAGTACACCAGCGCCCCTTCGATACCTTCGCCCGGCAGCGCAACGCCGCCCTGGACCTGGCGGCCACGGAGTGGGCCTTCTTCCTGGATGCGGACGAGCGTTGCCCGCCGGAACTCGGGGCGGAGATCCGGGCGAGGGTGAGCGAGGCCGCACGAACGGCGGGCGGCCCCGCCGGCTTCTGGGTGCCGCGGCGCAACTACATCCTGGGACGCTGGGTGCGCCATGCCGGGTGGTGGCCCGATGAGCAACTCCGGGTGCTACGCCGGGGCCGCGCCCGCTACGACGAGGACCGCGACCCCCACGAAGTGGTAACGCTCCAGGGCGCGGCCGGGCACCTCACCCAGCCCATCATCCATTTCAACTACGCGTCGGTGGGCCAGCTCTTCGCCAAGCAGCACGCCTACGCCCAGCGCGAGGCCCGCGCCCTGCGGGCCACCGGCCTCCCCCGCAAGCCCCGCTGGCTCCTCACCCAGCCCCTGCGCGAGTTCCATCGTCGCTACGTCCAGTGGCAGGGCTACCGGGAGGGCCTGCTGGGCCTGTTCCTCTGCCTGCTCATGGCCTGGTACCGCTTCCAGGTCGAACGCTACGCCCGTACCTCCCGGCCATAGTCCTGCGGCGCGCAACGCGGTGCAACGTCCGATTTTCCCGCTCATTGGCACCCCGGCGGAACATATGGGTTCCCCCCAGCGTATGAAGAACAATACGGCGTGCATCGGCCCGCATTTGACCTCTCAGCCACGTCCGCCTATAATGGGCTATCTAAGGGAAATTCCGCGCAAGGACGGCCACGCACACATGACGACAACGAGCCAGCAGCTCGGCAACTATATTCTTGGAGAGCCCATCGGCCGCAGCGGGCTGGCGATGGTGTATCGGGCGGTCCATGCGACCACCGCCCGGCCCGTGATCCTCAAGGTGATCCACCGTTACTTCGCCGCCGAATCGGAGGTGATCCAGAGCTTCTTGCACGAGCTTGCGGCAGTCCAGCGGCTGCGCCATCCCCATATCGTGGCCCTGGAAGACTATGGCACGGAGGGGGCAACCGCCTGGCTGGCCCTGGAGCCGGTGCCAGGGCTGACCCTGAAGGATGCCCCGCCACCGCCCTATCCCCCGGACGTCGCCGGTGAGATTGCCACCCAGGTGGCAGTGGCCCTGGAGGCAGCCCACGCCCAGGGCATCTTCCACCGCAACCTCAAGCCCAGCAATGTCTTCGTGACCCCTGAGGGCTCGGTCAAGCTGGCCGATTTCGCCATGGCGACGCTGGGCGCTGGGGTCCACCCCTTGATGCGGACGGCCCTGACCACGCCCATGCCGACCTTCATGTCCCCCGAGCACGCGGCGGGCGATCCCCTGACGCCCCAGAGCGATGTGTACGCCCTGGGGACCCTGGTCTACTGGATGCTGACAGGGCGCGTGCCCTTTACCGGGGATACGCCGGAAACGGTGCTGGCGAAACAACTCAACGCCGCGCCCCTCGCGCCGAGCCACCTGCTGCCGGAACTCACCCGCGAGATCGATGCCGTGGTGCTCAAGGCCCTGGCCCCCTTCCTCCCCATCCGGTACGCGACCCCCGCCGAGTTTGCCAGCGCGCTGCGCCAGGCAGTAGGGCTGGAGGATCCCTCTCCCCTCGCCGGGGTGTTCCTGCCGGGAGAGCACCTCGGGGTGGGCGGTGCAGGGGCCACGCGGCCCGCCGGTGCCAGGGAAGACCTCACGCCGTCCCGCGTGGAGCAGTCCTTCCAGCGTATCTGGACGCCGATGCCGGTGAGCCGCCTCCGCTCCGTGCTGTCGCTGGCCCTGGCAGGGGTCATCACCGCCGCCGTCATGACCTGGGTCTGGCAAACCAACTTTGCCCCGTTGCCCCTGCTGCCGCCTCCGACCAGCGCGCTGAGCATCGACACTGCGCCCGGCACCTGGCCCAGTTTCCGCCGTGATGTGCGCCGTACCGGGGCCGACCCCGGCACGGCTCCCAAGTTCCAGGGCGAAGTCCGCTGGACCTTCCGCACGGAGGAGCCGCTCCTCGCCTCACCGGTCGTCGCCGGCGACCTCGTGTACCTCCCGACGGGCGACCGACGAGTCGTTGCCCTGGAGGCAGCCACCGGCGCCGTCCGCTGGTCGGCGCCCACCACCGGGCCGGTGGACTCCACACCCGCCATCGCAGGGGAGAACCTGTACGTCGGCCTGCGCGATGGCCGCCTGCTCAGCCTGGATGCCCGTACCGGCGCCCTCCTCTGGGAGTACCATACCGGGAACCCGGTGCTTTCGTCGCCCACCGTGGCCGGGGGGACCGTCTACTTTGGCTCAGGAGATGGGAGGGTCTACGCGCTGGACGCGGCTACCGGGGCGCTGCGCTGGTCCTTCGCCACCGGGGGCTGGGTCATCTCCTCCCCGGCGGTGTGGGAGGACCTCCTGATCGTCGGCTCCCGGAGCGGCTGGGTCTACTTCCTGAAGGCGAACAACGGGGAACGGCTGTTCCACTTCTACACCCTGGGATCGGTCGAGTCTGCCCCTGCGGTGGCCGATGGCCGGGTGTACGTCGGCAACGATCTCCGGCGCTTCTGGGCGCTGCGGACGTCGGAGCGCTCGGCGTTTCT
This sequence comes from Chloroflexota bacterium, assembly GCA_016210175.1. Taxonomy (GTDB): domain Bacteria; phylum Chloroflexota; class Dehalococcoidia; order SHYD01; family JACQUQ01; genus JACQUQ01. Next base: position 8,543 of record JACQUQ010000258.1, on the reverse strand, counting down.
GGACCGGCAGATCTACGCGGTCCACGTGCAGCTCTTTATCTGGGGCATGGTCCCGCCGCCTGCCCCGCCCAAGGGGATGGTCTGGACCAAGCTGGCAAAGGGGCGGTTTGCGGGGAGCCCGGCCGTCAGTCCCGATGCGGTCTACGCGGGCAACGAGGATGGCACCCTCTATGCCTGGTCGCACGAAGGGGAGGAGCGCTGGACCTTTAAAGCCGGCGGGCCGGTCCTGTCTTCTCCCTCCCTGGTGGGGTTCACGCTCTACTTCGGCGCCGACGATGGCAAGCTCTACGCGCTCGACACGGCGACCGGGCGGCAGCAGTGGGCCTTTGCTACGGGAGGCAAAGTGCGCGGCTCCCCGGCGGTCACGGCTGACGGGATCTATGTCGCCTCCTCCGATGGCGTGCTGTATGCCTTGCGGTGACCTGCTGCCGCGCCCGGCTTTCCTGCGCCCGCGTCGCCTGGCTGGGCCGGTATCCACCGGGTGGGATACTCACGACCTTGCGGCCATAGTGCAGGATCAGCAGACGTTTTCGGCATGGGCAACCGGTAGGGGCCCTGCGCCCCTACCACCGCCCCATTCCCTCTGACCTCCTCTATGCGGCCCAGGCCAGCTACGAGCTGAACGACCAGCTCAGGCGCAGGCGCAGGGTATCCGCTGGCCCCAGGAAGAAGCTGACGGGAGTAAGGAGGCAGGTGCCCTGGTAGGTGCGCTCCACGCCACCCTCCGAGTTGGAGACCGTCTCGATGGGGTACCACCAGAGCGAGGTCTTCTGGTCGGGGGCCAGCTCCAGGTGGAGGCCCAGGTGGTGGTTCCCCACGCGCGCGCGCGCTACCCCGTCCACCTGGCCCATGCTATCCAGGCGGACGGTCTGTGGGTCGTCGCTCACCACGTCGAGGTAGGCGTTGGGGTTGCCGCCGCCCAGGAGGTTCAGGTTCCACTCCGGCGCGAACACGCCCAGCACCGCTTCGCTGCCCAGGTTGGTCAACGTATACTCCACGCTGAGGGCTTCGGCCCCCAGGGGGACATCCAGCCGCTTCTCGACCCGCAGGGGCACCCGGCGGTCGCCCTGGCGGATGGTCCCCTCCCGCCACAAGCGCACGCCCAGGCCGTCCTCGCGCTGGTCCACTGCTCCGGTGTAGGGCTGGCCGGCGAAGTCTCCCTGCTCCTCGTAGCGGGCCTGGCGCAGGTCGCCCACGGTGGCATGGTCCGGCAAGAAGTGGTCAACCAGGGAGTTACGCCGATAGGCATCGTAGGCCAGGGCATCGCGGAGGGCCGGGTCGCGGGCCTGGATGGCGTCGTGGATGGAGTGTACCTGCCCTGACTCCTCGGCCGGGGTGGTCGCCTCGATCCGGACGGTGGCGTGGTAGGGTTCGGGCCGACGGGTCAGGGTGCTCTGGACGTTGAAGGTCGGGCGGCGCAGGTCCCACTCCACCAGGCTGCCCCCCTCCGCCGGGTCGAGGTACAGGTTCTGGGCGCTGCCCTCCACCAGGATTTCGTCCTGGCCGTCCGCATCCACGTCCTGGACCAGGGGCTCCAGCCACGGACCGGGGCCGCGCAGCGTCGCATCGGCCTGGTTCTCTCCCCGCAGCAGGTGCTGGAAGGTCGCGGCACGGATGTCCGTCAGGTACAGCCCGCCGAAAACCCCGTGCCAGTAGGGGCAGTTGCACTGGGCCTGCCATAGCTCGTCCTGGCCGCCGTCGCCCTCGGGCACGCCCCGCGCGCGGGCCTGCTGCACCTTCTCGTGGACGCGCAGCATCTTCTTGTGCATGGTGTTGGACTCAGGGTACTTCACCAGGAAGTTGCGCCAGAAGCCGCCCCGCAGAAACCGGAGGAGGTCCGTCCGGCCTTGCCGCTGCAACTCCTCGACGGCCTGGTGGTAGGCGGCGGAACGCGCGGCGGGCAGCGCCCACTCCAGCATCTCGGGGTAGGACGCCGTGGGCAGGTAGATGCGGCCCCGCGGCGGGAAGCGCCGGGCGTACTCCCCCAGAGGGATGGTCTGGAGCCAGGAGGCTTCGGCCTCCAGCGCAGTGAAGAAGGCATCGATCCATCCGCCGTGCTCCACCCAGCAGTAGTCGCGGGTGCCGGGCCAGGTGCCGAACTTCTCGCCGTCGTCGCCCATAACCGCGATGCGGTCTCCCTCCGGGGTGGCCATGCCGCGCAGCATCTCGATGACCTCAGGCACGGGCCGCCAGGGAATGGAGTAGCGCAGGGGCGTCAGGGTAGGGAAGATCTGCACCCGCTGGTTCTGCTCTTCGGTGAGGTAGTAGCCCAGCAGATCGTCGGACTCCAGCCCAGCCATCAAGAAATGGGAGTCATCCAACACCGTCCACGCGACCCCGGCCTCTGCCAACGGGCGCGGCAGGTGGGGCTCCCAGACCCGCTCTGCCAGCCACAGCCCCGTAGCCTCAGCCCCGAACTCCCGCGCGACGAACTCGGTGAGCTTGCGGATCTGCCCGATCTTGTCGGCGTCGGGGATGATGGGCAGAATCGGCTCGTAGTAGCCGCCCGTCATGATCTCCACCTGGCCCCGCGCCACCAGGGCGCGCAGCCGGGGGAAGAACTCGGGATGGTGCGCGGTGAGGTAGTCCAGCAAGGGGCCGGTGTAGTGCAAGGTCAGGCGCACGCCGGGGTGCGCTTCCAGGGCTGCCACCATGGGGAGGTAGGAATCCTGGTAGGCGCTCTCGAAAACCCAGGGGAAGTTGCCCACCGGCTGGTGGTTGTGTAAGGCCAGGCCAAGGAAGATACGGTTCACGGTCACGGCAGCCCTCGATGCATTGAGTGATGAGGGATGAGGAACGCGGGAGAACGGAAGGAACCCCGCTCATTTCTCATTTCTCATTCCTGGTCTGGTCGGCGGCGGCAAAGCTCAGGGAGGTAAAGGACGCGTCGGGATGCTCCCGGCGGAAGGCTTCGGCCCGCTGCCGCGCCTCGCCCGATGCTTCCCAGGCGTGGGCGGTTGCCAGCACCTGGTCGGCCAGCGCCTGAGCCTGCGCCACCTCCTCGGCGGGCAGGGAGGGCGCGACGGCTGCCACCGCGCCGCGCAGCAGCGCCAGCCCGCGACCAATCATATCCAGGCTCCACCAGGGATGGCAACTGGCCCACCAGGTCCAGCAGCTGTGCAGGCCCTGGTCCAGCAGGTGGCGGGCCTCGGCATAGCCCGGCGTCCCGACCGCCTGTTGCACCAGGGCCTGGGCCCGCGCGGTCAGTTCCCACTGGAGGTCCTGGAGGGTGTTGCCGGGGTAGGTCCAGTGGGAGTAGGGCGCGCCCTCGTGCAGCTCGTGCTCCCAGGTGCTCCAGGAGCCCGGCACCGGCCGCGCCTCCTCCACGCGGGAGACGTGCTGAAAGAGGTCGGAGATGGTGACGGGGGGCAGCAGGGTCTGCCCGTAGATTTCCTCCAGCAGCCGTTCCTGGCCGGGGCGATGGTGCCCGTAGATCTCGCCGTCGGTGCCGATGAGCAGATAGCCCTCTTGCTCGTGGAGCGGGCCGAGCGCGGCGAGGAAGGCCGCGGCGGTAGGGAAGGCCCCATAGGTCAGCGCGGCACTGTAGCGCCGGTTGCGGAAGAAGACCCAGAAATCATCAAAGCCGGAGACGCGGTACAGGGTGTCACTGCGGACGGTGCCCAGGCGCCCCGCATGGCATAGCTCGTCCACGATGACCCAGCGGAACCCCATCGCCGCCACCACCTCGGCAACCGCCGGGCTGTAGCACATCTCCGGGGGGAAGAAGCCGGAGGGACGGTAGACGGGGCCGAAGTAGCGCCGGTTGGTCTCCTCGTTCAGCGCGATCTGCCGCTCGATTTCGGAACGGGGGAGCAGGGGCAGGATGGCGTGGTACATGGCCGAGCCGGTGAACTCTACCCGGCCGTCCTCGGCCAGCTCCCGCAGCCCGGCGATGACGTCTGCGCCGTCCCAGCGGGCCAACTGCTCGGTGAGGCAGCCGCTGATGTTCAGGGTCACGCGCGCCTGGGGCGCGGCCCGGAGCAGGGCCACCAGCGTGCGGTAGCACTCATCGGTGATGCGACGGGTGACCGCTTCGGACTGGGTGGGCGGCTGGTAGAGGTGCAGGAAATTGGCCCAGCGCACAGGTCCCTCCGCGTCGCCCTCCCTCCCTCGCGGAAGGCAGTCGGCAGCATGCTGAAGGCAGGAGGTGCAGGGTGCTGCGTGCTGCCGACGCTCAGCCGGGGAAGGGTGAGGGCAGATCCTATTGCTCTATCAACGGAGTATTGCAGGCTGGTAGGGGCGGGTTTCAAACCCGCCCCTACTGAGCGGTATCCCTCAAACCACATCTGACAGGAGCACTACATATTGATGAGCAGGTCGGTAATCCGGTTGCCCAGGTCGCGGCAGGCCGCGAACCGGTAGAAGTACTCATCCTTGACCTGCTCCGGGCAGCCGCTCACGTGGATGGCGCGGCAGGCGTTCAGGATGGCCTCCTCCTGCTGCAACAGGCCCCGGTGCACCATGTTCACGTCCCACATGGGGCGGCGGCTGGCCCACCAGAACTGGCAACTGTGCAACGCCTGGTCCAGCAACGCCCGGCCGATGCCCGCAAAGTTGCGGCTGGCATCGTTGTCGGCCATCTCCTCGGCGCCCAGCACCATCTCGGTAGCCAGCCGCATATGCTTCCAGAGCAGCTTGTGCAGCGGGTTGCCGGGGTCGTCCCACAGGGGGAAGACGTTGTCATGGGCCAGGTCTTCGGCGCTGGTGCTCCAGGATGACGCCTTGGGCTGCACCTGCGGCCCGCGGAGAAAGCCATCGACGATCTCGCTGATGGTGACGGACCGAATGCTCGGAGTTGGGGCGGCGTAGCCGTCGGCGGCGCTCTCCGGCCCGAGGTGGCGGTGGACGAGGGGGACCGCCGCCGGGTCAAGGGCACGGCTGGCGTCCTCGGTCACCTTGGCCAGGGCCGCGGTCGTGGCCGCCTGGGCCTCGGGCCGGATCAGGTCGAAGACGGCTCCCAGGAAGGTCTCCTCCCACTTGGGGATATGGTGCCCAAAGGTCTCGGCATCCATCGCCGTGATGACGTAGCTGCGGGAATGGTCGCCGTTCAGGTGGCGCAGGTGTCCCAAGAAGTCGTGGGCGTGGATGTTCTGGAAGCTGATCTTGTTGCTCAGGATGTCATCCCGGAAGAGCACCGCCAGGGACTCGTCTTCCCAGGGGATCTCGTAGACCTGGGTGGTGGGCCAGGCCGCGGGACAGGCGACGCCGCTCAGGATAATCCACTGGTGGCGCGATTCCACCACGGACTTGACGATGTCCGCGCTGTACGCCATCTCCGGCGGAAAGAAGCCCCGCGGCTGGTAGACCTCGCCGAAAAAGTGCTGGTTGGCAAGGAAATTGCGCCGGATCTGCCGCACGCGCTCGGCCTCAGGGATGAGCGGCAGGATAGGGTGGTACTTCGCCGAGCCGGTGAACTCGAACTGGCCCCGCTCGGCCAGCTCCCGCATCTGATGGATCACCTCCCGATAGCCGCTCTCCCACAGCGTCTCGGTCAGCACCCCGCAGATGTTGACGGTCGCCCGCGCCTGCGGATGGGCGCGGAAGACCTCCAGCAGGGGGAGATAGGACTCCTCCACGACCCGCCGAATGATGGACGGCAACTGATGCGGTGGCTGGTAGAAGTGGAGCAGGAGGGCCCAGGAGACGGTGGCAGTATGCCGCGGTCCTTCCTTCTTCGGTAAGGGCAGCGCCGTCGGATGCTGAACCATTACTGACCTTCCATAAAGCGTGATACTTTGCAGCGGGAAGGATCCGCGCTGCGCGTCCGACCCGGTCACACGGCGTACACCCCGTCCGCGACCGCGGTCATGCCCAACGCCGCCGCGCCCAGGACACCGGCCCGGTCACCCAGCTCCGCCAGGTGGACGCGGAGTTCCTGCACATTGGGCTGGAAGGCCCGGGTCCGGGCCAGCTCCAGCGCCGGCCCCAGGAGCAGGTCGCCCATCTTGGACAGCCCGCCCCCGATGACCAGCACCTCTGGATTAAAGAGGTTGATCAGGTTGACCAACCCGACGCCCAGGAAGAAGCTGGCGCGCTCCAGGATGCGCCGGGCCAGCGGGTCGTCCTGGAGTGCGGCCAGGTACACGGTCCGGGCCGACACGGCCTCACCCTCATACGCCGCGAGGTCCCGGATGAGGCTGTCCTGGCCCGCATCCAGGGCGGCGCGGGCCTCGCGGGCGATGGCCGTGCCCGACGCCAGGGCCTCCCAGCAGCCCACATTGCCGCAGTTGCAGCGCGGGCCGTTCACGTCCAGGGTCTGGTGGCCCAGCTCGCCGGCGGTCCCCCGTGCGCCGGTGTACAGCCGTCCGTTGGCGATAATGCCCCCGCCGATGCCGGTGCTCACGGTCACGTAGAGCATATGCTGAGCGCCGCGCCCGGCGCCGAAACGGTGCTCGGCTAACGCCGCTACGTTCCCGTCGTTCTCCAGCCAGGTGGGGCGTCCCAGGGCGTCCTGGATCAGGCTCCGCAGGGGAAGGTTGCGCCAACCTGGCAGGTTGGGAGCGCAGAGGACGGTGCCGGTCCGGGCGTCCAGGGGGCCGGGCGCGCCAATGCCAACCCCGCTCACCTCGTCCAGGTCGACCTGGGCGCGCTCCAGCACCGCCCGCACGGAGGCGATCATCCGGGCGACCACATGGTGGGGGCCGTTCTCGGCCTCAGTGGGCCACACCTGGAACTCCACCAGCGACCCATCCGCGCGCGCCAGGCCGGTGCAGATGGTGGTCCCGCCCAGGTCAATGCCAACAGAGAGCTGCTGCACGGTTCTCCCTCAGAGCAGTCAGCGACCAGCGCGCAGCCATCAGCGTGCAGTCCTGGGAGGCTGAACCCTGACGGCTGCGTGCCGAACGCCCGTGATTATCCTTCCCGGCGGCCCGCCAGCAGGCTACGGTACAGGGACGCGTACCGCGCGGCCGACTGGTCCCAGGAGTTGTCCACCTGCATCCCCCGCCGCACCAGGCCGCGCCAGGCGTCGCGGTCGCGGTAGGCGTCCAGGGCACGGCCCAGGGTTGCGAGCAGCGCGCCAGGCTGGTAGTCGCGGAAGACGAACCCCGTGCCCGTACTGAGGTCGGGGCCGACATCCGCCACGGTGTCGGCCAGGCCGCCCGTCGCCCGCACCACCGGCACCGACCCATAGCGCAGCGCGATCATCTGGCCCAGGCCGCAAGGCTCGAAGCGGGAGGGCATCAGGAACAGGTCGCTGCCGCCGTAGATGAGCTGGGCCAGGGCCAGGTCAAAGGCAAAGTGCAGCGCCACCTGCTGGGGGTGGCGCTGCGCCACGTCCCGCAGCAGGGCGTGGTACCGCTCCTCGCCCGCCCCCAGAATGACCACCTGCACCCGGCGGTTCTGCACCAGGTCATTGAGCACCTGGGCCACCAGGTCGAACCCCTTCTGGTCCGTCAAGCGGCCCACCATGCCGATGAGGGGCACCTCCGGGTCCGGGAGCAGGCCGCTGCGCTCCTGGAGCGCCCGCTTGTTGGCGACGCGGCGCTCCAGGGTGGTGACATCGAAGGTGGCAGCCAGCTGCGGGTCGGTGGCCGGGTTGAACTCGTCCAGGTCAATGCCGTTGATGATGCCCGACAGCCGGTCCTGGCGCAGCCGCAGCAGATCGTGCAGGCCCTCGCCGTACTCCGGCGTCATGATCTCCCTGGCGTAGGTCGGGCTGACGGTATTCACCGCATCCGCATAGTAGATGCCCTGGCACAGGATATCCAGCACCTCATCGGGGCCGCGGTAGCGCAGGTTGTGGATGGTCAGCAGCGAGGCCATGCCGTGGTAGAACGGGTCACCCCAGGCCCGGTTCCGCAAACCAAAAGCGACCGCCGCGGTGTGCCAGTCGTTCAGGTGGAAGATGTCGGGACGCCAGTCCAGGAGCTTGGGCAGTTCCAGCACGGCCCGCGTGAAGTAGTGATAGCGGACCAGGTCATCCGGCTCGCCATACACCTGGGGGCGCCCGAAGAAGCGGCTGCTGGCGACCATATAGACCGGGACACCGTGCAGGGACCCCTCCTCCAGGAGAACGTCTTCCTGCCCGTCCAGCGTGGCCACTCCCCCCCGCGCTACCGGCTGGAAACCGTCGAACCGGGCCACGCTGCCGTGCTTGGGCATGACCATGCGCACGTCCACCCCCAGCCGGGCCAGGGCCTTGGGCAGGGCGCCGGCGACATCGGCCAGGCCGCCTACCTTGGCATAGGGGCTCACCTCTGCCGCAGCCAGCAGCACCCGTAGGGACCTCTCCATCAGTTGCTCTCCTCCACCATCGCATCCGCCGCTCCCGGCTGGCCCTCAATAGTGTTTTGTCATCTGTGATTTGAGGGATACCGCTCGGTAGGGGCGGGTTTGAAACCCGCCCCTACAACCCAGCAATTCACCCGTGACAAAGCACTAGTGCAGGATCAAGGGACCTCTTCGGCGTCGGTAACCGTAGGGGTGAACCCTTCGGCAGGATCAGGGCAGGCCCTGGTGTTCGCCCTGGGGCAGGGTGGGGCGAATACAAGATTCGCCCCTACCTCCCACCGGGGAATGCCGAGCACCTCTCCTGATGCCGC